>JBIKOG010000065.1:0-32831 GCA_044358225.1 Bryobacteraceae bacterium | reverse complement strand
GCGTCCGCCCCACACCGCGAAACCCCAATAAAAACGATTACTTTCAGAATCGCCAGGCAAAAGTCAACCCCATTTTGACCGAGTTCTGCAAGTCGTTCACAAGGGAAATCGATTTATTTTCCAACCGCTAACCCCAACCCCACCAACCACCTACAGCCAAATCCCAAAAACCCAAGCCGCCGGTTACTAGCCAACCACCCCATAGCCTGAAACTATGGCACTCCAAAACCATTCCAACCGCCGCGCCGAATCCGCCCGGATCAACGGCGCCAAAAGCCAGGGCCCGAAAACGCCCGAAGGCCTCCTCAAAGCCAGAACCGCGACATTCACCCACGGTCTCTACGCCACCGAAGAGACGCTCAAACAATCGGTCAGCCAGGAAGGCTTCCTGAAGCTCCGCGAGAGCTTCTACAAATACTGGCAGCCCGAAGATGAATACATCGCCACCCGTGTCGACGAACTCACCTTCGCCCACTGGGAACTAGCGAGACTCATGCTAGTCCGGCGTTCCGAACTAGCCGAACTCCACGCCAACACCGGAGGCGTCCTCCAAGCCGAACTCGAAGCCTGCAAACCCGGCTCCCTGGTCTACCGCCTCGAAGTCCGCATCAACCGCCACCAAAGCACCATCTCGCGGTTAGAACGCGACATCATGCGCCTCAAGAAATTCGCCGCCAATCAAGGACCCTCCCAAAAGTCCTTGAAAACAAACGACGAGCCAGAAACGCCGCCACCAACCGAGTCCGAAGTCGCCGAAATCCCGGCCCCGGCCCCGGCCCCAACCATCGTCAACAGCCCGCCCGCTGGCGAAATCCAGCCCGTAATGTAACCCCAAAAACGACCAGCGACACCCGAAGTGTGTCCAAAAATACCTACGCAATCCCCTTCCGCCACCGCAACATCTGCAGCACAAACCCATCCCGCCTCGCCCGCGCCTCATCCGCGCTCTTCACCCCCCAGTCATAAAACCCCTTCCCCGTCTTCGCCCCCAAATCCCCGCCCCCAACCAACTCCCGATACCGCGCCGGCGCCTCTACCTCGTTATACAAATCCGAAGCCACATACTCCAAAATCCCCATCGACATGTCCAACCCCACAATGTCCATGTGCTCCAAAACCCCATACATCGGCAGCCGCAGCCCAAAGCTCATACTTGCCGCCTGGTCCACGTCCTCCACACTCGCAATCCCCTCGCTCACAATGTGCGCCGCCTCGCGAATCAACGCCATGTGCATCCGGTTCCCCAACTGCCCCGGCGTATCTTTCTTCACCAACACCGGAGCCTTCCCGCACGCCTTCAATAAATCCCGAACCCCCTCCGCCAGCGCCAGCGAAGTCCGCGCCCCCATCACCACTTCCACCAACGGCATCAAATGCGGCGGATTCCAAAAGTGCGTCGTCATCACCCGCTCCGGCCGCGCGCACCGCTCCGCGATCGCCGTGATGCTCAACCCCGACGTGTTCGACGTCAACACCGCGTCCGTCAACCCGTCCATCCGCCCAAACAACTCCTGCTTAAACGCCAGGTTCTCCGGGCCCGATTCCACCACCAACTCCGCCGCCGCAACCTCCTCCTCAAACGCCGAAGAAGCCCGCAAATGTGCCTCGGAAAACGCCACCTGCTCCGCCGTCGCCAAGCCATTCGCGGCCAACAAAGCCAACTGCCGCCGCGCCGTCGCCAGCCCAGCCTGCGCGCTCTCATCGGTCCGCCCCAGAATCACCGCCTCAACGCCACCCAGCGTCAAGGTCATCGCAATCCCGGGACCCATCATCCCCGTGCCAATCACCGCGGCTTTCATCTACTTCAACTCAATCGTCAGCGTCCGATAAGGAGCCGAGCCCAAATTCGTCAACACCGGCGCATCCTCGCCCTTGTTGTGCCACAAAATCTCCCCGCGCTTCCGCTCGCGCACGGTCTTCTCTTTCGTCGTCGAATCCAGGCGCTGATACTTCGCGTCGTCCAGCCACACAATCACCTGATCGGTCGGCCGCGTATACCGGTCCCGCGGAACCCCTGGCAAATACACGACCTCCTTCACCCGCACCCGCGCATTGTCCAGCTTCACCGTCTCCGGCAGCGGCGCCCATCCCATCAGCCGCAATCCGCCCACCGTCAGCAGGCACGCACCCAGCGCAACAAATAGATATCGCATCCCAATGAAAATATCATGCAACTCTCCCCCCGTTTTGTTTACTCTCATCTCCATGGATTTCCAAAAACTTCTCGACACCTCCATTCCGATCCTCACTGCCGTCGGCCTGAAAGTCCTCGGCGCTATCGCCCTCTGGGTCATCGGCCGCTGGCTCATTCATCTGTCCACTAATATTCTCGGCCGCACGCTCCGCCGCCAGAAGATCGAAGAAACCCTCATCCAATGGCTGATCGCCTCCATCGGCGTCGCCCTGAACATCGCTCTCGTCGTCGCCATCCTCGGCTACTTCGGTGTCGAAACCACCACCTTCGCCGCCCTCATCGCCGCCGCCGGTATCGCCATCGGCGCCGCCTGGGCCGGCCTGCTCGCCAACTTCGCCGCCGGTGTCTTCCTCGTCATCCTCCGCCCCTTCAAGGTCGGCGACTTCGTCACCGCCGGCGGCATCACCGGCACCGTCCACGAAATCGGCCTCTTCGCCACCACCATCATCAGCCCCGACAACGTCTCCACCTTCGTCGGCAACAACAAGGTCTTCGGCGATACCATTCAGAACTACTCCACCAACCCCTTCCGCCGCGTCGATCGCACCGCCCAGCTCAATGGCGCCACCGATGTCCACGCCGCCATCGCCCAGCTCAAACAACAACTCCTGACCATCCCCAACGTCGTCGCCAATCCAGCCCCCGACGTCGAAATCCTCGACTTCAATCTCCTCGGACCCGTCCTCGCCGTCCGCCCCTACACCCACACGGACAACTACTGGCAGGTCTATTTCGATACCAACAAGCTGCTCAGCCGCGCCGGTTTCGCCGCTCCCGAACAGCAAATCACCGTCCACCAGAAGTAGATCGAAACAGAAAATTCAGGCGCGCCCGCTTGCGTTCGGCACATACTTAGATATAAGTAGTGTTGCTGTACCCTGAGGGCGCGCCCGCTCTCTAAAGTAGTTCCCCCGACCCGGGCGCATGAAAGCCGGGCTCTGTACCCGCCCGGCGGGAGTGTTCAACATGCAACTTCGTGTACTTGCCTTTGTCCTTGCGGGCGGCAAGGGAACTCGTCTCTACCCGCTCACCAAAGAACGTGCCAAGCCCGCCGTTCCCTTCGGCGGCCGTTATCGCCTGATTGACTTCGTCCTTTCCAACCTCATCAATTCCGGCATTTATTCCACCTACGTCCTCATCCAGTTCAAAAGCCAATCGCTCCTCCAGCACATTCGCGACGGCTGGGATTTCGGCGGCCTGCTGAAAAATCAGTTCATCATCCCCGTCCCCGCCCAGATGCGCTCCGCCGGGGAAACCTGGTACCGCGGCACCGCCGACGCCGTCTATCAGAACATCAACCTCATCGAACAGGCCGACCCCCATCTGGTCTGCATCTTCGGCGCCGATCACATCTATCGCATGAACATCCGCGACATGATCGAGTTCCACGAACAGAAGCGCGCCCAGATCACCATCGCCGCCATCCCCGTTCCCAAAGAGGAAGCCAAGGAGTTCGGCGTCATCGAGTGCAGCCCCGACGGCCGCATCACCGGCTTCCACGAGAAATCCTCCAACCCGCCCACCATGCCCGGCAATCCCGAGATGTGCCTCGCCTCCATGGGCAACTATATTTTCTCCACCGGCCTGCTCCTCCGCGAACTCTACGCCGACGCCGCCGATGAAAACTCCTCCCACGACTTCGGCCGCGACATCCTGCCGTCCCTGATCGGGAAGGCCGACATGTTCGCCTACGACTTCAATACCAATCGCATCCCCGGTGACCCGCCGAACTCGGAAGCCTACTGGCGCGACGTCGGTACCCTCGACGCCTACTACGACGCCAACATGGACCTCCGCGCCGTCGCCCCCGCGCTCAACCTCTACAACCGCGAGTGGAAGCTCCGCACCGCCGGCTTCGAGGACCCGCCCGCCAAGTTCGTCTTCGACGAAGAAGGCCGCCGCGGTACCGCCCTCGATTCCATCGTCTCCGGTGGCTCCATCCTCTCCGGCGGCACCGTCAAAGGGTCCATCCTCGGTCGTGGCGTCCGCGTTCACACCGGCGCCCAGGTCGAAGACTCGATTCTCTTCGACAACGTCGACATCGGCCGCCATTCGAAGATCAAGCGCGCCATCCTCGATAAGAACGTCCGTATCCCCGAAGGCACCACCATCGGCTACGACCTCGAAGAGGACAAGAAGCGCTACTACGTCACCGAGTCCGGCATCGTCGTCGTCGAAGGCCACCGCAGCCACGTCGAACTGGCCACCATGTCTGTCTAACTTTCAGCCAACGGGCCGGTGTACCCTGTCAAAAATCCCTACACCGGCCCGTTACATTTACCCCTATTTATTGATTCATAAGCACTTATTCGTTTGGCCCCCAGGTTGCAATGAAAGAGTCGAAAGGAGTTCGACTCAAAAATGATTTTGCAAAATGCGGTTCTGATGAGCACGGCGGCGGCGGGGCTCATGTTGTTTTCCACGGGGTGCGCGACGAAGCGCCACGTCCGGGCGGCCATCGCGCCGGTTGAGAATCGCGTCGGTGCCGTCGAGAAGCGCGCCACGCAGGCCGAAGCCGATGTCGACGCGCTCGAAAAGCAGCTGTCCCAGACGACCGAGGTCGCCAGCGGCGCCGAACGCGAAGCCAAGCTCGCCAAATCCATGGCCATGACCGCCGATGGCAAAGCCGTCGCCGCCGGCCAGCGTGCCGACGGAGCCAACGCGCTCGCCGAAAAGTCCATGACCCGCATCGGCGAAGTCGAAACCACCTTCGGTAAAAATCTCGATACCCTCTACGAGAATCTGGACAACTACCAGATGTCCCGTTCGGAAAGCATCACCTTCGCCTTCAACAAGGCGGACTTGACGAAGGACATGAAGGACAAGCTCGACAGCTTCGCCGCCACCGTCAAGGACCAGAAGAAGTTCGTCGTCGAAGTGCAGGGCTTTGCCGATCCGGTCGGTAACGCCGCCTACAACCAGGAACTCAGCCAGCGCCGCGCCATGACCGTTGCCCGGTATCTCTCGGTGGAACACGAAGTCCCGCTCCGCCGCATCCAGATGCTCGGTGTCGGCAGTGTGAAGCCGGTGGCCGACAACAAGACCCGCGAAGGCCGCATGCAGAACCGCCGCGTGGAGATCAAGGTCTACACCTTGCCCACCGCCGCCAAGTCCTCCCCGGCCATCGCTAAATCGCTCTAACTCTTGCCAGTGGTGATCTCGCCCCGGAACCCCCAAAGGTTCCGGGGCTTTTTTATTTTTTCAATTCCGCCAGCAGCGCTTCGGCGAAGGTCTTGCCCTTTGTTGCGAAGTTGCGGGCTTCGCCGGGATCGGTCTCCAACGTCTGCAGCGCCTGCTGGGAGAACGCCCGGACACGGTTTGCCATCTCCGACTGCATCGCGGTCAACTGGCGGCCTTCGGCGGCCGACAGCGCGGCGCTGCAGACCCCGATCAGGTCCTCCGTCTGCTTCCGTAGTTGCTCCCGCTGCTCCGGCGTTCGCAGTTGGCCCAGACGGTAGGCAGGAGGAGCGGATGGCTCCACGACGGGTTCCGCGCTGGCGGCCGGAGGCGGCGGCGCCACCGCCACCCGCTTGTTCTGCTTCTTCTTCACGGGGCGCGGCGGGGGCGCGGTGGGCGTCGCCGGGATCGACATCTGCGCCGTCGGCGCCGGGCGCGCGTCCGGATGATTGGCGATCACCGGAGGCGGCGGCAGGTTCTTCGGCGGCGGCGCCGGTTCGGTGTTGGAGATCTGATCGGGAATCCGCGCGGGCATCGGCGTGGGCGGCGGCAGCGGCGCCTTCGCCGTGCGGAAGGGGCCGCAACTGGTCACCAGCAACAACGTGGATAACAAATACGTCAGCCGCATTATGCCTTCTCCCCGACCGGAATGGCGTCATCAGTTACCGCAAACGGATCGACGGCGACGGCCGGCAGGTCGATGCGGAACATCGTTCCGTGACCGGGCTGGGAGCGCATGGCGAGCATGCCGCCCATCAGCTGCACCGCCTGATAGGCAACGGCCAATCCGATGCCGCTGCCGTTTGTCTTTGTTGTGAAATACAACTGGAAAATCTTCTCCTGTGCTTCTTCGGGAATGCCTGGACCGCGGTCTTCCACTTCGAGTGAGATCTCGTCGCCGGCCAAGAGCAGGCGCAGGTAGAGCTGACCGCCGTTGGGCATCGCCTCGATGCCGTTGACGACGATGTTCAACAGCGCCTGTTTCAACAGATCCGGATCGGCCCAGGCGACGGCGGGCGCCGTCGGGGTGAACACGATCATGTCCACCTGGTTGCGGGTGGCTTGTTCTTCGACCAACTGGCCGATCTCGCGGAGGGTCTCGCCGGCGTCGAGCGTGGTCAGTTTCACCTCCACCGGACGGGTGAAGTTGAGGAACGTTTTGACGACGCGGTCGAGGCGCGAGATCTCCCGGGCGATCACGTCGACTTCCGACTTCAGTTCGCCGTTGTCGCCGGCGAGGCGCGAGCGGAGCACTTCCAGATTGATGGCGATGGCGTTGAGCGGGTTCTTAATTTCGTGCGCTACGCCACCGGTGAGGCGGCTGATGGAGGCCAGGCGCGAGGAGAGATCGAGGTGGCTGGCGAGGGCTTTGCGCGACTCCGAGTCGCGGAGGGTGACCAGCATCTGTCCGGCGTTCCAGTCGAGACTCAACAGGAAATTCACTTCGTCGCCGCTGCGGGTGCGGTGGCGGACGAGCATGTCGGTAAGCGGCTTGTGGAACTCGACGGCGGTTTGGATGGAGGAGCCGATGGGGGATTTGTCCGGGAATAGATCCTGAATATGGAGGCCGATCAGTTCGTGGCGCGGCATCTGGAAGAGGCGTTCGGCGGGGCGGCCGGCCATGATGAGGCGTTCGTCGTCATCGAACAGCAGCACGACTTCTTCCATGCGCTGGAGGAGTTGATCGATCTTGCCGCGAAGCTGATCGGCATCCTGGCGGGCGCCGCGGACCTGGCGGCCGAGGACGCCGAGTTTGGATTGGAGGTCGGCGAACTCCTGGGATTCCTGGGAGGGGCGGAGAGGGTCGGCGGAGAACTCGCCGGCGGCGATTTTGTCGATGGTTTCGCCGACGCGGGCGAGGGGGCGGAGGGTGAGGTTGGAAAAAATGACGGTGTAAAGAATGGAGATGACGATGGCGAGCAGGGAGATGTAGGCGGTGTTCTGGACGCCGGGCTGGACGGCGGAATGCATCAGGGCGTTGGAGGTGGTGATACGGATGGTAAAAAGTTCCTGGTCGTCGCCGATGGCGGCCAAGGGGATGCGGATGACGTAGTCCTGATTCCTGGTAAAAATTTCCCAAAGGCGATTGGAAATCGGTCGTTTTTGCCACTCGGTGTAGTCGGGCAGATTGGGCGCGGTGGCGCCGGCGTGGGCTGGATTGGCGGCGGTGAGGACCATTCCGTTCTGGTCGGTGATGAGGATGTCGACGACGAGGGAGGAGCTGGCCTGCGCCTTTTGGAGGAGCTGGGGGATGAGGAGATCTTCGCGGAGGATCTGGGCCCAGACGGCCTTGGTTTCACCGAGGTCTTTGGGGCGGGGGCGCCATGTGGCAACGCGATCGTCGATGCGTTGGACGAGGAAGTCGCGCATCATGGTGGCGTTGGTCTGGGCGCGTTCCTGGACATCTTTGAAGGTTTGTTCGAGGGAGTTTTGGAGGTTCAGGCCGGCGAGGAAAAAGACGAGTGTCAACACCAGGATGATGGTGGCGATGTGGAGGCGGGCCTTGAGAGAGAGCCGGTTGGTGAGGGACACTGCGTAACGGCCTTTAGAGCAAGTAAGGTTCCAAACTTTAGCCTACCGTAGGCGGGGGGAGGTGGCGCGGGTGGCGGTTGTTGGGTTTTGGCTGCGTCGGACTGGCCCGGTACCAGGCACCGATCGGGGTGTCGGGCGAATACGGCGTCTGGGGACACACGGCCTACGCCCGTTGGGCTCCGGCACGTATGTCCCCGGGGGGTATCGTTGCGAACTTGGTTAGCCCTCTTGTTCGGCTTCGCCGTAGCCCTTCAGTTTGTTGAAAAGGGTCTTGAGGCTGATACCGAGGACTTCGGCGGCGCGGGTTTTGTTGCCCTTGGTGAGGATGAGGGTACGCTTGACCAGAGCGCGCTCGGCGTCGTCGATGGTGGTGCCGGAGGGGAGGACGAGGAAATCTTCGGCGGCCGATTCGGCGACGACGATCTCGCGGACGGCGGCGGGGACGACCGAGGGGGGTAGATGGCGCGCGAGGACGACGCCATCGGCGGCGAGGATGACGGCGCGTTCAAGGGCGTTGCGGAGTTCGCGGACGTTGCCGGGCCAGCGGTGGCGGCCGAGGAGGTCCATGGCGTCGGGGGCGATGTCGATGACTTGCGTGCCGTGTTTCCGGTTGAGATCTTCGAGGAGGGCGCGCGAGAGGACGGGGACGTCTTCGAGGCGGTCGCGGAGCGGCGGGAGGAGAATTTCGAAGACGTTGAGGCGGTAGAAGAGATCTTCGCGGAACTGATTGGCGCGAATGGCTTCGGGTAGATTCTTGTTCGTGGAGGCGACGACGCGGACATCGACGACGGTTTCGGTGCGGCCGCCGAGGCGGCGGACGCGGGAGTCTTCCAACACGCGGAGGAGTTTGGCTTGCGTGTTGAGCGGCATGTCGCCGATTTCATCGAGCAGGAGCGTGCCGTGCTGGGCGAGTTCGAAGCAGCCGGCGCGGCGTTCGACGGCACCGGTGAAGGCGCCTTTTTCGTGGCCGAAGAGTTCACTTTCGATGAGTGATTCGGGCATGGCGGCGCAGTTGAGGGCGACGAAGGGGCCGTTGGCGCGGGGGGAAAGAGTGTGCAGGGCGCGGGCGACGAGTTCCTTGCCGGTGCCGGATTCGCCGGTGATGAGGACGGCGGCTTTGGAGGGGGCGACCTGTTCAACGAGCGAGAAGATCTGGCGCATGTTGGCGCTGGCGCCGGCCATCTGGCCCATGGCGCCGGTTTGGCTGAGTTGGCGCTGGAGGCGCTGGGTCTCTTCGGTGAGGCGGGCCTGGGTGATGGCGCGTTCGAGCAGGACGCGGAGGACGGAGGGCTGGATGGGTTTTTCGAGGAACCAGAAGGCGCCGAGTTCGTGCATGGTGCTGACGGCGGTTTCGATATTGCCGAAGGCGGTGAGGACGATGGCGGGGACCTGGATGTTTTCGACGGGGAGGCGGCGGAGGAGTTCGAAGCCGTCCATGCGGGGCATTTTGAGATCGGTGATGAGGACGGAGAAGGGCTCGGCCATGAGCTTTTCGAGGGCTTCCTGGCCGTCGGCGGCGGTATCGGCGGCGAAGCCCCAGCCGCGGAGCATGCTGGCGAGGCCGTTGCGCTGGGCCTCCTCGTCGTCGGCGATGAGGATGCGGGCGCTGGGGAGAGTTGCGGTTACTGCCATCGACTCCAGTTTGCCACGGCTGGCGCTGATACAATCGCAGTATGCGTGGCAATGACGAAGTAATCGCGTACCTGAATGAGTGCTTGAAGGCGGAGTTGACGGCGATCAACCAGTACTTCCTGCACGCCGAGATGATGGAGAACTGGGGCTACCAGAAACTGGCGAATTATACGCGCAAGGAGTCCATCGACGAGATGCGCCACGCCGAGGCGTTGATTGAGCGGATCCTGTATTTGGACGGGACGCCGACGATGAACGAGCTGTTCCCGCTGGCGATCGGCAAGACTGTCAAAGAGCAGTTTCAGAACGATCTGAACCTGGAATTGCAGGCGGTGCCGCGGTTGAACAAGGCCATCGCGTCGGCGACGGCGGCGCACGACAACGGGTCGCGCGACTTGTTTGAAAAGATCCTGGTGGACGAAGAGCACCACGTGGATTGGTTGGAGGCGCAGCTCCACATGATGTCGGAAGTCGGGGAAGGAAATTACCTTGCCCAGCAGATCCACAAAGAAGACTAGTTCGACTGTGGCAGCGCCGAACTGGATTGTTTCGGCGCTGCTTCTCCCGTTGTCGATCCCGCTGCTAGTGGTGATGGACATGGGGCGATGGGTGGCGGCGCCGTTAGGGCGGCGGCGGGAACGTGCGTTCGTTTCGCTGATGGCGGGGCGCGGGCGGGTGATGGAGTTGGGGGCTTTTGAGGCTGCGATGGCGCGGGGCGAGGGGACGGCGATCGACGAGGCTGTGACGGCGGAGGGGCCGTGGCGGATCTGGTGGACGGCGGAGGATGTGGGGGCCGTTTCGCCGCATCCGGTGGCGGTGGGGGAGTGGGTGATGTTGGCGTGGGAGTCGCGGTGGTTTCCGTTTTTCGGATGGGCGGCGGAGCGGTATTTGGATGTTGAAAAGGGGACGGCGCGGCTGGTGGTGGTGCCGGCCGCGGAGCGGCGCCGGGTGGTGGAGATTGTGCGGGGCGGGCGGTATGTGACGGTGTGTTCGTTTGCGAGGGGGCTGGCGGCGGGGGCGTAGTTTTCTTGAGGAGTTTGGGGGGGCGGCTGCGCTGGTTGGATTGGAAGAGAGGGCGATCCAATGAACCGGCCGACGATGGGGAAAGTATTCTGGACGGCCTTTGGGCTGAGTGAAGCGGTGCTTCTGTACCTGCTGGTGATGATGTTGCGGAGCGGGTCGCCGTGGGCGGATCTTGGGGTGATTGCGCTGCTGATGCCGCTGGGATTTGTGGGTGTGGCGGCGGGTGTGTTTGCGACGGCGAAGAGTGAGAATGCGCGGCTGCTGTGTCTGCTGGCGGTGATTGTGCTGTTGCTGTGCGCGGGGGTACCCGCGCTGACGGTGCTGACGGAGCAGACGCGGGAGCGGGCGGAGGGGCCGGTGGACCCGTTGGCGATTGCGCTGCGGATGGGGAATGTGGAGGGTGTTCGGCAGTTGGCTCCGGGGGCTGTGGATGTGAACCGGTTTTATGCCGAGGCGTCGCGGTTTTTGGCGGGGCCGGAGGGGGATGGGATGCGGCGGCAGGAGATGTTGGAGGCGATTCTGGCGGCGGGCGCGGATGCGAACTACGCCGAGGGGGAGCAGGCGCCGGCGTGGTGGGCGTGGATTCATCGGGACGGACATCGGGTGGAGGACGTGGAGATTGTGCGGTTGTTGTTGGCGCGGGGCGTGGATGTGAAGAAGCGGGTGCGTGGGGAGGGGCCGGTGGCGGTGGCGGTGCGGCGGGAGTGCTGGCAAACGGCGGTGGTGCTGTTGGAGGCGGGGGCGGAGTGGCAGGGGGAATCGGCGAAGGGTGTGCGGTACGCGGTGGAGCAGTTGGGGTATGGGAGGCAGGCGGTGCCGGAGGCGTTGGGGAATTTGAAGGTCATGATTGAGGAATCGCGGTGAGGGCGTTGAGAATTTCCGTGGGGTGATTGCGCTGGATGGTTTGGGAGAGAGATTTACATGAACCAGAGGGCGATGGATAAGGTGTTTTGGACGGCGTTTGGCGTGGGCGGGGTGGCGCTGTTGGCACTGCTATTGGTGGTGGTGAATAGCGATTACTCGTGGGAGGCTGTGGGCGAGCTGGGGGTGTTGGGGCTACTGGGAGGGCTGGGGGTGGCGACTGGAGTGTATATCACGGCGCAAACGGACGGGGAGCGCCGGTGGTGCCTGGCGGTGGTGGTGGCGCTACTGGCGCTGGCGGTGGGGCTGTTGGTGGGTTTGTTGGGTTGAGGGGGAGGCGATGAGACATCTGGTGACGGTAGTGTTGGCGTGCGTGATTGTGGGGACGGTGCTGGCGGTGAGCGGAGCGCTGTCGCCGGAGCGGGCGGAACGCGGGATAGCGGCGTTCAAGGACCCGTTCGAGGTTGAGTTGGCGACGGCGATTGTGGCGTTCGATGTGCCGCGGGTGAAGGCGTTGTTGCCGCGGGCGACGTATCAAAACCTGAATGATTTGCGGGGGAATACGACGTTGTTTGTGTATGCGCTGGAGCGGGGGGCGGGCGGGCCGGCGTCGGCGGAGCGGCTGGAGATGGTGAAGGCGCTGTTGAAGGCAGGCGGATTCCCGCGGTATCCGAAGGGCCGGGCGCTGGCGGCGGTTGCTTCGCAGGGCTTCGAGATGAACCGGCTCTTGCTGGAGGCGGGCGCCGATCCCAGCGAGCGGGAGTATGCGAGACGGGCGCCGTGGCGGCGGTGGGTGGCGCGGGATGAGCAGGGGCGGGAGCAGGTGGAGATGTTGAGGCTGTTTCAAAAGCATGGGGCGAATCTGCGGATGCGGGATGGGGGGCAGAGCGCTGTGGCCGAGGCGGTGGAGGCGGAGAGTTGGGAGACGGCGCTGGTGTTGCTGGAGGCGGGGGCGTATTGGGATGAGACCGGTCTGCCGGCGAAGGCGCGGGCGGCGCTGGCGAAGTATGAGGGGCGGCAGGCGCCGGTGGCGTTACGGACGGTGGTGGCGAAGTATTTTTGAGAATTTTGGCGTGCCTGTTGCGCCAGGAATGAGGGAGATATGGGAATGAATCTGGACTGGAATACCAAGGGAGTGATAGCGCTGTTGGTCGTGAGCCTCTTCATGGCGCTGATTGGGGACAAGCTGGTACGGCGCCTGGTGGCGGGGCCGGGGCGGGCGGAGCGAGGGATTGCGGCGTTCAAAGACCCGTTTGAGCTGGAACTGGCGACGGCGATTGCGGCCTGCGATGTGGCCCGGGTGAAGGCGCTGCTGCCGAAGGCGACATATCAGAATCTGAACGATCTGCGGGGGAACACGACGTTGTTCCTGTTTGCGTTGGAACAGGGGATGGAGAAGGGGCCGGCGACGGCGGAGCGACTGGAACTGGTGCGCGCGCTGATTGCCGGCGGGGGTTTTGTGGGCTATCCGCAGGGGCGGGCGTTGGAGGCGGTGAGTTCGCAGGGGCGGGCGATGATTGAGCTGGTATTGGACGCGGGGGCCTATGTGAACGAGAAGTCCCCGGCGGGGGAGCATCCTTGGCGGCAGTGGATCCGGAGGGACGCCAAAGGCCAGGAGCAGGTGGAGATGCTGCGGTTATTTATTGCGCGGGGGGCGGATTTGAACTCGCGGTATGTGGGGCCGAGCACGGTGGCCCAGGCGATGGCGCAGGATAGCTGGGAGACGGCGTTGGTGCTGCTGGAGGCGGGGGCGAAGTGGACGGAGGCCGATCTGCCGGCGAAGGCGCGGGCGGCGCTGGCAAGGTACGAGGGGCGGGAGGCGCCGGAGGCGCTGCGGAAATTAGTGGCGAAATTGGGGTGAGGATTCCGGCGGGGCGGTTGCGCTTGGTTTGGTTATGAGCACGAACATGATGACGGCGGCTTTCTGGATCCTGGTGGGGTTGAGTTTTCTGGGGATCTTCGCGGTGCTGAAGTACGGGATTACCAGTGGGCCGAACGGCGGCGCGGTGGGGGCGTGGCTGGTGGTGTTTCCGATGTTGTTCATGCTGGGGATGGGCGTGGTGTTCCAGGTGACGAGCAGCGGGGCGCTGCGGGCGGTTTGCCTGTGGGTGGCGGCGATTGGGTTTCTGGCGGTGGCGGGGATTGTGTCGGAGGTGCTGGTGGCCGAGCCGAGGAAGCGGCTGCAGGACGCCGCGCGGAGTGTGCGGGCGGAGAGCGGGGTGGACATATTTCCGGAGCCGGCGCAGGTGGAGTTTCTAAAGGCCGTGGCGGCGCACGACGTGGAGAAGGTGAAGGCGCTGCTGCCGGCGGTGGGGGATTTGAACAAGCTGTATGGGGATACGACGCTGTTCTGCTTTGCGGTGGAGCGCGAGAAGGCGTGGGAGTACGAGGAAGACAGCGAGATTTTGGAGGCGATGCTGAAGGCGGGGGCGAATCCGAATGTGCCGGCGGGCCGGCCGTTGTGGGCGGTGCACACGCATGGGGCGGACGTTGTGAAGTTGATGCTGGAGGCGGGGGCGGATGTGAACTACAAGTCTGTCGAAGGGGAGCTGTTCTGGTGGAGGTGGTTTGTCGGGGCCTGGTTTACCGATTGCGTGAAGCTGGCGCTGGCACATGGGGCGGATCTGCAGGCGCGGAAGGATGGCGTGGGGGCGGTGGCGCGGGCGGCGGACGGCCATAGCTGGGAGTCTGTGGTGATGCTGATTGAGGCGGGGGCGCCGTACAAGGGGGAACCGGCCAAGGAGAAGGGGATGACGCTGTATGAGTTTGTGAAGGCGGAGTTTGATTACCGATCGCTTGAAGGGAGTAAGCCAGCGGAATCACTGGCGAAGACGATGGCGCTGTTGGAGGCTGGGAAGGATTGAATCTGAGTTCTGGTGGGACTTTGCTTTTTGGGGGCTCTTGGCGGTGCTGGCATTCGAGGGGGAGCCGGCGCAACTGCAGCTGTCGGCGGCGAAGTATTTTGAGGATTTTGGAGGGGTGGTTGCGCTGGTTGGTGTATGAGCGCAAACACGATGACGGCGGCATTCTGGGTACTGCTGGGGCTGAGTTTTCTGGGGATCTTCGCGGTGTTGAAGGACGGGATTACCAGCGGGCCGAGCGGGGGCGCGGTGGGGGCTTGGCTGGTGGTGTTTCCGATGCTGTTTTTGGTGGGGTTGGGCGTGGTGTTCGCGCTGGCGAAGAGCGAAGGGGTGCGGATTGTTTGTGTGGCGCTGGTGGCGCTGCCGTTGTTGGCGATGGGGAGTTCGATGATGACGGAGGGGGGGGAGAAGCAGAGGGAGGAGGCGCGGTATGAGCGGGCGGCGAGCGGGGCGGACAGCTTCCGGGAGCCGGCGCAGTTGCGGTTGGCGGCGGCGCTGCGGGCGGGGGATTTGGAGCAGGTGAAGGCGCTGTTGCCGGCGGCTGGGGACCTGAACAAGATGTATGGGGAGACGACCTTGTTTCTGTATGCGCTGGAGCGCGGGCAGGGGTCGGAGGCGGCGCGGTTGGCAATTGTGAAGGAGTTGCTGGGGGCGGGGGCGAACGCGAATGTGCCGCCGGGGAAGCCTTTGCGCGCGGTGAGTTTTCAGGGGCGGGAGATGGTGGAGTTGCTGTTGGCGGCCGGGGCGGATGTGAACTATGTGGGGACGGACGGGGAGCCGTATTGGTGGACGTGGCTGCACGATGATACGAAGGGGGAGATGGTTCCGTTGATGCTGGCGCATGGGGCGAATTTGCAGTTGCGGGTGCGGGGATTCGGGCCGGTATCGCAGGCGGCGCACAGGGGGAGTTGGAAGACGCTGTTGCTGTTGATGGAGGCGGGGGCGCCGTATAAGGGAGAGCCTTCGGCGTATGACGGGACGCTGTATGATGACGTGAAGCGGGCGGGGGCGCCGGAAGCGGTGAAGGCGCTGGCGATGATGGAGGCGGGTGCGCGATAGGGATTATTTTCGGCGCGAGAGGGACCGGCAGTATCCGGGGGAGTGGGCGGCGGTGGAGGCGCGGCATGCGGTGATTGCGCCGGACGTTGCGTTTGCGCGTGAGTCGGCGAACCCGATGGACCGGCGGTTGGTGTTTTGCGCTTGGTTTCTGGCGACGATTCAGGTGTTGGAGGGGCGGGGGGAGACGTTTGATTTGATCCGGGAATTTTGTTTGGGGGTGACGGTGGAGTATGTTCGGCCGAAGAGCGCTTGGCGGCGGTGGTTGAAGGGGCTGCCGGGGATGTTGCTGCGGGCGCCGGTGGTGGGGTTGTTTACGGGATTGCTGCGGCGGAAGGTGGGGCGGAAGGGCCATGCCGATGGGTTTCTGGTGCAGATTGTGACGGAGCCCGGGGTGGCGTTTGGGTTCGACATTATGGAGTGCGGGATTGTGAAACTGTTCCGGAAGCATGGGGCGGAGCGGTATGTGGCGATTTTGTGCGAGGTGGATGAGTTGACGTCGTCGATGGCGGGTTTGACGTTGCGGCGTGAGGGCACGATTGCGTTGGGGGCGGCGCGGTGCGATTTCCGGTTTGGGATTCGAGGGCGGTAGGGCATCCGGACGGGGTTGTGGTGCATCCTAGTTCTTGTGAACATGGTTACCCGGATTGCTGTTTTTGCTTTGGCCGCGCTGGCGGCGGTGGCTCAACCGAACCTGGCGGGGGCGGCGCGGCTGCGGTTGCAGGTGGAGCGGCTGGGCAAGCTGGGGCGGGTGCTACATATTGCCGCGCATCCGGATGATGAGAACACGGCGTTCCTGGCGTTTTCGGCGCGGGGGTGGCAGTACAAGACGGCGTATCTTTCGCTGACGCGGGGCGAGGGCGGGCAGAACCTGATTGGCAGTGAGCAGGGCGAATGGATGGGGCTGATTCGCACGCAGGAGTTGCTGGCGGCGCGGCGGATTGATGGGGCGGAGCAGTATTTTTCGCGGGCGATTGATTTTGGATTTACGAAGACTGCCGATGAAACTTTGCAGAAGTGGGATCGGGAAAACGTTTTGGGCGATGCGGTTTATGTAATCCGGAAGTTTCAGCCGGACATTATCGTGCTGCGGTTTTCCGGGACGCCGCGGGATGGGCATGGGCAGCATCAGGCTTCTTCGATTTTGGGGAAAGAGGCGTTTGCGGCGGCGGCGGATCCGAAGCGGTTTCCGGAGATGGGGTTG
Source organism: Bryobacteraceae bacterium (assembly GCA_044358225.1). Lineage (GTDB taxonomy): Bacteria > Acidobacteriota > Terriglobia > Bryobacterales > Bryobacteraceae. The sequence goes on along the minus strand of JBIKOG010000065.1, from coordinate 16,291 downwards.
CCGGTTTGGCAGGCGAAGCGGTTGTTGTTGAACCTGCCTTCGTTTACGCCGCAGATGGCGAAAGAGGCCGAGGCGGTGCCGAATAAGTTGACGTTGGATGTGGGCGTCTTTGACCCGGTGCTGGGGTATAGCTTTGGGGAGATTGCGGGCGTGAGCCGGAGCCAGCATCGGTCGCAGGCGATGGGTTGGCGGCAGGAGCGGGGGCGGATGCGGGAGTATTTTCAGGTTCTGGCGGGGGAGCCGACTGCCGCGGGTTTGATGGATGGGATTGATACTTCGTGGGCGCGGGTGGCGGGTTCGGAGAAAGTTTCGGGGCTGTTGCGGCGGGCTTCGGCGGAGTTGGACGACCGGGCGCCGGAGAAGATTGTGCCGGTGTTGCTGGAGGCGCGGCGGGCGATGGCGGGGTTGACGGGTTCGTTTGTGGAAGAGAAGCGGGCGGAGTTGGAGCAGGCGGTGCTGTTGGCGGCGGGGTTGTCGCTCGAGGCTTCGGCGGCGGGGTATCAGGGGGTTAGCGGCAAGACGGTGGATGTGGCGTTTTCCGCGGTGAACCGGAGCGGGCTGGCGGTGCGGCTGGAGGGCGTTTCGGCAGGGGGGCGGGAGATTGCGATTGGGAAGGAGTTGGCGCGCGGGGTGGCGGTGAGCGAGGTTTCTCCGCTGACTATGCCGGCGGTGGCGACGCAGCCGTATTGGCTGGCGAAGGCGAAATCGGACACGATGTATGCGATCGACGACCGGCGGGTGCTGGCGGCTCCGGATGGGCCGGCGGCGCTGACGGCGACGTTCCGGTTGACGGTGGCGGGTGAGGCGGTGGCGGTGACGATGCCGGTGCAGCACAAGTATGTGGACCGGATTTATGGGGAACTGACGCGGCCGTTGCTGGCGGTGCCGCCGGCGGTGGTGAAGTTGGGCGACAAGGCGATTGTGTTCCCGAACCGGGCGGCGCGGGAGGTGGCGGTGCAGGTGACGGCGATGGAGGCGGTGACGGGGGGCGCGGTGCGGTTGGTGGCGCCGGCGGGGTGGCGGGTTGCGCCTTTGACGCGGGAGGTTGCGCTGGGCGCGGGGGAGCAGATTACGTTGGCGTTTACGGTGACGCCGCCGGTGGCCGAGCAGACGGCTACTTTGCGGGCGGAGGTGGTGGTGGGCGGCGTTGCTTATGGGCAGACGATGACCACTGTTGAGTATCCGCACATTCCGCCGCAGGCCGCGTTTACGCCGGCGGAGGCGAAGTTGGTGCGGGTGGATGTGACGGTGTTGTCGAAGAATGTTGGGTACATTATGGGGTCTGGTGACGAGGTGCCGCGGGCGTTGGAGCAGTTGGGCTGCACGGTGACGGTGTTGACGAAAGAGGCGCTGGCGCAGGAGGATTTGTCGCGGTATGACGCGATTGTGACCGGGGTGCGCGCGTTTAATACGCGGGCCGATGTACGGGCGAATGCGCGGCGGTTGCACGAGTATGCGAAGAATGGGGGCACGCTGGTGGTGCAGTACAACGTGATGGAGGGCGGGTTCTTTGGCGGGAATCCGAAGCTGCTGGAAGGGATTGGGCCGTACCCGATTACGCTGAGCCAGGGGCGGGTGACGGTGGAGGATTCGCAGGTGGAGTTTGCGGCGACGCATGCGCTGATGACCAAGCCGAACCGGATTACGGCGAAGGACTTTGACGGATGGGTGCAGGAGCGGGGCTTGTATTTTGCCTCCGCTTTCGATGCGAAATATGAAACACTCTTTTCGATGCATGATCCGGGAGAGAAGCCGATGAATGGGGGGACGCTGACGGCGCGCTACGGCAAGGGCGTGTATGTGTTTACGCCGTTGAGCTGGTTCCGGCAGTTGCCGGCGGGGGTGCCGGGGGCGTACCGGATTTTCGCGAATTTCCTGAGCGCGGGGAAGGCGCAGTGAAGCGGGGCGTACAGGAAGAGCCGCCGCCGTTCCTGGGAACGTGGGGGCGGGTGTATGGGGTTGTGATCGTTTATTTGTTTAGCCTGATTACGGTGTTCTGGTTCTTTGGAAAGGCCTGGTCGTGAGGATTCTGGATTGGGTGGTGATGGTGCTGACGATCGTGACGATTGTCAGCTACGGGCTGTGGCGGGCGCGGGGATCGGACACGACCGATAAGTATTTGCGGGCCGGGAAATCGATGCCGTGGTATGCGATGGCGCTGTCGATTATGGCGACGCAGGCTTCGGCGATTACGTTCATTTCGACGACGGGGCAGGGGTATGTGGACGGCATGCGGTTTGTGCAGTTCTACTTTGGTTTGCCGCTGGCGATGATTGTGGTTTCGATGACGGCGGTACCGATCTTTCATCGCGCGAATGTTTATACCGCTTATGAGTATTTGGAGAAGCGGTTTGACGCGAAGACGCGGACGTTAGTTAGTATTATTTTCCTGATTCAGCGGGGGCTGGCGGTGGGGCTGGCGCTGGCGGCACCGGCGATTGTGTTAACGGTTTTGCTGGGTTGGCCGGACCAGATTACGACGCTGGTGATGGGCGCGATTGTGATTGGGTACACGGTGTTTGGCGGTGTGCAGGCGGTGACGTGGAGCGATTTTCAGCAGATGCTGATTATGATGGCGGGGCTGGGGACGGCGCTGATTATTGCCATCAATTTGCTGCCGGAGAACATTGGGCTGGCCGGGGCGCTGACGGTGGCCGGGGCGGCGGGTAAGTTGAACCCGGTGACGACGAGTTTTTCGTGGGTGGACCGGTATAACATCTGGAGCGGATTGTTTGGCGGGATGTTTTTGGCGTTATCTTACTTTGGGTGTGACCAGAGCCAGGTGCAGCGGTATTTGACGGGGAGTTCCATTTCGCAGAGCCGGCTGAGCTTGTTATTTAATGCCGTGGCGAAGATCCCGATGCAGTTTTTGATTTTGCTGACGGGTTGTATTGTGTTTGCGTTCTTCACCTTTATTCAGCCGCCGTTGTTGTTTCATCCGGGAGACATGGCGAAGTTGCAGCAGAATGCGGCGTATCCGGCGTTGCAGGCGCGGTTCGATAAAGCGTTTGCGCAGCGGCACGAGGCGGCGGCGAAGCTGGTGCATGGGGAGCCGGTGAAGGCTGAGTTCCAGGCGGCGCACAAGGAGTTGGAGGCGACGCGGAAGGAGGCGGCGAAGATTACGGGCGGGAATGATACGAACTATATCTTTCTGCATTTTGTGACGCATTACTTGCCGCCGGGGATTGTTGGGTTAGTAATTGCGGCGATTCTGGGAGCGGCGATGTCGGTGATTTCCGGCGAGGTGAATTCGCTGGCGACGGTGAGCGTGATTGATATTTATAAGCGGCTGTTCCGGCCGCTGGCCGAAGATGGGCATTACTTGTGGGTGTCGCGGGCGGCGACGGCTTTCTGGGGGATTTACGCGATTGTGACGGCGCAGCTGGCGAAGAATTTGGGGTCGCTGGTGGAGGCGGTGAATTTATTGGGCTCCTTCTTTTACGGGGGGATATTGGGCGTTTTCGCGCTGGCGATGTATTTTCCGAGTGTGAGCGCGAATGGCGCGTTTATTGGGGTTTTGGTGGGAGAGGCGGCGATTTTCGCGTTGCATTTCACGGGAGCGGCTTCGTTTCTCTGGTATAACGTCGCGGGTTGTATTGTGGTGATTGTTACTGGTTTGTTAGTATCTCGATGGGAGGGGCGTAAGTACCATGGCGAGCAATCGGGAGCTGGCGATCCGGTGGTTTGAGGAAGTTTGGAACCGGGGACGGGTGGACCTCATCGACGAGATGGTACACGCGGATGCGATTTGTCACGACCTGGAGGGGCCGGGGGTAACGACGACGAATCTCGCGTCGTTTCGGGAGTTTCACGCGCAGTTGCGAGGGGCGATTCCGGATTTGCGGATCGAGATTCTGGACACGGTGGCGGAGGGGGAGAAGGTGGTGCTGCGGACGCACTCCTACGGGACGCACACGGGCGGGGAGTTGGGGATACCGCCGACGGGGAATCCGATTGATTTTGCGGCGGTGGTGATTTTGGCGTTTCGAGAGGGCCGGATCCAGGAGTCGTGGAATTTTCTGGATCAGTTGTCGTTCTATCAACAGTTACGCGTATTGAACGTCCGCTAGGCTTACTATGAATGGATGAAGCGCGCGCGTTGGTTTTTGGGAATTGGCGGGGGATTGGCGGCGTTAGTTTTTGCTTTGCCGTGGCTTGTTTCGGCGGAGCAGTTCCGGCCGGCGATTGAGGGGCGGCTGCGGGCGGCGGCGGGGCGGCCGGTGACGTTTGGGGCGTTGTCGTTGCGTGTGATTCCGCTGTCGCTGCGGGCGGCGGGGCTGGATATCCAGGGGCTGGCGAAGGTGGACGTGTTGGACGTGCATGTGCGGTTCTTGCCGTTATTGCGGGGGGATATTGAGATTTCTTCGCTGGTGCTGACGCGGCCGGTGGTGACGTATACGCCGGCGGCGAAGGGGAGCGCGGGCGGGGAGGCGCCGAAGTTGGAATCGCTGCGGATTGTGGACGGGCGGCTGAAAACGGGCGGGACGGAGTACGCCAATATCGACGCCGAGATCCGGATGGACGGGCCGGGAGTGGCGGGGACACTGAGTTGGGAGAATGGCACGTTGCCGGTGCAGTTGGAGTTTGCGGGGGCGCGGGCGGGGGAGGTTTGGGATGTAGCCAAGCTGGACGCGAAGATGGGGAAGGTGACGGCGGGGTTTGTTGGGAAGGTCGACGTTGGGGCGAGCACGGTGGACGGGGCGTTGAAAATTGCTCCGTCGCCGTTGGCGGGGCTGCCGGTGAAGACGGCTTATAAGCCGAGCGGGACGGTGACGGCGGACGTGAAGGTTCGGGGCCCGTTCAAGGAGCCGGTGCTGACGGGGGCGGTGCAGATTGCGAATTTGGAGGTGACGGGCGGGCAGTTGAGCCAGACGTTGAAGGCGACGGCGTTGGAGTTGGAATTGACGCCGGGGCAGATTGTGGCGAAGCCGTTTTCGCTGCAGGTGGGGCCGACGCTGGTGCAGGCGGCGTTTGCGTTGAAGGACTACAAAACGATTGACGCGACGGTATCGACAAAGGACGCGGCGATTCGGGATCTATTGGCGATGGCGCAGGTTTCCGATGTGAAGGGGACGGGGGTGACGACGCTATCGGTCCGGGCGACGGGGCCGTTGGCGAAGCCGGTGTTGGAGGGGAGCGGATCGGTGGCGGGCGCGGATTTGCAGGTGGCGGGGCTGGTGCCGCCGCTGAAGATTGATTCGGCGTTGATTCATTTTGCCGAGGACAGCGCGGCGTTGGAAGAGGCGGTATTTCATTTGGGGAAATCGAACTTCCGGGGGGCGGTGAAGTTCCAGAACTTCGCGAATCCGCGGATTGCGATTTCGTTGCAGGCCGATCAGCTGTCAAACGTGGAGATGGCCGGGTGGGTGGCGGCGGGGAAGGGCGGCGGGGAGGGGAAGCCGATGGTGATTACGGGCGATTTGGCGGCGGGGAAGGTGTTGTTGAACGATTTGGTTTTGGAGAATGTGAAGACGGGGGTGGTGCTGCGGGATCAGGTGCTGACGCTGGAGCCATTGTCGGCGGGGGTGTATGGCGGGAAGCTGACGGGGGCGGCGACGGTGAATTTGAAGACGCAGCCGGCGGTGATTGGGTTGAAGGCGCATTTGGACAAGATTGAATCCGAGCAGTTGCTGGCGGCGACGACGGCATTGCGGAAGGTTGTGAGCGGGCCGGTGACGGCGGAGGCGCAGTTACAGTTTGCGCCGAAGCCGGGGGAGGAGTTTGCGCGAACGATGGACGGGACGGTGCAGTTCCAGTTGGCGCAGGGGAAGCTGATTCCGGTGAATTTATTGGGGGAGATGGGGACGCTGGCGAAGTTTTTGAAGCCGTTGAACGGGGCTGGCGGGACGTCGGTCCTGGGGATGAAGGGGGCGTTTACGGTGGCGAAGGGTGTGGTGACGACGGAGGATTTGCGGGTGGAGCTGGACCGGGCGGCGGCGCTGTTTACGGGGGGATTCAGTTTGGTGGATCAGACGTTGAATTTACGGATGCTGACGACGTTGAACAAGCAGTTGAGCGAAGAAGTTGGCGGGACGAAGATTGGCGGGTTTTTGAGCGCGGCGGTGGCGGGGCCGAAGGGGGAATTGATGATGCCGTCGCTGGTGAAGGGGACGTTTTCGAAGCCTGTGTTTACGCCGGACGCGGTGGCGGTGGGGAAGATGAAGCTGGGGTCACCGGCGGGATTGCAGGAGGGGATGAAGGGGATTATGGACTTGTTTAAGGGGAAGAAGGCGGCGCCGAAGCCTTAGCGTTTGGCTCCGCCGGCGGGGGCGTGTTCGAAGAGGAATTCGGTGGCTTCGTCGTTCAAGACCCAGATGGCGTAGAGGCCGACGGCGGTGCCGATGGGGAAATAGAGCATGTTGACGGAGGCGAGGAGCATGCCGCCGGTTTTGGCCCAGGGTTTCCAGTTGAGAATGGCGCGGCCGAGGAGGGCGATGGGCACGGCCATGACGAGGCTGTAGACGACGTAGATGACGGCGAGGACGCGGGTGAGGGGGATGGAGGCGATGTCCTTGCGCTTGTAGAACGGGTCGTTGGTGAGCAGGATGCCGGAGAAGCCGCCATTGAAAACAAGTACGGCGATGGCCAGAACACCCATTCCGATTCCCATGTAGAACAAAAGCCTGCCAACGTTACGAACGTGGGTTTCCAACGTGTCTCCTTCGTACTATTTGTACCATCAACAAGGCGAAAACCGGCAGATAGACGGCCCAGCGCCAGTTAGTAAGGCCTTCCCAGATGTGTTCGTGGCGCCAGCGAATGAGGACGATGTAATGAACAGGGGCAAGGGCTCCCCATAGTAACACCGGCCAAGGCCAATGGAAGACGGCGAGTGGGAGAATCCAGGTGAGATACCAGGGGTGGACGTTGGCGGAGACGAGAAGGATGGTGAGGGCGACGGTCCAATAGGCCTGGCGGGGTGATTTGGCGAAGAGGGCGGCGGCGAGGGAGGAGAGGGCGATGATTGCCATGCTGGCGCGTTTGGCGGCGTCGAGAGAGCCGGCGAGGGCGAGGATGGGGCCGAAGAGGATGTCGTTGTTGCGCCAGCCGCCGACGAAGCCGCCGGTGTATTTGGCGTTTTCGGAGATATCTGTCAGCCAGGGGAGCCAGCAGAGGGCGAAGAGCAATGGCGTGAGGGCGGCCCAGCGCCAGTTGCCGCGGCGGGCGAGGTAGGGCCAGAGGAGGATGGGCCAATACTTCGTGGCGGCGGCGAGGCCGAGGAGGGCGTAGGCTTGGGGCCATTTGTGGCGTTCGGCGGCGTAGAGGGCGGCGAGGGAGAGGGCGACCATGACGGCGTCGTGGTGGCCCATGCCCCAGAATTCGACGAGGCCGAGGGGGCACCAGGCCCAGGCGATCCAGCGCCACGTTTCATTTGGCGGGAGCCATTGCCAGAGGAGCCAGCAGAGGAGGAGGTCGGCGAGGCAGGCGCCCCATTTCATGGTGTTGAGATTGCGGTCGCCACCGAGGTTTACGAGGAGGAGTTGGAGGGACTGGAGGAGGGGGCCGTAGACGGGTTTGAAGTCCTTGCCATCGACGCGGGGTTCGAGGAGGTGGGTCAACTTTGGTTCGGCGGGGCGGTGGTCGTAGGGGTTGAGGCCGGCGGCGGCGACGCGGCCCTCCCAGCGGTAGCGGAAGAGATCGTCGGAGAAGAGGGGTTCCATTTGGAAGGCGGTGAGGCGGAAGAGGAGGGCGAACCCCAGAAGAAAAGTAGGGCGAATTCCCCCCTCGAGGCGACACACAGCGACGAGCGCGGCGAGATATAATACAGAAGTCACGCAAAATAGAGCGACATCCCTCTGTGGATCGTGAACTCCACCGCTTCTGACCCAAGCAAGGAGCAAAAGGCCGGCTTGCAGACCGAACCCGAACGCGCAGGCAACCTTCTCTCTGGCACTCATGCCCCTACTTTTCGCCCTCCTCGTAGCTGACACTTCCGCGCTTGACGACTTCAAACGGACGTTTTTTGACGATACGTTTGCTGGGATCCATCAGCTGGCTCCGTTCGATTATGCGCTGTTGGTGCCGTATTTCGCTATTTTGATTGTGCTGTCGTTCTTCGGAATGCACCGGTACGAGATGATCCGTGGCTATTTCAAGAACCGGAAGAATCTATTGACCGCGCCGCCGAGCGAGTTTGCGGAGTTGCCGCCGGTGACGATCCAGCTGCCGCTGTTTAACGAGCGGTACGTGGTGGAACGGCTGATTGAGCAGATCGTGAAGATCGACTATCCGAAGCATCTGTTGCAGATTCAGATTCTGGACGATTCGACGGACGAGACGCATCCGTTCACGGAGCGGCTGGTGGCGGAGTACCGGGCGGCCGGGCACCCGATTGAGTATCACCATCGGAAGAACCGGCACGGGTACAAGGCCGGGGCGTTGCAGGAAGGGTTGAAGACGGCGACGGGGATTGTGGTCGCGGTGTTCGACGCCGACTTCATGGTGCCGACGGACTTTTTGCGGAAGACGATTCACTACTTCGCCGATCCGAAGGTGGGCGTGGTGCAGACGCGTTGGACGTATCTGAACCAGCACTACAACGCTTTGACGGAAGTGCAGACGATTCTGCTGGACGGCCATTTTGTGTTGGAGCACGTGGCGCGCGCGGGCGCGGGGCTGTTCTTCAACTTCAATGGCACGGCGGGGATTCTTCGGAAAGAGATGATCGAGGACGCCGGCGGCTGGCAGCACGATACGCTGACCGAAGATTCGGATTTGAGCTACCGGGCGCAGTTGAAGGGTTGGAAGTTTGTGTATTGCCCGGAAGTGGAATGCCCGTCGGAATTGCCGTTCGACATGCACGGGTTCCAGGTGCAGCAGACGCGTTGGAGCAAGGGCCTGACGCAGTGCGCGAAGAAATTGCTGCCGATGATTTTGAAGTCCGAGCAGCCGTGGCGCGTGAAGCTGGAAGCGATTTGCCATCTGACGCCGAACATTTCGTATCCGCTGATGTTGATCATGTCGGCGCTGATGTTGCCGGTGATGATTGTCCGGTTCTACATGGGCTGGATGCAGATGGTGTTTGTGGATTTGCCGTTGATTGCGGCGAGTTTCTGGTCGATTACCGCGTTTTATCTGGTGGCGCAGCGGCAGATTCGGCCGGATAACTGGAAGCGCACGATTTGGTACATGCCGGTGCTGATGATGGCGGGCGTGGCGCTGACTTTGAGCAACGCCAAGGCTGTTATGGAAGCGCTGGTGGGTTACCAGACGGCGTTTGCGCGGACGCCGAAGTACGCCGTTGGCGATAAGAAAGTGATGTTGGGGAACCAGCGGTATAAGAGCCGGCTGGGGTTGTTGCCGTACTTTGAATTGGCCGCGGGGACGTGGTTCCTGGCGATGATTGCGTATTCGATTGAGAGCTACAACTTCCTGGCGATTCCGTTCCTGTCGTTGTTCGTGGGCGGGTATTACTGGGCGGCCGGCAGCAAGTTCTGGTTCGATTACCAGGCCAAGCAGGCGTGGGAGAAGCAGCACAAGTTGGCGCTCGAAGCGGCGCAGTAGTTTTTCATGGTTCACATTACCAACGGCGACTGTGTGGCGGCGGAGTTGCGGCGTTGGGCAGGTGAGCCGCGACTGATTGTGTGGCACGATGTGCTGCACGAGGGGCCGGTGGTGGCTGGTTTGGGGTTGGAGGAGCTGACGGCGTTGCGGTCGGCTTGGCTGGAGGCGGAGGGGTACGGGGACGGCGGGAAGTTGGAGGAGCGGGACCGGCAACTGCGGCGGCTGGTGGCGCGGGATTCATTGTGGTTTTGGTTTGAGGATGACCTGTATGACCAGCTGCAGTTGCTGCAGGCGTTGCACTTCGTGTGGACGGAGGGGCTGACGGCGAGTCCGCATTTTCTGGTGGATATCCCGCGGGGGATGGTGGTGGAAGAGATGGCGGGGTTGGCGGCTGCGAAGGCGCGTTTGACGCCGGGGATGTTGGAGTTGGGGGCGCGGGCTTGGGAGATGTTTACCGAGGGCCGGGCGGGGGAGTTGTTGGCTTGGGATTTGACGGCGTTGCCGCATTTGCGGGCGGCGGTGGAGCGGTTGTTGGAACACGGACCGGGGGATGATAACCGGGTGCGGCGGACGATTGTGGAGCTATTGCGGGGCGGCGGGAAGACGGCGGGGCAGTTGTTTGGGGAGTATCAGAAGACGGAGGAACGGCCGTTTCTGGGGGATACGACGTTTTTCTGGTATCTGGAGCGGATGGGGCCGCGGGTGTTTCGGGATGCGGCTGGGATTTGGCGGTTGGCGGATTTGTAGGTTGGGTGTTCCGGGAGTTCTTGCGTCTTTGGGGACAAGGCTATTGTTTGGGTTGCGGGCCGAAATTTGTTGGGATTTTGCCCGCCATGTCCCCGGAGGGATGGTGGGCGGGTGGGATGGTGGGCGGGTGGGATGGTGGGCGGGTGGGATGGTGGGCGGGTGGGGTGGTGGGCGAGTGGGGTGGGGTGGGTTGTTACCAGATTCCTAGCAGTTTCCACCAGCCGAAGCCGACGGTGGACCAGATGAGGACGTTGGACACGGAGACGATGGCGCCGACGCGGAACCAGTCCTTCATGGAGACGTATTCCTGGGCGAAGAACATGGGGGACGGGGTGGTGCCGTAGTTGGTGAGGCCGCTGGAGAAGTTGACGAAGCAGGCGAAGGCGAAGGCGACGAGGCCGAGGGGGGCTCCTTTGAGGACGAGTACGGCGAGGAAGGGCGGGTACATGGCGAGCAGGTGGGCGGTGATGGACGCGAAGGCGTAGTGGGCGTAGAAGTAGATGAGCAGCGCGGCGGCGAAGAGGAGGGGCCAGGGAGTGTCGGTGAACCAGACGCCGATGCCGTCGGCGAAGGCGCGCATGACGCCTCCGTCGTTCAACGCCTTGCCGAGGCGGACGAGGCCGCCGTACCAGATGAACATGTCCCAGGCGGACTTTTCGCTTTTGACGTCGTCCCAGGTGAGGACGCCGGTGAGGAGGAGGGCGGTGGCGCCGAGGAGGGCGGTGATGGTGATGTCGATACCGTGGCGCGAGGCGGTGGCCCACAAGGTGCAGACGCCGGCGAAGACGACGGCGAGGATACGTTCGTGGCGGGACATGGGGCCCATCTTTTCGAGCTCGCGGGCGGCGAAGGCGGCGGCTTCGGGGGTCTTCTTGATGACCGGGGGGAAGATGCGCATCACGATCCATGGGATGGCGGCTATTGAGACGATGCCTGGGACGGAGCCGGCGATGAACCAGCTGGCCCAGGTGATGGGGAAGCCGTTTTGGGTGGCGATTTGCGCGGCCATGGGGTTGGACGCCTGGCCGGTGAAGAACATGGCGGCGCCGACGCAGACGCATTGGTAGACGGTGACCATTAAGTAGGCTCCGAGCTTGTGGGCGGAGACGCCGGGGGAGGAGCCGTAGAGTTCGGCGATGGAGCGGACGATGGGGAGGGTGACGCCACCGGAGCGGGCGCCGTTGGAGGGGATGATGGTGGCGAGAACGGCGTCGGTGGCGGCGAGGGAGTAGGTGATGCCGATGGAGGTTTTGCCGAATAAACGGACGAATATGAGGGCGATGCGGCGGGCGAGGCCGGTGTTGAGCAGGGTGCGGGAGATGAGGAATGCCGTGAGGACGAGCCAGACCATGGGGTCCGAGTAGCCGGAGAGGGCTGACTGGATGGTGAGGCCTCCGACGAGGGCGGAGAAGACGACGCCGATGAGGACCATGGCGCCGCCAGCGACGGGTTGGAGGATGAGGCCGGCGACGGTGCAGGCGAAGACGGCGAAGAGTTGCCAGGCATCCTGCTTGACCGCGGCGGGTTTGGGGAGGGCGTAGGCGATCAGGAGATAGAGGATGACGAGGGGGCCGAAGCCCTTCAGGAAACGCAGCACGGAGGGTTATCATAACACCCGATTGGGCTTGGCCGTGGGCCTCCTATTCCCGGGTGCGTAGAGTGCTGTAGTGGTTTTGCGGGGTCGTTTTATTGATTGATTCCGGGCAGACTGGGGGGAGATGGGAGGAACGCGATGAGATGCCGAATGGCGGTGTTGGCGGTGTTGGCTGGGGCGGGGCTGTTTGCGGTGCCGGTGTTCCAGGTGCAGGCTGTTGGGCCGGCTGGGTACGCGACCGGGGCGACGGCGATTAGCGGGACGGGTGTGGTGGTGGGGAATTATGTGATGCCGGATGGGACGTCGCGCGGATTTTTGTATCAGGACGGGGCGGTGACGACGTTGGAATTGCCGGCGGGGGCGTCGCAAACGTGGGCGAATGCGGTGAGTGATGGGGGGCGCGTGGGCGGGATGGCGGACACGGGGCAGGGGTTGATTTGGGATAACTTCGGCGGGGTATCGGCGGTGGCGGGGGCGTATGTGATGGGGATGAATGGGGCGGGGGACGCGTCGGGGATGACGGCGGAGGGAGAGGCGTTTGTTCGTTTGGGCGGGGTGGTTTCGACATTGGGGCAGCCGGCGGGCGGGAGTTGGAGCGTGGCGAATGCGGTGAATCAGTATGGGGTTGCGGCGGGGACGGCGATGACGGCGACGGGGAGTTTTCGAGCGTTTTCGGGGGGGACGGTGTTGGGGACGTTGGGCGGTGGGAACAGTTATGGGAACGCTATAGGGGCGTCGGGGACGGTGGTGGGGAGCGCGCAGGTTGGGAGTGGGGCGATGCGGGCGGTGCGGTGGGATGGGGGAGTGGCGACGAATCTGGGGACGTTGGGCGGGACGAATAGTTATGGGTATGGGGTTAGTTCCTCGGGGCAGGTGGTGGGTATTTCTGACCTGACGGGGGGCGGGGGGACGGCGGCGTTTTTATGGGACGCGGGGGTGATGTACGACTTGAACGGGTTGCTGGGGCCGGGGACGGCGGGGGAGTTGCTGGCGGCGTACGGGATGAACGACCGGGGGCAGATTGTGGGAACGGGGCGGCTGGACGGGGTGGAGCAGGCGGTGCTGTTGACGCCGGAGGTGGCGATGCAGACGACGCGGGCGATGAGTATTGCTCCGCCTCCTGTTCCTGAGACCGGTGTGCCGGAACCGGCGGCGCTGTGGCTGGTGGGCATTTCGGTGCTGCTGTTGTTCGCGCTTCGTTCGCGGTAGGGTACACTGTTGCTGTACCTTGCCAGGCAGCAACTTACGCATGGACCGAGCCGTCGTGCCCACCCGGGCGCGCGTGGCGGTATTGCTGGCGGTGTTGCTGCTGTTTTTTGGTGTGGCGCTGTTTTCCCCGCTGCACACGCATACGCTGGGGAAGACGACCAACTGTTCGTTTAACCACTTAGAGCACCAGTTGGTGTCGCTGGCCGAGGCGGCGGTGATGGTTGCGCCGGTTGCGTTTTTGGTTGAGGCCGGGGCGCCGCCGGTCGTTTACGAGGTGTTTGCGGGACTGGTTCTTTCGGCGCGGGATCGCGCGCCGCCTTCTTTCTCCTAACTCAACGATAACTTCGTTTTCATTTAGGAGAGACTGGAATGACTCGCTTTACCCTATTGGGCGTAGCCCTATTTGGCTGTTCGCTTTTTGCGCAATCGACGGCGACGTTGATGGGAGATGTGTTGGACCCGGCGGGTTCGGCGATACCGGGGGCGGTGGTTCGATTGACGAACGCCATTGCCGGGTATTCGAATCAGTTAGTGACGGGGGAGGATGGGCATTTTCAGTTTGTGAATGTGCCGTTTCAAACCTATGTGCTGAAGGTGGAAAAGGCTGGGTTCGCGGTGCGGGAGCAGGCGGTGTCGCTGCGGTCGAATGTGCCGGTGAAGTTAGACGTTTCGATGGTGATTTCGGGGCAGGGGACGGCGATTGACGTGACGGCGTCGGAGATCCGGGCGACGATTGATACGGAGGCGACGGGGACGCGAACGGAGTTGGACGCGGCGAGTTTCGCGCATCTGCCGTCGCAGGCGAGCGGGCGGGGGATTGAGTCGGTTTTGCTGAGCTTTCCGGGGTTTGCGGCGAATGCGAATGGTGCGATTCATCCGCGCGGGGCGCATAACCAGATGACGTACGTGATTGACGGGATGGCGATTACGGATCAGTTGACAGGGGCGTTTTCGAACGCGGTGGACCCGACGATTGTACAGACGATTGAGTTGTTCACGGGCGACGTGCCGGCGGAGTATGGGAGCAAGGTTTCCGGGGTGGCGAATATTACGACGCGGACGGGGATGGGGACGGGGCGGAAGGCGGCGGGGTCGACGCAGTTGTATGCGGCGGGGTTTGACACGCTGTCACAAGTTTCGCAGGTGCAGGGCGGGACGGCGAAGTTCGGGTATTTCGCGAGTGTGAATACGCTCAAATCTAATCGGTATTTGGACTCGGTTTCGTTGGACAACTTACACAATGGGGGTAATTCAGAGCGCGGGTTTACACGGTTCGATTATCAGCCGACGGCGCGGGATACGGTGCGGCTGAATCTGATTGCGGGGCGCAGTAACTTTCAGCTTGCCAATTTGCGTTCGCAACATGCGAATTTGCAGGACCAGCGGCAGCAGATGCGGGACTTTTCGGTGTCGACGGGGTGGGTGCGGACGATTGACGCGCGGTCGACGTTTGATGTGTCGTCGAGCTACCGGACGGCGATTGCGGAGTTGTTCGCGAGCCCTGGGGATACGCCGGTGACGGCGAGCCAGTCGCGGCATTTGTCGACGTTTAATTTGTCGGCGCGGTATAACCGGGTGAGCGGGATTCATAACTTGCGGATGGGGGCGGACTTACAGCGGACGCCGATTAGTGAGTTCTTTTCGTTTGCGATTACGAATAAGGATTTCAATGATCCGGCGAAGGAAGATTATTTGCCGGGGTTGCGGCAGGTGGATTTGACGCGGGGCGGGCGGCCGTTCATTTTCGCGGATAAGTTAACGGGGTCGCTGCATTCGGGATTTGTGCAGGACCGGATTAAGTGGAAGCGGCTGATGGTGTCGTTGGGCTTGCGGTATGACCATTACAAGTTTGTGGCGAAGGGCGTACAGTTGCAGCCTCGGGTGGGGGTGGCGTTTCATGTGAAAGAGACGGGGACGGTGTTCCGGGCGTCGTATAACCGGAATTATCAGACGCCGCCGAATGAGAATTTGCTGTTGTCGAGTTCGCCGAAGGCGGGGGAGTTGGCTCCGGACGCGGTGCGGGAGGCGTTTGGGGGTGGGGTTATCATCATGAAGCCGGAGCGGCAGGACTTTATGGAAGTGGGTGTGCAGCAGGGGATTACGCGGCACGTGGGGTTTAGTGGTTCCTTTTATCACAAGCGCGCGACGGACTTACAGGATAATGATAACTTCCTGAACACGGGAATCATTTTTCCGATTACTTTGGCGCAGTCGCGGATTAATGGTGTGGAGGGGCGGTTTAACTTTTTGCCGGTGGGTGGGTTTTCGGGGTCGATGAATTTTACGCATTTCCGTGCGATTGTTACGCCGCCGTTTTCGGGCGGGTTGTTTTTGGGGTCGAGCGCGGTGGATTCGTTGAGCGCGGGGCCGTTCATTATTGACCATGACCAGAAGTTGGGGGTGCATGGGATATTGAATTATTCGTATAAGAGAAGTTGGTGGGCGTCGTTGTCGGTTCGGTATGATTCGGGGCTGGTTTCTAATCCGTCGGACCCGGCGGATGTGGTGCAGGATCCGGATTATTCGGATCTGCTGCCGTATGTGAATTTAGCGACGGATCCGGCGCGGGTGCGGCCGCGGACGGTGGCGGATGTGAGCGTTGGGCACGATCATTACCGCGGGGAAAAGAAGACTTGGGATGTTAGTTTTCAGCTGACGAATATTGGGAACGTGACGGCGCTCTATAACTTTCAGTCGATTTTTGTGGGGACGCGGGTTATTCAGCCGCGGACGGCTGGGGTGAAGCTGCGGTTCTTCTGGTAAATCCTAAATTACGGGGTTTCCCGGTAGCACGGCTCCCAGGGGAATCCGGGGGGCGGGGCGTGGTGCGGCGGCGGGCACCAGGGAAATCCGGTAGCGCGGCTCCCAGGCGATCCGGGGGGCTCGTGTGGGGGTAAATCCTAATTTACGGAATGTCCTGGTGTCACGGTACCAAGGGAAATCTGGGGGGCTTGGGGTGGTTGCGGGCCGGGTGGACGCCTGGATTGCTCGGTTTGGAGGACTCGGGGTGCTGCTGTGCTTCGGGTAAATCTTAAATTACGGGGATTTCCGGTAGCACGGCTCCCGGGGAAATCGGGGGCAGTGTGGGTGTAGGGGAAGTCCTAAATTACGGGGTTTCCTGGTGTCACGGTACCAAGGGGAATCCTAGCAGCCCGTGGCTAAAGTGGGCATTTTCAGAGTTTCAGTTCACGCCGCGAGCAGAACGCGTTCGCGTCCGGAAAAGTACTTGCCAGCGTG
>JBIKOG010000464.1:0-2848 GCA_044358225.1 Bryobacteraceae bacterium | reverse complement strand
CGCTTCGCCGAACAGAAGGGGTTCGATCTGCTGGAGCCCATCGGCGATGTGCTCATGCAGGAGGACGTTACCGTCGTCGCCCTCGGCAGCGGCGAGCCGCATCAGGAGTGGATCTTCCACGATCTCGCCACCCGCCATCACGACAAGTTTCGCGTCTGGCACGGCTTCAATAACGGCTTGGCCCACCTCATCGAAGCGGGCTCGGACATGTTCCTCATGCCCAGCCGCTATGAGCCCTGCGGCCTCAACCAAATCTACTCGCTCAAGTACGGTACGCCCCCCATCGTCCGGGCCACCGGCGGCCTGGATGATACCATCGAAGAGTCGACTGGTTTCAAATTCGGGGAGTATTCCCCGGCGGCGTTGCTCGGTGCGCTGCGGCATGCATTGCAATGCTTCCGCGACCGGGATGCGTGGCTGGAGCGGATGCGTCTTGGCATGGCCAAGGACTTCTCGTGGGACCGCTCGGCCGCCGAATACGTCGCATTGTACGACCGGCTGCTGGGCCGGTGAATCTTTTTCCGCGGTTGCACATCAATAGTTTTGGAGTGAAAAGAAATGGCTGGAATTAACACGGTTACCTTTACCGACGGCGCCTGGGACGCCGAGGTGTTGCAGTCCGACAAGCCCGTGCTTGTGGACTTCTGGGCGGAGTGGTGCGGACCTTGCCGCATGATGTCTCCCACGATTGACGCGCTGGCCGAAGACTATTCCGGCCGCGTCACCATCGGCAAGCTGAACGTCGACGAAAACGGCGGCGCCGCCATGCGCTACGGCGTCCGCGGCATCCCCACCCTGTTGCTCTTCAAGGGCGGCCAGGTCGTGGCCCAGAAGGTGGGCGCCACGTCGAAGACCGATCTGCAACAGTTGATCGACGCGCACCTGTAAGTTCGCAATTCAAATCGGCTGCCGAAAGGGGGAATTCCACTTCCCCCTTTCTTTATTTCTGAACGACACTACACTGGGTGTATGCGCAAGTTCCAACGAATCACAATGGACCCCGAGGTGATGGGCGGCAAGCCCTGCATCCGTGGCATGCGTATTACTGTCGGGATGATCGTCGAGGAACTGGGGGCTGGCCGATCGAAAGAAGATCTGCTGAAGGACTTCGCCTACCTCGAAGAACCCGACATTTATGAAGCTCTTGGATTCGCCGCGCAGTTGGCGCAAGGGCACGAAGTCCTCCTCGCTAACGCATGAAGCTGGTCGTCGATATGAACTTGACTCCGCGATGGATCGAGTTCCTCAGGAGCGCGGACTTTGAGTCGGCTCATTGGTCGGATATCGGTGATCCCCGCGCGACGGATCGCTCCATCACGGATTGGGCGCGGATCAACGGGTACGTCATTCTCACCAACGACATGGATTTCCCCCAAATATTGGCCTACACCCAAGCGAATGCGCCGAGTGTCGTCCTGCTCCGCGGCGCACCGTTGACGCCGGAAGCGCGTGGAGTCGCCCTCCTTCTCGCCCTCCGCCATTTCGACGCGGAACTGGCCACAGGCGCAATTGTGACCATCGATTGGACGAGCAAACTGCGAGTTCGAATGTTGCCGCTATCCTGACTCCACCCGCCCCCATATGCTAACGTGTCACGAGGAATGCTTTTTTCACGTCTCCTCCTGCCCCTCTGTGTAATCGCCGCTTTGGCCCAGCCGCCCGCCCCTCCCAAAATGGAAGGATTGCCCGCCCGCTCCGCCCCCGGCGACTATCAGGCCCAGGCCAAGCTCGACAAAATCACCATCGCCGCTGACTTCGTCGCCCACGCCGTTCCCACCATGCAGGGCCCGCTGACGTCGGAAGACTACGTCGCCGTCGAAGTCGCCTTCTTCGGTCCCGCCGACGCCAAACCCAAGATCTCTTTCGAAGACTTCTCCATCAAAATCAACGGCAAGAAAACCGCCACCCCCAGCCAGCAGTACGGCATGATGATGAAGTCGCTCTCCGACCCCGAATGGGTCCCCGACGAACCCGTCGATCCGGGCGGCAAATCCAAAACGGGCCTCTCCACCGGCGGCGGCCAGGCCGGCGACCCCAAGCCCTCGCCCCCAAAAATGCCCTTCCCCCTCCGCCGCGCCATGGAGCAGAAGGCCCTGAAATCGGTCCTCCCCGAAGGCGAACGTCCGCTCCCCGTGGCCGGCCTCGTCTTCTTCCCGTACCGCGGGAAGGACTCCGGCATTCACAACGTGGAACTCATCTACAACGGCGCCGCCGGCAAGGCCACGCTGACGTTCACTCGGTAACCAGCGGGACAATCCACAACCGCAGTTCGCCCGGTGGCGGATAGTACTTCGGAATTGCCGTCAATGCGAACGGCAACTCGCCCGCCTCGGCGATGGGAGTCTGCATGATTTCCCGCTCCTGCGCAATCTCCGTTGCCAGTTTCAGGTAACGGCGCAGCAATAACAGCGGCGGAAACGCGCCCCTTTTCCCCAGCCATTCCAGCACATCCGTGGCGCACTTCGAACTGTTACAACCGCGACACGCCCACACCAAATTGTCGCCGGTGTTGGCACCGCCTCGTTTCGTCGGAATCAGATGGTCCGCCGCCAACGGCCCCAAACTGCCGCAGTAGCAACACGCCTGCGGCAGTATCATTTTCAGCCGTTCATCTTCGGCCAGCGGACCCATCGTCATAGTTCCAGATTGCAGCCCCTTGTAAAGGCGCGAGCGAACCATGTAGTGCCTCGGCCCATACGCTGTCGAACCCGACGAGACCGCGGAATGCGCCATCGCCAGGTTCGCATACGACCAATGCAACAACTCGCCGACATTCGAAACGGCCATACGCTAATTATCCGTCGTAGCCCCTTCTGAAGCCGAACCAACCAGCTTGATGTACTTCGAG
>JBIKOG010000064.1:0-33111 GCA_044358225.1 Bryobacteraceae bacterium | reverse complement strand
CGGTTTTCGAGAAAATCCCCATTTTAGAGGCCTTCGACAGCATCGATAGTCACTCTTCGGATAGTGATGCCGCTAAACAGTTGATTCTATTCGAGTAACGTTGGGGCACTAGTGGTACAACAGCATCTTTGACACTCCCGTGAGCGCGGGAGCGCAGGGCAATTTCACCATGGATGCGTGGGTGCGGATTGACCCGACACTGGCAACCCCCGGTGGCCAGCTCGCCGGTGTTCGCAGTACTCCCGGCGTTCTGCAAGCCTGGGCATGGGGCGTTGGAAAAACCGGCCTCGGTCTCTATCTGGAAAGCGTAGCCGCGGCGAATGGCTACGAACAGTACTCCGCCACTCTCCCGATCGCCGACGCAGACTGGCACTTCGTCGCCATTCGGGTTGCCCGCGATGCGGCCACCGGGTTTGCCGACATCACGTTCTGGCTCGACGGCGCCAAGCAAACGGTGTCTACGAACAAGAAGGTTGGCGACCTCAGTACGAATGGGCAGTCATTTTTTATCGGATTCAGCGGCTACGTTGGGGCGCCCGGACAGTATTTCCGCGGCGGCGTCGATGAGTTCGAGTATTTCCGGCGCGCTTTGACGGATGGGGAGATAGACTCCATTTATAAGGCTGGTACGGTCGGCAAGTGTCCGCCGTCGACTGTTCTGCCGCGCATCACCGTTAATACCAGCCCGGCGAACATCGGTGCCACCGTTGGCGCGACGCCGCTGGGTTCGGCGCTGAATGAATTCAAGGCGGATGTTCCCGCGGGAACGAAGCTTGATGTGACCGCTTCCAGCCCTGTAACCAACACCGGTGGGAACACTCGTTACGTCCTGCGGACGCTGAATACATGGTCTGTGAACGGTGTGGCCAACGCCAACTATTCAACGAGTCCGCAGCCGGTTCCAACGCCAACGGCGGATACGACGTACACGGCCAACTACACGACGCAGTACGAGGTAAAGGTCGTCGTCAACGGGACCTGCACGGTGAGCCCGCAGACGGGTTTCTTCAACTCGGGGCTGCAACTGCCGGTTACGATTTCTCCCGCCGCTGGGGCCACGGCGACGTGGGCGTTCGTTGGCGGATCGCTGCCGCTGGTGAGCGGTGGCCGGGTCCCGGTGCTTTCGCCGGGCACGCTGACGGTGGATTGCAACGGCGCGGCGCCGTCGGTGACGTTGTTGACGAACCCGGCCGGGATTGGTGCGAAGGTTGGCATCGGCACGCTGTCGGGTACGAACACGGTCAGCGGGCCGTTCCCACCCTCCAGCACGCAGACGCTGACGGCCGACGCCGGTCCGATCGTTTCTGGCGGGACTGTCTATACGTTCGACACCTGGTCCCCGAACGGGCCGAGCATTACGACGCCGCCGGCTGGGCCGGGAGTTTATACCGCGAACTATAAGGTGTCTGGTTATACGGTGACGGCTTCGGGTTGTCCCACTACTGTCGGGCCGGCTTCCTTGCGGCTGCTGCAGAATCCGTTGGCCTTCCCGCCGGATGCGAACCTTACGCTGACTGCCAATCCGCCAACAGGCCAGACGTTTACGAACTTCGTCGTCACCATTGGCGGCGTGAGCACGACGATTACCACTTCACCGGTGATTGTGAAGCTGACCGGGCCGGCGACGGTTGTTACCACTTGTTCGACGCCGACGCGGTTCCCGCTGATTGTTACCACCAGCCCGGCCAACATTGGCGTGGTTGTGGGTGTCCAGGGCCTGCCGTCGGGCAATGGCAGCAATACCGATACCTTTAACACCACCGCCGCGGCGGGGGATACCGGCAGCGCTACCGCCTCGCCGGCGCAGAAGTTCGATCTCAACGCTACGACGCGGTGGGATCTGAAGAGCTTCACGATGAACGGGGCGCTGAACCTCGGCCTGGTTTCTCCGGCCGGGTTCACGATGCCCAGCCGTTCGGCGACGATTGTGGCGGCCTACGACACGTTCTATAAGATCGACGTCGTGAACAACGGGTGCGCCACTGTGAGCCCGGCGGCCGGGTTCTATCCGGCTGGGTCCACGGTGACTGTCTCTGTTACGGCCGGGGCAGGGAATCAGGTGAGCAGTGTTACCTTCGCCATGCCGATTGGTGGTGGCGGTGCCGCGGCCGCGCCGATTGCGAACAACTCGACTATGCCGGTGGATACGCCGAAGATACTGACGGCCAACTGCGGCGCGACGCCGACGGGGGTTGTGGTTGTGAATACGAATCCGGCGAATCTGAATGTAGCGGTTGGTCTGCAGAACGTGGGTTCGCAGCCGAACGTGTATACGAGCGGGGCGCTTGCCGCCGGGAACGTCACTCTGACGGCCAACCCGGTGGGGCCGTTCGTCTCTTCGCTTGGCGTCCGGTACCAGTTGCAGAACTGGCGTCAGGGGACCACCGTGCTAGGGCCGGGGCCGACTCAGGTTGCTCCCGTGGTTGTGGGCACGACTACGACGTACACGGCGCATTACGAGGCGATTGGCAACCGCGTGACGATCGTCAACAACGGCTGCGCCACGACGACGGTTACGCCGCCATTGCCCGCTGACGGCATCCTGCCTTCGAGTTCGTTGATTAACCTGGGGGCCACGCCGCCCGCCGGGGGCACGTTCACGAATGTGTCGCTGGCGATTACGGATCCGTTCACGGGGAATGTGCAGAATGTGGGTCTGCTGACCACGCTGCCGTTCCTGAATCCGATTGGTTTGACCGGTCCGACGGTGATTACGTTTACCTGCGCGGCCGCTACCAATGTGGGGGTGACGGTGAACACGTCGCCCGCCAACCTGGGCGCGGCGGTTGGGGTGGGCACGGCGACGGCTCCGAACACCTATAGCGCGAGCCTGCCGGCGAACAGTCCGCAGACGCTGACCGCGCCGGCGACTGTTGTTACGCCGGGCGGAGAGGGCTACCAGTTCACGGGTTGGACGCCCAGCGGTCCCGGCGTTACGTTGCCGGGGACGGGGACGGCGACCTACACGGCGAACTACCGGTTGGCCTGTTACATGATTACGACGCAGGTGCAGCCGGCTGGGACGGGGACGGTGACGTTGTCGCCGGCGAGCTTGGCCGGCTTCCCGACGGGCTGCTATCCGAATGGCGCGGCGGTGACGGCTACGTTGACGCCGGCGGCTGGACGAATCTTCGGGCAATGGTTGCCGTGGACTATGGGAATGGGCCAGGGCGGGGGCGGGCCGTATGGGTTCACCGTTACTGGGCCGGGCCTGCTGACGGGGACCACGGTCGCAGCCTCGCCGAACGTGGTGATCACCTATGTTTCGCGGAACCGGGGTGTGATCAACTTCCAGGCCACCAACAACGGCAGCGCGCCGGCGATCAATTACCGGCTAACACCAGCCCGGCCGAATGGAGCGTCCATGCAGCTCATCAGTCCCACTGCGTTCCCGTTGGTTCTGGGCAATATCTCGCCAGGGGCGTCCGTGCCGTTCACCCTGACGTTCCAGGCGAACCCGGAGGATCTGAATGCGTCGCCCGACATGGCTTTCGGGGTGCTCTTCAACGCACAGGCGGACAATCAGGCGGCGGCGAATACGACCGTGCAGGTCCCGATGGCGCCGCAGACAACGGTGTCTCTGGTGGCGGTGAGCAGGACGAATGCCAGCAACGTGGCTACGCTCGTGTTTAACGTGACGAACACGGGGGCGAACCCGGTGGTGAACCTGTTTGCGAGCTTGTCGGTTACCGGGCTGACCGGGGCCAGCTTCCCGGGCGGGAACTCCGGCACCTTGTCGGATATCGCGCCGGGGGCGAGTAAGCAGATCACCATCACGGTGGCGTTGCCGAGTGGGCAATCGATTGCGGGGGCGACGTTTACCGGGACGCTGCAGGCGTTCGGCAATCTGCCGCTGACGACGGCGCGGTGGACGTTTACGGCACCCTCTACCATTACGCCGCTCCCATAGGGGGGCGGCGTGGTGGTTCTAGGCGACGTGGTCTTCCCAGCGGCGGCGGCGGTTGAGCCAGATGACGCGGGCGAGGACGATGTCGAGGAGGTCGCGGCCGGGGAGATCGATGAAGGGCCAGGTGGTTTCGTCCGCCCGGTTCTTTTCGGTGATGAGGTAGAGCCGGTCGCCATCGCGGAAGAGGGCGCGGACGCAGGGGCCTTCTTCGGTGCGGACTATATAGTAGCCTTCGCGCTGGAAGAGGGTGCGGGCGGTCTCGGACTGGTCGAGGAGGACGAGATCGCGGTCGGCGAAGAGGGGCTCCATGTCGGGGTCGCCGGCGAGGCTGGCGACGAGGGGTTCGGTGGCGGCTTCGGTGAGGTGGAGGGGGACGGTGTGGACTTCGCGCTGGGGGCCTTTGCGGGGGATGGGTTGGTTGAGGCCGAGGAGGCCGTTGAGGACCGGGACGGGGTGGAGGCGGGACTCGCGGTAGGGGTTGGTCTTGGCGAGGTGTTTAGTGAGTTCGTCGCGGGATAGGAGGTCGAGTGGGGAGAGGCGGAGGTAGGCGAGGACGACGTCGGCGAATTCGGGGGAGAGGGTGCGAACGCCTTTGAGGACGTTGTGCATGTGGGGTTGGGAGATACCGGTGAGGCGGGCGAGGCTGCGCTCGCTGCATTCGCCGTTGGCAATCCGGGCGCGGAGCAGGTCGAGGAGCCGGTTCTGCAGGCGCTGGAAGGTGAGTGGGGCGATTTCCATTGGAAATAGGGGGACAGAAAAACCTGAATAGGACTACGGAAATTATTTCGCAAGTTCTAGGGAAAAGCAACTAAGGGAAATAGTGTGCGTAGTGTTTGCAATGAGTTGCAGGTGGATACCCTCATTTGCGCAAATAAAAATGAGAAAAATGGGGGTATTGAGTTGACTAATTTCTGGATGGATTTAGATTGAAAAAGGAATTGGAATCGAGGCGCCTTTGATGGAGACGAAGGACGCCTTAGGGAGGTCAAGAACGAAATGGAATGGACCCGGTCGGAGACCTTAGGGTTAGCGTTTGTGCACTGCACCACCTGTCATGGATTGGGCTTGCGAGCAGGGCGTCGGGGCAAGGATGCTCCGTGCAACTGCGTCTTGCGTGGGATTTTCCGCGCGTGTTTCCGGAAGTTCCGGCAGTGCGTGGAGAAGGAAAAGCACTTGTCACAGTGCACTTTGCATTTCACGGGCGGACGTGAGCGAAGTTTTTCGTGGGGCCGGAAGGATGAGGAGTACATCGCCGATTTTTTACTGATGGCGCGCCGTCTGCTGGACGACGCTGAATACCGCATTTTTAAGATGCATTATCTGCTGGGAGCCGATTGGAAGCTGTGCACCATCCGGCTGAAGATGGACCGCGGCGACTTCTTCCACATCGTGTACAAGATCGAGGCCCGTTTAGGGAAGGCGTTCCGGGAGCAGGAGCCGTACGGGCTGTTTCCGTTGGACGAATACTTTTACGGGGCGACCCGGGACGTGGTGGCGACGGTGCCTGAAAGGGAGGGCCCGCTGCCGTTGCGGCCGCCGATGGCGGCGTAGGCCACGTTCAATCCGGGCGCCAGGGACGGCGTTCGCACCATGGGGAAACACGGGGGCTGGCATGATGCCGGCCCCCGTTGTGTTTGTAGGGGGCCAGACCTACAATTCCGCCCGAGCGGGTTTGGCGTGAAGTGCGGTGTTTGAAGAAGTGCAATCAGAACGGTGGAGATCGTTTCATGGAGGCGTTCCGGCGGTGCTTTGCGGCAAGAAGTCAGCGTGACGTCAACAGGAGAATGAGAGCGCGATAGCGTCGTTTCTGCCATCGACGTCTGTGACACCGGTAACTGTTCCGCTGATTGAAGCCTTCATGTCGATATTGGGTTATCATTGATAACGAGGGGTGGTTATCAATATGAGCCTGAGGTTGAGCGTGTTCCTGGTTGGAGTTTCAACGCTGCTCCACGGTGATCCGGGTGGAAACTGGCCGGGATTTCGAGGAACGGGCGATTCGACAGCGCCCGGGGCGAAACTACCCTTGCACTGGTCGGACCGCCACAATTTGGCGTGGAAGGTGCCCTTGCCAGGGTTCGGGCAATCGACGCCCGTGGTGGGCGGGGGGCGGATCTACCTGACGGCGATTGAAGGGAAAAAGAAAGAGACGCTGCACGTACTCGCCCTGGAAGAGCGAACGGGAAGAACGCTGTGGCAGAAGAGCTTTGCTTCTTCGCGGCCGCAGGAGGCCGGGGACCGGGTGGCGCGCGCGGCATCGACGCCGGCGCTGGACGGGGACATGTTGTACGCGATGTTCGATAGCGGTGATCTGCTGGCGCTGACAACGGGGGGTGAGTTGCGGTGGCGGCTGAACTGCAATACGAAGTTCACTCCGATACAGAACGGGCACGACTTTGGCAGCTCCATCCGCCAGACCAAGGACGCCTTGCATGTCTTTGTGAACCACGTGGGGCCTTCTTATCTGGTCTCGCTGGCAAAGGTGGATGGGACGCTGCGGTGGAAGGTGGATTTTCCGGCGGAAGGCGGCTGGAACACGCCGGTGGTCACTACCCATAAGGGGAAGGAGATCCTGCTCCTGCAGCGGAGTGGGGGCGTGGCGGCGTATGCGGTCAAGGACGGAGAGCTGTTGTGGGAGGACCTGAAGACCTTCTCGCGGGAGAGCGCCATTCCGTCGCTGACCGTGGCCGGCGATGTGGTGGTGGTGCCGAGCCAAGGGAAGGGCGGCACGTGGGCGTTCCGGTTGGACCAACCGAAGCAGCCTCTATGGACCGCGAAGACGGCGACGAACGCGTTCAGTTCTCCGTTGGTAACCAGGGAGAGGGCGTACTTTGTGAACTCGGTGGGAGCCCTTTTCGCCGTGGATTTGGCGACCGGCAAGGACCTTTGGACGACGCGTTTGCCGGCGACGACGTGGGCGTCGGCGATCGCGGTGGGAGACCGGGCCTACTTCTTCACCGGTGATGGGGACACGTTTGTGTTCCGGGATGCGCCGGCGATGGAAAAGCTGGCCGAGAGCCACCTGGACGCCGACTCGCTTGTCTACGCGGCAACGCCGTTGGACGACGGATTGTTGCTCCGCAGCGGCACCCAGTTGTGGAAAGTAGCTGATCTGGGGCAGACGGATCCCAACCCGCCCGCTGTGCGAGCCCCGGTACGGTCCAAACAAGAAGAGCCTCCGTTGCCTCCAGTTGCTCCGGGGAAGCCCGGTGAGCGGCGGCGCAACGTGGCGGATGGTCTGGAGTTGGCATGGATCGCCGGTGGGGAGTTTCAAATGGGCTGTAGCCCTGGAGACACGGAGTGTGAGCGCGACGAATCGCCGGGCCACGCTGTGAAACTGACGCGCGGATTCTGGATGAACACGACCGAGGTTACGGTGGGCGCCTTCCGCAAGTTCGCGGCGGCGCGCGGAATCACGGTAGAACCCGGCGATGGCGATACGCTGCCGGCTACCCGGGTGAACCACGCGACCGCGGCCGGCTACTGCCGGTGGGCCGGCGGACGGCTGCCAACAGAGGCCGAGTGGGAGTACGCCGCACGGGCAGGAACAACGGGGGCGCGGTATGGCGCGGTGAATGAAGTGGCGTGGCTGGCCGACAACTCCGGCAAGGCGCCTTTGGATGCGGCAAAACTCGCCCGGGAACAACGGGGTGCGTACATGCCGACTCTGAAGGAAAACGGGAATGGCCGGCGGCCGGTTGCCGGGAAGAAGGCCAACGCGTTTGGCTTATTCGACATGTTGGGCAACGTGGCGGAGTGGACGGCCGATTGGCACGATCTTTACACCGCCGCGCCGGCAACAGATCCGAAGGGGCCCGCTGATGGCGAGAAGCGGGTTGCGCGGGGTGGCTCATGGGGCTTCTACCCGGCGGCGATTCGCGTTTCCACTCGCCTAAAACTCGGGGCAGACGCCGCGAGTGACTCTACAGGATTCCGATGCGCACAGTAATTCTCTACTCCCTTTTCCTGACTCTGCCTCTCACCTATGCTCAGTCCTTTGGCCGGTTTGTGGGGACGGTAACTGATCCCAGCGGCGCCGCGATTGCGCTGGCGAACATCGTGGCAACCCAGCCCGATACGGGGCTGCAGCGGGCCGCCCAAACTGATACCGAGGGCCGCTTTGCGCTGCCGGATCTGCCCATCGGGACCTACCGCATGACTGCCGAGGGACCGGGCTTCGCGATCTGGACCGGTGAGAATTTGAAGCTCACCGTAGGTGCGACGGTGCCGTTGGCGATTCGCCTTTCCGTGGCCGGTACGGCTACCCAGGTAGACGTGACAGCGGAGGCTGCCGCCGTGGAGCCTCGCCAGGCGGCTGGGGTCCTTGTCTCCGGGAAGGCGCTGGTGGAATTGCCGATCAACGGACGCGACTTCGCCCGGTTCTCCCTGCTGTCGCCGGGCGCGGTGGCGCGTTCTTCCGGGCTTTCCGATTTGGCGTTCAATGGCCTGCACCCCGCGCACAACAACATCACGATGGACGGCGTGGACGCAAACCGGGGAGACCAGGCGACGTTAAGCGATGGATTCGGGCGGGGCGCGCGGTTGCTGACCGGGTCCCTGGAAACCATGGCGGAATTCCGCGTTCAGTCCAATAACTACCGCGCCGAATATGGTCGCGCGGCCGGAAGCACGATCACTATCGCCACACGAGGGGGAACAAACACGTTGCACGGCGGCCTGTTCGAGTTCTTCCGGAACAACGTTCTGGATGCCCGCAACTTTTTCAACATCGACACCCAGGCGAAGGACCAGTTCCGATACAACAACTTTGGTGGAAACCTGGGCGGCCCGCTCCGGAAGAATCGCACCTTCTTCTTCGCCAACGTGGAGCTCTCCCGGCAGCGGCAAGGGGTTCGCGGGACGGGTACAGTGCCGTCTGCCGCCATGCGGGAGCAGGCGCTGCGGACATCGCCCTCTCTCGCATTCCTGCTGGAGAATTTTCCGGCCGGGCAAACCCCAACGGCAAATCCACTCGTTAGCAGTTACTCGCGATTCCAGTCGCTAGCGGTAAATGAGGAGACCGGCAGCTTCCGCCTGGATCAGACCGTGACCGCGAAAACACGGTTTTTTGGCCGTTTGAATATGAACAACGGGACCGTTGACGGGCCACTGTTCTCCATTCTGCCGAGTGCTTTGGGCGTTACCGACTTTCAGACCGTGCCCACGCGAACCCGAAATGCTGTGCTCAACCTGCAGCATACGGCATCGCCCAGGACGATCCTTGAGATGACGGCAGGGTTCCAACGCACAGCCACCAACGGTTCCTCGGAAACACCGTATCCGCAGGTGAACATCACCGGCGTCACCGTGGTGCCGGGGTCACGACGCCTGAACCTATCCAATGCGAATGTGTTTCAGTACGGCGGCGCGATAACCCATGTTCGCGGGGCACACACCATCAAGGCCGGGGCCGGATTGTGGCGCACGCAGGTGAACTCGTGGACGACCTCGTTCACCTCGCTGACCTACACTTCTCCAGCGGATTTCATCGCCAACCGGCTCCAGCTGGCGGCGCTAACGGCGGGGACCTTTGGCAATGGGCTACGGCAAACCCACACGGGCGTGTACTTGCAGGATACTTGGCAACTGCGCCCGGGCGTCACGATCGACCTGGGCGTCCGGTATGACTACACGGCGCCGAACCACGACGTGCAAGACCGGTTGCGCCCATTCGACACGCGGA
The DNA here is from genome assembly GCA_044358225.1 of Bryobacteraceae bacterium. Lineage (GTDB taxonomy): Bacteria > Acidobacteriota > Terriglobia > Bryobacterales > Bryobacteraceae. The sequence goes on along the minus strand of JBIKOG010000064.1, from coordinate 23,521 downwards.
CCGGGCAGCTGATGGCACCGGGCGCGCGCTGGTACAACGCAGACCGGGATAACTTCGCGCCGCGCGTTGGCGTTGCCTGGCAGGTATGGCGGCGAATGGCGATCCGCACCGGGTACGGCGTCTTCTTTCAGCAGTTTCCGGCGGGCATCGGCAACAATCTGCCGCAGAATACGCTGGCGGGAAACGCGCAACTCGTCCGGCAATCCATTCCCACTCTCTCCTGGCCCCTGGAGCCTTTCTTAGCGCAGGGGATCGCGCCGGCGCCGGTGGCGAATGGCATCCACTACGACAAGCCCGATCTCTATGCGCAGCAGTGGAACTTCACCCTGGTGGGTGAGTTGCCGGCGGGTTTTGGGGTGGAGGCGGGTTATGTGGGCAACCACGGCCTGAATCTGCGGCGTCAGATCAACGTGAACTGGTTGAATCCGGCGAATAATGCGCGGCTGTTTCCGCTTTACTCGCGGGTGAACATCGACTATGCCAACGGGCAATCCAACTACCACGGCCTGCAAATGGCGCTGCGCCGGAGGTTTGGGCGGGCGCTGGATACGGTCGTCAACTATACCTATGCAAAGGCGATAGACAATGTTCCCGATGCGCCGGTTGGCGCGACGGAGGCGCAGAATCCTTTCTGTCTGGCGTGCGAACGGGCGAATGGGGCGACGGACGTGCGCCACAATATGACGGTGAGCGCGATATGGGACTTGCCCTGGAAGCGACAGTCGCGGGTGCTTGGCGGTTGGAAACTGGCGGCGGTAGGACTGATGAGAACCGGCCTGCCGGTGAACGTCACGCAGGGCATCAATTCGGCGGGGAGCGACAATCTGACGAACCAACGTCCGGACCGTGTCCTCTCCGTGGATCCGTACCCGGCGCGTCAAACACCGGATCTGTGGTTCCAACCGGCGTCGTTCACCGTTGCGCCCCGGGGGCGAATCGGCACGGCTGGACGGAACGCGTTGACCGGGCCAGGATTCCAACAGTTTGATCTTTCGGTGATCAAGGACGTTCCGATCCGCGAGAGCGTACGTGCGCAGTTCCGCGCGGAGCTGTTTAATGTCCTGAATCATCCAAACTTTGCCGCACCGAACGCCGTTGCAGGCACACCCAATTTCGGGCGAATCTTCAACACTTTCGGCCGAACAATCGGGTCTGGAACCGCGCGGCAGATTCAGTTGGCCTTGCGGTTTCAGTTTTAGCAGCCCGGGGGCAGCATATCGATAGCGGACGGTTGTTCGCAGGCCGTTCCGTTTTGCGAATGGGAACTGTTCTGGGCGATGGTTAGCGGCGGTGGCGGAAGAAGGATTGGAGGAGGGCGGTGGCTTCGGCGGCGAGGGGTCCTTCGATGACTTCGACGCGGTGATTTAGGAGATCGGAATCGGCGAGTTGGAACTTGGAGCGGACGCCGCCGAAGCGGAGATCCCGGTTGGCGAAGACCAGGGTTTTTACGCGGGCGTGGACGATGGCGCCGGCGCACATGACGCAGGGTTCGAGGGTGACGTAGAGGGTGGCGTCGTCGAGACGGTAGTTCTGGAGGGTGGCCGCGGCGGCGCGGATGAGGTTGATTTCGGCGTGGGCGGTGGGGTCGTGGGCGGTGATGGGGGTGTTGTGCGCACGGGCGATGATTTCGCCGTTCAGGACCAGGACGGCGCCGACGGGGACTTCGCCAGAGGCCTCTGCTTTGCGGGCTTCGGCGAGGGCTTCACGCATGTAGAAATCGTGGTCCACGTACCTAGTTTAGGGGGTGCAATCTGATATTTTAGAGTGCAGAGGCGGAATGTCGAAACAAGTCTTAATTTTGTCGGTTTTGGTGGGCTCGTTTGGTGTTTTTGGGCAGAACCAGGAGCAGGCGGAGTTCTTTGAAAAGAACGTCCGTCCGGTGCTGGCGACGAAGTGCCAGATGTGCCATAACGCGAAGGCCAAGACGTCGGGATTGGACATGTCGACGGCCGCCGGTTTTTTTGCGGGCGGGGCGAGCGGGTCGCTGGTGAACGTGGAGTCGCCGGAGAAGAGTTTGCTGCTGCAGGCGCTGAGCTACGAGGGCGGATTGAAGATGCCGCCGATGGGGAAGTTGAAGGACGACGAGATCGCGAAGATCAAGACGTGGATTCAGATGGGCGCGCCGTGGCCGGGGTTTGAGAAGAAGGCTGGGGTGGCGGCGGTGTCCTCGTCGGGAACGCGGAAGCATGGCTCGGCAATTACGGATGCGGAGTTGAAATTCTGGGCATTTCAGCCGGTTCGGAAGCCGGCGGTGCCGGCGGTGAAGAACAAGGCTTGGGTTGCGTCTCCGGTGGATGCGTTTTTGCTGGCGAAGCTGGAAGAGAAGGGTTTGGCGCCGGCGGGGAAGGCAGGCAAGGCCGCGTTGTTGCGGCGTGTGACCTATGACCTGCATGGGCTGCCGCCGACGGAGCAGGAGATTCGGGCATTTTTGGCCGATACGGCGCCGGATGCGTTTCAGAAAGTGGTGGACCGGTTGTTGGCTTCGCCGCGGTATGGGGAGAAGTGGGGACGGCACTGGCTGGACGTGGCTCGGTTCGCCGATTCGACGGGGAACGATGAAGATCATCGGTATCCGTACGCGTTCAAGTATCGGGATTATGTGATTGATTCCTTCAACGCCGATGTTCCGTACAACCAGTTTGTGAAGGAGCAGATTGCGGGCGATTTGCTGCCGGCGCCGAAGGGCGAGGAGATTAACCGGCGCGGCGTGATTGCCACCGGGTTCCTGGCGCTGGGTGCGAAGGCGATTGCGCAGCAGGACAAGCAGAAGATGCTGTACGACGTGTGGGACGAGCAGTTGGACACGATGTCGAAGGCGATGATGGGTGTGACGCTGTCGTGCGCGCGGTGCCACGACCACAAGTTTGATCCGCTGACGCAGAAGGATTACTACGGGATTGTGGGAATGTTCGCGTCGACGAAGAGTTTCAAAGACGCCGAGACGCATGTGTCGAAGTTGCTGTTTACGCCGCTGGTTTCGAAGGCCGTTTATGACGTCTATGAGAAGGCCCAGAATGGAGTGGCGAACAAGGGCGTGGACATCGACATTGTGATGGACCGCGAGCGGACGCTGGCGCAGGAGAAGCTGATTGAGAAGCTGCCGGAGTACATGATGGCGGCGCGGCAAAAGCTGGAGAAGGCCGAGGGGTTGGACGCGCGGATCATCAAGCGGTGGGTGAAACACTTCAGTGAGAACGAAGTGCCGCGGCCGTGGCTGGAGGCGTTCCACAAGGCCGATGAGGCCGGGGCGATGGCGGAGGCGCGGAAGTTCCAGGCGTCGGCGAAGGAGAACCTGGCGGCGTGGGCGAAGAAGATGGCGCGTTACCGGGTGGTGCAGCGGAGGCAGATTGAAGAGAAGAACATGCTTTCGGAGATGCCGAAGCTGATCAACGAAAAAGACGGGTTCTTCCGGGACGTGTTTGCCGACGCGGGGCCGTTTGGCGTTGGCGCGCGGATGATTGATAGCGTGGCGACCGAGGCGGGGAAGGCTGAATTGACGGCGCTGCGGGCAGAGCAGAAGAAGTTGAAGGACTCGCTGCCGCCGGAGCCGGAGATGGCGTGCGCGGTGGCTGAGGATAAGCCCGTGGTGCAGAAGGTGCTGCTGCGCGGGGATTACAACAACCTGGGCGAGGAAGCGCCGAAGACGTTCCCGCTGGTTGTTGCCGGGCCGGGGCGGCAGATTGTGAAGAATGGCAGCGGGCGTTTGGAACTGGGCGAATGGCTGGCGAGCGGAGAGAATCCGTTGACGGCGCGCGTGATGGTGAACCGGATTTTCCAGGGCCACTTTGGGGAAGGGATTGTGCGCACGCCCGACAATTTCGGCAAGATGGGCGAGCGGCCGACGCATCCGGAGTTGCTGGATTATCTGGCGGCGGAGTTTGTGGAGAAGGGCTGGAGCATGAAGGCGATGCACCGGCTGATGGTGAATTCCAGCGCCTACCAGATGGCGAGCGCGGCGACGCCGGAGCACGTGAAGTTGGACGGGGAGAACCGGCTGTTTTCGCGGTTCCCGCGGCGGCGGTTGCTGGTGGAGGAGATGCGCGACGGGATGCTGGCGATTAGCGGCAAGTTGGACTCTACGATGGGCGGGACGCTGCAGAGCGGGTTCGGCACCGATGGAGAGAACTCCAACGGGCGGCTGAGCATCAGCCCGGAAGAGCAGGTGCGGCGGACCGTCTATATGCCGTTGCGGCGGGCGAATTTGCCGGCGCTGTTTAACCTGTTCGACTTCGGCGACGCGACGACACCGAACGGGCGGCGCGTGGTGACGAACGTGGCGCCGCAGGCGTTGTTCCTGATGAACTCCAAGTTTGTTTCCGACCAGGCCGAAGCGGTGGCGAAGAGCGTGTTGACGGACACGGCGCTGGAGCCGAAGGCGAAGGTGGAGCGGGTGTTTTTGCGGGTACTGAACCGGGCGCCATCGGCGGCGGAGGTGGACAACGCGTTGAGCTACGCGGCGAGCTTCCGGCAGCGATTCCCGAAGACCAACGAGGCGGACGCGTGGCAGAGCATGACGCGCGTTTTGTTGGCATCGAACGAATTTATTTACGTGGACTGAGGCTGAACATGGACCCGATTCAAGAGATCTTCAAACGGCGGCAGAAGCCGATGTCGCGGCGGGCGGCGCTGCGGGCGGCCGGGTGCGGGCTGGGCACGGTGGGGCTGGCGCAACTGTTGCAGGGGGCGGATGGCGCGGGGGCGACGAATCCGCTGGCGCCGAAGGCGTCGCACTACGCGGCGCGGGCGAAGCGGGTGATCTTCCTGTTCATGCATGGCGGGCCGTCATCGATTGACACGTTTGACCCGAAGCCGCGGCTGGACAGGGACCACGGGAAGCCGTTGCCGATTAAGCGTCCGTTGGCGTTCGCGGATGAGTCGCCGGGGCCGTTGATGAAGTCGCCGTGGGCGTTTAAGCCGGGTGGGCAGAGCGGGATTCCGGTGAGCGATCTGTTCCCGCATGTGCGGAATATGGTGGACGAGCTGTGCGTGATCCGGTCGCTGGTGGGCGAGGGTGTGGACCATGGGGCGGCATTGTTGCAGACGTTCACCGGATCGTCGACGTTCGTGCGGCCGAGCATGGGCGCGTGGACGGTGTATGGTCTGGGCACGGAGAATCAGGACCTGCCGGGGTACATCACGATTAAGCCGACGCTATCGCACGGCGGGGCGAAGAACTTTGGTTCGGCGTTTTTGCCGGGCGCGTTTCAGGGGACCCCGATTGGCCATTCGGGCATGAAGGTGGACGAGATCAAGGCCGAGCCGATTCAGTATCTGGTGAATAAGGGGCTCACCTCGGAGCAGCAGCGGTTTGAGCTGGACATGATTCAGAACATCAACCGGAAGCATCAGGAGCTGCGGACGGTGGATGCAAATCTGGAGGCGCGGATCCAGGCGTTTGAACTGGCGTTCCGGATGCAGACGCAGGCGCCGGAGATTTTCGCGGTGGACAAGGAAAGCCCGGAGACGAAGAAGCTGTACGGGTTGGACGATCCGAAGACGGCTGATTTCGGGTGGCAGTGTTTGCTGGCGCGGCGGCTGTGCGAGAAGGGCGTGCGGTTTGTGCAGTGCACGCATTCGTACAAGTGGGATCAGCACGGGGATTTGTACGCCAAGCATACGGACAATGCGTATGAGGTGGACAAGCCGATTGCGGGGTTGTTGCAGGATTTGAAAGCTCGCGGATTGCTGAAGGATACGCTGGTGGTTTGGGCTGGTGAGTTTGGCCGGACGCCGATCAGCCAGGGCGGCAACGGGCGCGATCACAACCCGTATGGGTACACGGTGTGGATGGCGGGCGGCGGTGTGAAGCCGGGCTTTATTTACGGGGCCACGGATGACATTGGGTATCACGCGACCGAGGACCGGATGCACATCCACGACTGGCACGCGACGATTCTGCACATCCTGGGGATGCAGCACGATAAGTTGACGTACCGCTATAGCGGGCGCGATTTCCGGTTGACCGATGTTGCCGGGGTTATTCATCCAAAAATTTTGATTTAGCGTGCGACGTTTTCCGTTTCGAATTCGCACTACCTAGTGCGCCGGTACCCTAGACCGCCGGCGCCTGGGAGAGCGAATTCATGAAGATGTTGATTGCGGGGGCCTTGGTTGCTGCGGGTTTGATGGCGCAGAGCGGCCCCCCTACCTATGACTACGATCTGGCTGCGCCGGGGACGCAGGGGCCGGTGTCGCCGCTGCTGAACGGCTACACGTACCGCAGCGTACGTCAGTATCAGATCGCGGTGCCGGTCCTGGTGCCGGTGGATGCGTTGCAGGCGGCGTTGCCGCCGGGATTCGTGCCGATTCCGACGGCGCCGGGGACGGCGACGGTGACGCTGAACTTCTTCCTGGACCAGCGTTTTCAGCCGGCCGTGGGCGGGCCGACGTTTGGGCCGGTGACGGCGCTGTTGGCGACGACGACGGCGACGAATACGACGGTGGTGCCGTCGCGGAACGAGATTGTGTTTCCGCTGTTTGAAGTGTCGGGAGGGGTGGCGGAGTTGAACGCGGTGTTCGGGGCCGGCGCGGCGCGGTTGGCGAAGGTTGAGGCCGAGATTGAACAGGAAGACGGCGTGATGAAGTTTCAGTTCAAGGTGGAGGATAAGGGGATTGGGCTGAAGATGGAGGCGTCGGTGGAAGGGTCGATGGACATCAACACGCGGGCGAAGAGCGATCCGGTGGGGCTGCCGTTCCGGGCTTTTAACGGGTTTGTGCCGAGCCAGGCTTTCTGGGCGGCGAGCCAGGCCGATACGCTGACGATTCCGGCGGCGACGGCGAAGGCGAAGCTGTTGTCGACGGGGAACCGGTTGGTGTTTAAGACGGGGTCGATGCCGATCCTGGGGCTGGGCGCGAATGTGACGCTGAGCCGCGGGGTGGAGTTCTTCCTGAAGTTTGAGTAGTTGGTGATTCGCTGGTGCCGCTGTACGCTGGAAGTATCAGCATGCAGCGGCACACTTTTTCGCGTTGGGCCTGGTGGTTTGTTGGGTACTTGATTGCGGTGATTTTGTTTGGCGCGTGGGTGCGCATTGCGGGGGCGGGGGCGGGGTGCGGGAATCACTGGCCGTTGTGTAATGGCGACGTGGTGCCGGTGGCGCCGGCGGCGAAGACGATCATTGAGTTTACGCACCGGGTGACGAGCGGGCTGTGTGGGGTGTTTGGAATTGGTTTTATTGTGTGGGCGTGGCGGCTGGGGGAGCGGCGGTTGCTGCGGGCGGCGTTGGCGACGTTTTTCTTCATTCTGGTCGAGGGGTTTGTGGGCGCAGTGTTGGTGAAGAAAGAGCTGGTGGTGAACGACGCGTCGGTGAGCCGGGCGGTGGTGATTGGGCTGCACTTGGCGAACACGCTGTTGTTGATGGCGGCGGCGACGGCGATGGCGTGGTGGGCTTCGCCCATGGTGGTGGCGACGCGGGCGGCGGGGCGGGGGTTGTTGCTGGCGGCGATGTTGGTGCTGGTGTTTACGAATATGACGGGGGCGGTGACGGCGTTGGGGGACACGTTGTTCCCGTTGCAGCCGACATTGGATGGGTCTTTATGGGCGAAGGTGCGGGAGGATTTGACGGCGGGGCAGCACTTTTTGGTGCGTTTGCGAGTGATTCATCCGTTTGTGGCGGTGTTTGCGGCGGCGTTTTTGAGCGGGGTTGTGGGGGCGGTGCGGAGGGGTTATGCGGGGGATGCGGGGATGGTGGGGTTGTTGCGGTGGCCGTTGATGCTGGTGGGGATGCAGGTTTTGTTGGGGGTACTCAATATTGTGCTGGCTGCGCCGGGGGTGGTGCAGATTGGGCATTTGTTGCTGGCGCAGTTGGTTTGGGTTTCGTGTTGCGCGGCTTATTTGGCGATGGGGCGGGGCGAGCGGCAAGGGTCCGTGCTGCCGTAAATATTTTTTGGCCCCGAGGATTGACGGAATTCGCAATGCATTGTGTGGGGTGAGTTTTGCCAGCGACGGCATCCCGAATGATCCCCGGCACCGGCAGGGTCGATTTTGCGAGATAGGTCCCTGTCCCTGAACTCACTGACCGCGTTATCCAGAAAGTTCAGGGCTAGTCAACTCATGCGGCTTCGCATCCTTGTTTCCTTGTTCGCGGCGTTGTCCGCTTACAGCGCGCCCAGCGCCGATTTTTTTATCGCCAATGGCGGTCAGTTCGATCCGAAGTACCGGTTCAGTTTGCAGGCGCGGGAGTTTGACGCGCTGTTTGGGACAGGCGGCGTTGACTATGTGGTGAAGGGGAAAGCGGCCGGCTCCTATCGCGTTGTCTTTGCGGGGGCGCGGCCGGGGGTGGTACCCGAGGCGGATGGCGGCGCGGGTCCGGGGATTCTGTATGCACTGCCGCATGCCGCGGCCAGACCGGTGCACACCACGTCGACGCGGCGGGTGCGGTACCGGAACTTGTGGCCGGGAATTGACCTGGTGTATTCGTTGGGCGAGCAGGCGTTGAAATATGAGTTGGAGATCGCACCGGGAGCGGATGCGAGGGCGGCGGCGTTCGAGTTTGTGAATGCCATGCCGTGGATTGGCCAGGCGGGCGAGTTGCGGATCCGTGTGTCGTCTCACGAGCTGATCGATAAGCGGCCGGTGGCCGACCAGGCTGGCAAGACGGTGGCCGTGCGCTACCAGGTGACGGGGCGGACGGTACGCTTTTTGACGGGCGCCTACGACCGGACAAAGCCATTGCGCATAGACCCTTCCATCCTGATCTATACGCGCTTGTTTGGTTACGGCCAGGCGAATGGGGTGGCCACCGATGGTTCCGGGCAGGCCTATTTGACGGGACGGGTGGAGGCCGCGCTTCCGGTGACGCCATCGACGGTGGGCGCGCAGTTGAAAGGGGGCTCGTTTGGCGATGCCTTCGTTGCCAAATTGGACCCGAGCGGGGCGAGCTTTGTGTATCTGGTGCTACTGGGCGGGAGTGGACAGGACGCGGGCAATTCGATTGCGGTGGATGGGGTAGGGAACGCGTATGTGACGGGGACGACGTCCTCGCCGAATTTTCCGACGGTGAATCCGTATCAATCGAGTTTGAGCGGCGGGTCGGACGGGTTCATTGCCAAGATCAATCCGGCGGGGACTTTGCTTGCTTTCAGCACGTTTCTGGGCGGGAGCAGCGGCGAGGAGCTAAACGGAATTGCGTTGGACGCTGCGAACAATATTTATGTGACGGGGACGACAAATTCGAGTAATTATCCGAAGGTTGGCGGATTTCCAAGTAGCGGCAATGGACTGTCGGGCGACATTGTGGTGACCTGCATGCAGGCGGCGGGGAACGGTCTGCTGTATTCCGGCGTGGTGGGGAGCTTTACGAGTGAGTTGGGAAATGGGATTACGGTGGATGCGTCCGGCAGCGCGTATGTGGCGGCGACGACTGCCGCCGCTTCTCTGAGTGCCGCACCGGGTTTCCGCACGACCACCAATGGCGGTGGCGACGGGGTGGTCTTCAAAGTCGCCGCGGGCGGTGGCTCGATCGTGTATATGAATTTTCTGGGCGGTTCGAACAACGACACGGCGCGAGGCGTCGCGGTGGATGCGACCGGGGTTGCCTATGTGACGGGCGATAGCAGTTCGTCGAATTTCGCGCTGGTACCCGCGGGTTCCCAACTCGGGCCGCAAGGTGGATCGGACGTTTATCTGGCCATCGTGGCGGCGGACGGGTTGACGCTGACGGCGACGTCGTTTCTGGGGGGGACGAATACGGAGACGGCCGGTGGCATTGCGGTGGACACGAAGGGACGGATTCATGTGACGGGGCTGACGTATTCGTCGGTGTTGTTTGGGAACAACCGGGGCCGAACGGATGCGGACGCCTTTCACGTTCTGTTGCGGCCGAATGGGAAAGATATCCTGTGCAGCCGCACCCTGGGTGGGACGTGGAACGACGGCGGGCGGGCTGTGGCGGTGGATTCGCTGGGCAATTCCTATGTGGCCGGGTACGGGTTTCCGCAGCAGTTTACGTGGGCTGGGAATCCGGACACCATGGGGACGGGTGGCTATTTTTCCGTGATGGTGGGAAGGTGAGCTGTTCGACGGAGTGTTTTGGGAGCGCGACGAAGGACGATTGGTTCTGGTGGCCGATGACACAGGTGAATAACAGCAATACGATTACGCCGGAGTTGATTGCGGGGCGGCATGCGGATCTGGGTGGCGCGACACTGCCGAAGTTCCTGCCGGGGGCAGTGGGGGAATCTGTATTGATGGGTGCTTCCTCGACGCTCGCGGTGCCGCACCATAGTTCGTTGGATCTGGGGACGGATAGCTTTTCGATCATCACCTGGATACGTGCCACGCCGAAGGGGGTGGACTTGTTCAATTCGGATGATCCGCTGGCCGTGCTCAACTCGGTGCTAGGGACAGGATTGGGACTGGGATCGACTACCAAGTACGAGCCTGTTGTTTCCAAGATGTCCAGTTTGGGTCCGAACTCCGGCCGGGGTTTTCACATGAGCGTTGGGCCGTACGGTCCGATGTTGCGTTTGCAGAACGGCTTCAGTGGGGAGAGCAGCGAGTGTAATTCACCGGTCTATCCCTACACCCACATTAAGAACGGACAGTGGCATCAACTGGCCGTGGTGGTGGAACGCAGTGCATCGGCCGGAATCCGGGTTCGCGAGTTCATGGACGGTAAGCTGGCGTGCGCGCCGTATCAGTTCAATTCCTTGGCGAACACGGCCTTGGGAACGTTGAACAACACTGATCCGCTCCGATTCGGCGCACCTGGGGCCTTTAGCTTTTATCAGGGCCAGAAGTTCCTTGGCTCTGTGGGTGGAGAGGCGATTTACTGGCCTTACGAAATCAGCTGGGAGGCGTTCAACGGACTCATCGACGACACGATGTTGTTCAAGCGCGTGATCTCCGATGAAGAGGTTCTATCGAACTACAATTCGAGTGCGCGCGGGGTCTGTACGATTCCGGGTTGCACCGGCGGAGATCTTTCGGTGTCGGTTCGAGGCGCCGCAACGTTGACGGTAGGCGGGACTGGGAGTGTCGTCGTCACGGTGCAGAACACGGGGGGGGCAGGGACGCCGGCGGGGCATGGGCTAGTGTACTTGTCATCTGATTCGAGATGCCAGGTGTTGGATGGCGTGGCGGGACAGTTTGTGATTCCCGCGTTAGCCGCTGGGCAGACGGCGAACGTGACCGTCCCGATCAGGTGGCGGCCGGAGCGGGGACGCGCACGTTGTGCGCGATCGCGGACCCGAACAATCAGATTGTGGAGTGCAGCCAGGAGAACAATATCGCCTCTGGCGGAACGGTGGCCATTGCTTTGGGTTGTGCGGCGCAGCCAGAGTTCCGGATCAGTAATCTGGTGGCGAGAACGGTGTCGACGACGGCGGCGGGTTCGGTTTCCTACGATGTGGCGGTGATGAATACGGGGACGAGTTATTCGGGAACGCCGCCAATTTCCATCCGGGTTTATCTATCCACGGACACGACGCTGAGCGCGAATGACCTATTGGTGGACACGATCGCCGTATCGGGCGCGCCATCCGGGACGCCCCCGGTGTGGGCGTTTACGGGGCGGACGGCGGGGATTCCGTCGACGGTGACGGCGGCGCGGTATTACCTGATTGCGTTCGTGGATGCCGACCGTACGGTGGGCGAATGTAACGAGAACAACAACACAGCGGTGACAGGGCAGTTCTGGGTGCTGCCGCGCATTGCATGGCCCTATGGGCCGAGGACGCCATCGTTTAACTTCGGCCCGTTGGCGGAGCCGACGCTGTTTTCGAGCGAAGTTACGTTGGATGCGGCGACGATTGGCACGGCGGTGTGCGCGCGGGTACGGGTGGAGTTGGAAGACGATTCGATGGCGGCCGACCTGCACGCGAGCCTGAGCGGGCCGGTAGATTTCCAGACGCCCGCGCAGCAACCGCCGACGGGGTCACGCGCGGCAGCGGTGTTGACCGCGGACAAAGTGAACGCTGAGTTCAAGGCCGATGGAACGGGGACGGTGCGGGTATTGACGATTCCGCTGCGGCCGAATACGCCGAACCAGAAGTTGTATCTGGGACTGCTGGTGCAGAGCACCGGACTTCCCGTGCGTGGGAAGGTGACCGTTGAGGGCTGTACAGAGCGGTGCCAGGAGGCGCCGACGGGTTTGGCCGCATGGTGGCCGTTGGAGGATCGGGAAGACCCGGTGGATGTGGTGGGCGGAGTGGTATTGAAGGAGACGGGGAGCGTGGCGGCGGTGGCAGGCCGGGTGGGACAGGGACGGCGGTTCGACGGCGAAGGGTATCTGGAAGCGGCGGACCGCGCGGCGCTGAACCTGGAAGAGAATTTCTCGATTTCGCTGTGGTATTCGGCGGACACGCTGCCGACGGGCGAGATGACGCTGTTGGACAAACGGGCGAGGAGCGCGGGTTACCGGTTGAGCATACGCGACGGCCGGCCGGGGTTGCTACTGGGCGATGGGCGCGGGCAGGAGGTGTACCGTGCGACGGCGGTGGTGCCGAGGAACACGGACTTCCACTTGCTGGCGGTGACGGCGGACCGGTTGTCGGGGATTCGCTGGTATGTGGACGGCGTGGCGCTCGGGGCGGTGGTTCCGTGGAGCGGCGGCGAATCGACGGTGAAGTACATTCCGGGAATTGAAGTGGGCAGCACGGCGCCTTTGCGTGTGGGCCGGGCACTGTTGACGGGGGATGTGCCGTTCCGTGGGCGGATGGATGAGATCCTGATTGCGCCGCGGGTGTTGACCGCGGCTGAGATCCGGGCGATGTTCTCGGTCGGTGCGTCGGGACTGTGCCGGCCTGCGACCGGGTGCGTGGACTACAAGGTTTCCGGCGTGACGGCACCGGCGAGGGCGGTGATGGGGGTTGCTGGTTTCCGCGTGCAGGCATTCGTGGAGAATGAGGGCACGCTGGCGGCGCCAGCTTCGACACTGACGGTGTATCTGGTGCGAGAGGGGAGCGGGGAGCGGATTGTGGCTGGGAGCATCGCGGTGGGTGCGCTGGGGCCGCAGCAGTCCCTGCGCGTGGGCGCTTCGTTGCCGCTATTCGTGGCGGCGGGGAGTTACCAGGTGGTGGTGGAAGCGCCGCTTTCCGGGGACTGTGCCCCCGAGAATAACAGCGTGACCGTGGAGGAGCCGATGCAGGTGATAGCGGCGACGGCAGCAGGGCCGGACCTGTTGGTTGCGTCGCTTGGGGCGGTGGCGGATACGGTGGTTTGCAACCGGCTGGAAGTTGTGGCGACGGTGGCGAACCAAGGGGCGGCGATGAGGGACGCGGAAGGATTCCGCGTCGGCTTGTACCTGTCGGTGGACCGGGTGTTGACGGCGGCTGACCCGCTGGTTGGCTACTGCGACATGGCGCCACTGGGGGCCGGCGGGGTACGGCGCTGTTCGGCGGGGAGCCTGTTTATCCAGACTCCCGGGGAGTATACGCTCTTTGCCCGTGTGGACGACCGGACGTCGACCACGGACGTGAACCGGCAAAACAATGTGAACTCCATTCCGCTGAGCGTAAAGGCGTGCCCAGCGCCGTAGGAGGCGAATTAGAGCTTGTAGGCTTCGACAGCGTTTTTGTAGAAGATGCGGTCTTGTTCGGCGGCGCTGTAGCGGCTGACGACTTGCTTGACCATGTCGATCCACTGCTTGTACTTGCCGGCGACGAGCATGACGGGCCAGTCACTGCCGATCATTAGGCGCTTGGGGCCGAAGGCTTGGAGGGTGGAATCGAAGTAGGGGGCAAGATCGGCCGCGGTCCACTTGTCCCAGTCGGCTTCGGTTAGCATGCCGCTGATTTTGCAGTAGACGTTGGGCCGTTTGGCGAGTTCGATCATGTTCTCGCGCCAGGGGCTGAGGATGCGGTCCTTGATGCGGGGCTTGGCGATGTGGTCGAGGATGAAGACCTGTTTGGGGTGCTGGTCGACGAACTTGATCGACGGTTTCAGGTGCTTTTCGAAGATCAGAATGTCGTAGCGGAGATCGTATTTCGCGAGCTTTTTGATGCCTTCGTTGAAGGCCGGGCCGAGAATGAAGTTGTCGTCGGGTTCGTCCTGGATGACGTGGCGGACGCCCTTGAACTTCTTGTGTTTGGCGAGGCGTTCGAGGTCCTTGTCGCAGTTCTTGTCGCGGAGGTCGACCCAGCCGACGACGCCTTTGAGGAAGTCGTTCTTTTCGGCGTAGGCGAGGAGATCGTCGGATTCCTGGACGGTTTGGCGGGCCTGGACGGAGATGGCGCCATCGACGCCGGCGGATTTGAGTTCCTTGTGGAGGTCGGCGGGGAGGAAGTCCCGGCGGATGACCTTCATCTTGTCGCTGATCCAGCCGTATTCCGCGTCGGTGTACTTCCAGAAGTGGTGGTGGGTGTCGATGATGGGCATGGGTTAGGGGAGCTTGTCGATTTTGGTCGTTTGGTGCGCGGCGAGGCGCCAACTATTATTTTGCTTCACCCAGAAGTGGATGAGCATGACTTTGTCGTCGAAGACGCCGGCCTGATTGGTGCCGATGACGCGAACGTAGGAGAAGGTGACGGCGGAATCCTTGTAGACGTTGACGATGGGCTTGTGTTGCTCGAAGGATTTGTAGACCTGGCGGCGCTCCTTGATTTTGGCGATGTAGGAGGCTTTGGTATCGACGATGCCGGTGGCGTGGGCGTAGACGAGGTTGTCGGCGAGGAGATTGTCGAGGGTGGCGGTGTCGCCTTTGATGATGGCGTCGCTCCACTGTTTGTCGAGGGCGAGGATGGAGGCCTTGTCCTGGGCTAGGCAGGCGAGGGCGGTGAGGAGGAGAACGAGGAATAGGCGCATCGGGGGGAGTATATCAACTCGCTTTCGTAAGACAGTACTAGGGATTTGGCGGAAGTTCAGGAATATGCTGGTGTCACGGTACCAAGGGAAATCCGAGGTGGAAGACGTAGAGGGAGTTGCCGAGGGTCATGGCGACGTATTGCTTGCCGTCGCTCATGTAGCTCATCGGGTTCGACCGGACCGTGCCGCCGCCTTGGAAGCGCCACAATAGTTTGCCCGTTGTCGCGTTTAGCGCGATCATCTGACCTTCGGCTGTTGCGCCGAAGACGAGGTTGCCGGCAGTGGACAACACGCCGGAGTAGGGTGGGGTGAAGAGTTTGTATTCCCAGGCGACTTCGCCGGTGGTGGGTTTGAAGGCGCGGATGGCGCCCCACTCTTCCTCTCCCGGAATGCTGCGGAAGCCGCCGCCGTTGAACTGCTCGCCGGCTTTGTATTCTGCGTTGCCGAAGTAGTAGATGGCGCCGGATTCGCGGGTGGCGACGTAGAGGTGCTTCGTGTCGGGGCTGTAGCTGGGGCTGTACCAGTTGTTGGCGCCAGCGACGCTGGGCCAGACGCGGGTTCCTTCCACCGTTGGGAACGTGCCGGGGAGGCGGATGGGACGGCCGCTATCGTCCAGGCCCTTGGCCCAGGTTTGCTTGGCGTAGGGCTTGCCGAGGAGGAACTGGCCGGTGACGCGGTCGAGCACGTAGTAGAACGCATTGCGGTTGGGGAAGAGGAGAAGCTTGCGCGGCTGGCCGCGGAATTCGGCGTTGATCAGGACGGGCACTTCGGTGGCGTCCCAGTCGTGCACGTCGTGGGGCGTGAATTGGAAGTGCCATTTGAGTTTGCCGGTGTCGAGATCGAGGGCGATGAGGCAGTCGGAGTAGAGATTGTCGCCGGCGCGGACTTCGCCGTTCCAATCGGGGCCAGGGTTGCCTGTCCCCCAGTAGAGGAGGTTTGTGTCGGGATCGTAGGCACCGGTGACCCAGGTGGCGGCGGAGCCGCGCTTGTAGCTTTCGCCGGCCCAGGTTTTGGCTTCGGGTTCGCCCGCGGCCGGGACGGTCCAGAAGCGCCAGGCGAGTTTGCCGGTTTTGGCGTCGTAGGCATCGAGGAAGCCGCGGATGCCGTATTCGCCGCCGGCGATGCCGATGATGATTTTGTCTTTGACGGCGAGCGGGGCGACGGTGATGGAGTGGCCGGTCTTGTTGTCGGCGACGGTGACATCCCAGCGGACGGCGCCGGTTTTGGCGTCGAGGGCGACGAGATGGGCGTCGACGGTGCCGACGTAGACGAGGTCTCCCAAGAGGGCGACGCCGCGGTTGACCTGGCCGCAGCAGACGCGAACGTCGTCGGGCAGAGTGCGGCGGTAGCGCCAGATGACGCGGCCGGTGCGGGTGTCGAGGGCGGTGACGTGGGAGGGCGCCTCGGAGATGTACATGACGCCATCGACGACGAGGGGTGTGGTTTCGAACTTCTGGAGCGAGTTGGATTGGTAGACCCAGGCGGGGGTGAGGCGGGCGACGTTCTGATCCGTGATTTGTTTGAGGGGCGAGAAGCGGTGGCCGGCGAAGTTGCCGGAGTAGGTGAGCCAGTTGCCTGGTTCCTTTTCGGCGTTGAGGAGACGCTGGTGGGTGACCTGGGCGAGGAGGGGGAGGGAGAGGAGCAACAGGGCGAGTCTCATTGGGCACCTTTTTCGTTGGCCAGGAAGGCGACGAGGTCGTTCAATTCGGTGTCGGTCAGTTTGCCCTGGTAGGCGGGCATGTTGGTTTTCTTTTCCTGGGTGAGTTGGGTGATGTCGGCTTTCCAGAATGACTGGGGGTTGCCGGAGAAGTCGCGGAGTTGGATGGAGTAGGTGTCTTCGTTGAGGCGGATGCCGCGGAGGGTTTTGCCGGTTTTGGTGGTGAGTTGGACGAGGCGGAACTGATCGGGCACGTCGGCGGCGGGGTTGACGATTTTTGCCTTGAGGTGGGCGGCACCGCGGCGGGCGCCGATGCCGGAGAGGGAGGGGCCGATGCGGCCGCCTTCGTTGCCGAGGGCATGGCAGGAGAGGCACGCGCCTTTGGCTTTGAAGACCTGGGCGCCGGCTTGCGGGTTGCCGGTGATGGGCGCGGATGGCACCTGGCCCAGGGATCGGACGAAGGCGGCGGTTTGCCAGAGCTCTTTCGCGTCCATGAGGGAGCCGGGCATTTCGGTGTCGGGGATGCCGTAGCGGATGATGCGGTAGAGGGAGCGGTCGGCGGCGGCGCGGGCGAGAGTGGGGACGGCGAGATTGGCCCCTTTGCCGCCATCGCCGGAGGGGCCGTGGCAGCCGGCGCAGCGGCCCATGTAGAGACGCTTGCCTTGTTCGATATCGACGGCGGTGGTGTGCGGGTTCTTGTCGGGAATATCGAGGGGTTGCTGGAGTTGAAAGAGCAGGAAGGGGGCGAGCCAGAACATGGGCACTCCTATTCAGATAGGGAGTTAGTATATATTTTTTGGTCCCTGTGTTGGGGACCGTTTACTCTGTTGTTATGGCGCTGACTAAGAAGACGAAGACCAAGGAAGTCGTCGTGCCGGTGGATGAATCTGAGAAGGTGGACGCGTATCTGGCGGCTGTGCCGGAACCGGCCAAGGGGACGCTGACGGAGTTGCGGCGGATGATCAAGGAGTTGGTGCCTGAGGGGACGACGGAGCGGATTGCCTACGGGATGCCGACGTTTTTCTATAAACGCGGGCTGGTGGGGTATGCGGCGTTTGATAAGCATTGCGGGTTTTATCCGATGAACCCGGATGTGATTGTGAAGTTCGCGGTGGAGTTGGCGAAGTACCCGACTTCCAAGGGGGCGATCCGGTTTCCATTGGGCACGCCGTTGCCGGCGGCGCTGGTGCGGAAAATGGTGATGACGCGCGTGGCGGAGAACGAGCGGAAGGGTTAGAACTGGAAGCGCAGGTGGAAGCGGATGGCGCGGCCGTCGTTGAGCGTGTTGGTGATGAAGGCGAAGTTGGGAGAGGAGAGCTCGGGGAACGGTTGCGCGAATTGCGGGGTGTTGCCGAGGTTGACGGCTTCGGAACGGAAGAGCAGTTTGCGGTCGCCGCCGAGCGAGAAGGTGCGGGAGACGCTGGCGTTGAGGTTGGCGATGCCGGCCTTGCGGAAGGTGTTGAGGCCGATGTTGCCACGATCTTGCGAGGGCTGGACGTAGGTGAAGGCCGAGCGGGGGAGAAGGGCAAGAGAGGTGTCGGGGTTGCCGACGGTACGGCCGAGGATGGAGGGATCGACGATGTTGGGACGGTCGCCCTGGTCGCCATCGATGTTGCCGAAGCCGGGTGCGTCCGAGCCGGTGATGATGCTGAAGGGGGTGCCGGTCTTGATGAGCCAGACGCCGCTGAGGTCCCAGGAGCCGAACCATTTTACCTTCGGCGTGGCGTAGCTGCCGCGGGCGAGGAAGGCGTGTTTCTGGTCGAAGCTGCTGACGGCTTTCGTGTCGGCCCAGATGTTCTTTTCTGTCTGTGACTGGCTCTGGCGGCCATCGTCGCCGGTGGCGGTGTTGGTGTAGGACGCGCCGGTATCGATGGCTTTGGAGAGCCAGTAGGAGGTTTCGAGGCTGGCGCCGTGCCAGCGGGGGAGGACTACGGTGACGCGGGCGGCGTCGAAGTAGGCATGGGCTCCGTTGACGGCGTTGCGGATGTCGAAGTAGCGCGGGTCGGGCCGGCGCTGGTTGATGGTGGATGTGTTCTGCGGGATGCCGGGGACGGCGACGGAGCGGTTGTTGTATTGCAGCATCAGCAGCTTATGGGCACGGCTGCCGACGTAGCCGAGTTGGAGCTTCCAGCCCTTGGCGAGTGTGTTTTCGAGCGAGAAGCTGTAGAGGTGGGAGTACGGCGTGGTGAGGTCCGGCGAGATGGAGAGGAAGGTGCTGCGGGCGGTGGGATCGGCCGGGATGTTGAGCAAGTTGAGGAGCTTGGTGATGTCGGGGACTTGGATTTCGAATTTGGTGTTGAGCGGCGGGTTGTAGCGGATTTGTGAGTAGGTGACGGGGAAGATTTCGCCGAAGTGGACGCTGTAGGCGGCGCGAATGACGCCGGCCTTTGTCCGGAGGGCGAGGCCGAAGCGAGGGGCGAAGTTGTTGCAGTCGCAGTCGTAGGGGAGCGTGTTGAGGCCGTTGACTTCGGTGGGGGCGGTGATGGCTTCATGGCGGAGGCCGTAGTGGAGCGTGAGGCGGGAGTTGACGCGGAAATCGTCGCCGACGAAGGTGGCGAATTCGTGGCCGCGGAAGCCGCGGTGGATGCTGCCGACGGAGCCGGAGAAGCGGCTGGGAATGCCGAGGAGGAAGTTCTCCATGACGGTGCGGCCGAGGTCGTTGCGGAAGTAGAGATTGCCGCGGGTGCTGGAGGCTTCGGTGCCGTTCAAACGGCGGCGGCTGTAGTCGAAACCGGCGTACCAGTTGTGGCGGCCCTTGGTTTGTTTCATGGCCGTGCCGTAGCGGAAACGGTTCAGGGCGCGGTCGATGGGGATGTTGGAGCCGGGGCCGAGGGTGGTGATGACGTTGGTGAAATTCACTTGCGGGCCGACGGCGTTGGGTTCGGGGACGAGGAGGGAGCCGACGCGGTCGAACATGGCGGTGGTGAGGAAGGACGTCTGGGGGGACTTGAGGAAGGCCCAGGAGATCTGCGCGGTGTGGGCGCGGGTGGTGGTGTCGGGGTTCTGGCCGGCGACGAGTTGGAAGGCGTCGAGGTTTTGGGAGGTGAAGGCGTAGCGGAGGTTGAGGGAGTGTTTGTTGTTTAGCTGTTGATCGAGCCGGACGGAGGCGTTGTCGTCGTTCAGGTTTTGCGGGGCGTTGGTATTGAGGGCGCGTTCGTTGATGTCGGTACGGTTGGGGAGTTCTTTGGGGAAGGCGTCGAGGTAGCGTTGAATCATCTGGCGGACGGCGGGATCGGTGGCGCGGGGGGTGCGTTCGTCGGCTTTTGGAACGACGATGTTGCCGTTGACGTTGCCGCGGAGCTTCTGCTGGCCAGCGTCGAGCGTGACGGCGGCGCCTTTCCAGGGCCGGAAGCCGATGTTGGCGCCGTATTGATTTTCGTGGGCGGGGCGGAGTGGGCCGACGGTGAAGAAGCTGCGGGCGTTGAGGACGCTGTTGCCGTGGGTTTCAAAGATAGCGCCGTGGATGTGGGTGGGTTTGGACGGGGCGAGGTGGATGGGACTGCCTGGCTTGTTGCCGTATTCGGCACCGAAGTAGTTGCGGTCGGCTTTGGCATCATCGATCAGCGTGGCGGTGGTGCCGAGGCGGACGTTGAGTTCTTTGAGGGCGTTGTTATCGATGAGGTTGAACTGGACGTTTTCATTGCGACGCGACTCGCCGGAAGCGGTGTCGGTTTTGTTGAGGAGATTGAGATCGGTACGGCGTTCGGCGGCGGGCTGCTCGGGCGTCGGTTTTTGTTGGGGGAAGAGGAGCGCTGGGGCGAACGCCAACAGAAAGGCCCTTTGTAACCACATTGAAACAATTATAAGGGTAGCCCGGCGATGGGCCGGACGTTGGCGCGGAGAGAGGTAACGAACTTGTTGGCGGCTTCGGTGAGGCGGCGGACGAGTTCGGGGTCGCGGGCGGAGAGATCGCGGGTTTCGCCGATGTCGCTTTGGAGGTCGTAGAGGGCGCGGGAAGCCAGGTGGAGTTTCCAGCGGCCGTGGCGGATGGCGAGGAGGTTGGAGTTGCTGGCGGGGCGGCCGGTTTCGGGGGTGTAGTGGATTGCGGTGTCGAAGTAGTAGAAGGTGTCGTGCGGGCTTTGTTTCGTGGCTCCGGTGAGGAGGGGGAGGAGGTTGTGGCCGTCGAGGGTGCGGTCCGCGGGGAGCTTGATTTGTGCGGCGGCGGCGAAGGTGGGGAGGAAGTCGATGGTGGCGGCGATTTGAGACGTGACGGTATTGGCGGGGATGCGGCCGGGCCAGCGGAAGATGGCGGGGACGCGGATGCCGCCTTCGTAAACGGTGCCTTTGCCGGCGCGGAGAGGGCCGGCGGAACCGGCGTCGATGCCGTAGGGGAGCCAGGGGCCGTTGTCGGAGGTGTAGACGACTAGCGTGTCGTTATCGAGCTTGTGTTGTTTGAGGGCGGCGAGGATGCGGCCGGTGCTCGCGTCGAGCTCTTCGATGGCGTCGCCGTAGCGGCCGCGGAGGGATTTGCCGTCGAACTCCTTGCCGGGGAAGAGGGGGACGTGGGGCATGGCGTGGGCGACGTAGAGGAAGAAGGGGCGGGCTTTGTTGGCGGCGATGAAGCGGAGGGCTTCGTCGGTGTAGCGGGCGGTGAGGGTGGATTGATCGGGGTTGGTTTCGATGACCTCTTCGTTGCGCATGAGCGGGAGGGGAGGGAACCAATCGGGCGGGTAGTGCTGGCCCTGGCCGTCGAAGCCGGTGCTTTCGGCGCGTTCGCGGACGGCTATTGCGGTGGCGTTTTCGGGGCCGGTGCGAGTGACCTTGGGATGATACGGCCACATGTCGTTCGAGTAGGGAAGGCCGAGCCAGGAGTCGAAACCGTTGCGGGTGGGGAGGAACTGCTTCGCGTCGCCGAGGTGCCATTTGCCGACCATGGCGGTGGCGTAGTTGGCCTGTTTGAGGAGTTCGGGGATGGTGACTTCGTGGGGGTGGATGCCGGTTTTGGCGCCGGGGAGATGGTTGAAGTTGAGGCTGTTGCGGGCGGGGTAGGAACCGGTGAGGAGGGCGGCGCGGGAGGGGCCGCAGAGAGACTGGGCGTAGAAGTCGGTGCACCGGAGGCCTTCGGCGGCCATGCGGTCGATGTGGGGCGTGCGGATGTAGGGGGAGCCGTAACAGCCTAGGTCGCCGTAGCCCTGATCGTCGGCGAGGATGACGATGATGTTGGGCGGGCGTTTGGTGGCTGCTGCTGCTGCGGCAGTGGTCGACAGGAATTGGCGGCGGGTCATTGTGTTTATCGTCCGCCGGGCGGGCGGAGGCTGGCGCCTTTGTAGGGGTGCTTTTGCTGCCAGAGGGGCCAGTCCATTTCGAGGCCGAGGCCGGGCTTGTCGTTGAGCGTCACTTCGCCCTTGATGGCTTGGGGGAAGGTGTTCTTCGTCAGGGGTGAGAAGGCTGGCGTGGCGCCGGCGTCCCATTCCTGGATGAGGAAGTTGCGGGCGGAGGCCATGGCTTGCAGGGAGGCCACGTGGCCGATGGGGCCGTAGTACATGTGGGGAGAGATTTCGGCCCCGTAGGTTTCGCCGAGTTGGGCGATCTTGCGAATTTCCGATATGCCGCCGCAGTGGATGACATCGGGCTGGATAATTTGAGCGCCACGGGCGTCGAGGAGTTGTTTGAACTCGAAGCGGGAGATGAGGCCTTCGCCGCCGGCGACGGGGACGGGGCTCTTCGCCGCGATTTCGCCGAGGGCTTGTGGCATTTCGCGCCAGAAGGGTTCTTCGATGAACATGGGCTTGAAGGGGGCGACGGCGCGGGCGAATTCCAGGGCGGAGCGAACCGAGAAAGTCTCCCACATTTCCAGGCCGATTTCCATGTCCGGGCCGCCGCCTTTGCGGGCGGCTTCCACTTCGGCGGTCAGGCGGTGGAGGCGTTCCTGTTCGGTGCCGCCTTTGGGCAGCACCCACTTGATGCAGGTCCAGCCTTCGGCGCGGGTTTGCTTTGCGAGTGCCTCGATTTTGGCGGGCGTGCGATCGTTGAGCGTCTGGCTCCAGTGGCTGTAATAGGCGCGGAGCGGGCGGGCTTCGGTGGCGCCCAAGAGCCGCCAGACGGGCTGGCTGAGTTGTTTACCGAGGATGTCCCAGAGGGCTATATCGATGGCCGATAGAGCGGACATGAGGACGGGGCCGTTGCGGTAACGGGAGAGTTGGAAATAGTTGCGGTTCCAGTGGTCTTCGATGCCGCCGGGGTCTTTGCCGGTCAGGTAGGGCGCGTAGAACTGGATGGCCTGTTCGACGATATCGACGCGGCCGGAGACGGAGCCTTCGCCGAGGCCGGTGATGCCCTGGTCCGTTTCGATTTCCAGGAACAGGTAATCACGGTTCCCGATGGTGTGTTTGCGGGTGACGAGCTTGGTGATTTTCAAACGCTGGCCGGCGCCCAGGAGGGCGAGCGAGGCCAGGAGGTGGCGGCGAGTCATGGTCAGACCTTGAGGAAGATTTTGCGTTGGTAGAGCCAATAGCAGGCATACCACAGGAAGGCGAGGACCACCAATTGGTGGGGGATGATGCCGAGGTCGCCGAAGAGGGCGAATTTGCGAGTGAAGCCGGCGAGGCCACGGTCGAGCCAGCCCTTGATCCCGATCTGGCCGAGGGAGTAGATGAAGATGGAGTTCATGCCCACCACCGTGAGCGGGAAGGCCCAGTTCTTATGGCCTTTGACTTCGATGATCCAGTAGAAGGCGATCAGCATGAGCAGGACCCAGCCGGTGCTCCAGAAGGTGAAGGAGACCGTCCAGAGGCGCTTGATCATGGGGTTGAAGGGCTGGAGAAGGAAGCCGAAGGTGAAGCAGGCGACGGCGGCGATGGCGAGGATTTTCAGCTTTTCGACGTGGGTGTGTTGGGACTGGAAGAGCATGCCAGCCCAGCAGCCGAAGAGAATTGTGATGCCGTTGCCGATGGCGTTCAGGGTGGTGTAGTACCCGGAGTAGTTGTAGCCGAGGAGGGTCAAATCCAGCACGGCGCCGACGTTACCGTATTGGGAAAATGGGCCGTTGGGGCTGGGGAATAGGAGGTAGAGCGCCCAGTAACCGGCGAGCGTGGCGGCGGCAGTGAGGGCCTGTTGTTTGAACGGCAGGCGGGTGATCAAGAAGCAGAGAACGTAGCCGATGGCGATTTGGCAGAGGACGTTGA
>JBIKOG010000462.1:0-2881 GCA_044358225.1 Bryobacteraceae bacterium | reverse complement strand
TGGTGCGGTTTGCGCGGCGGATGATGAGGTCGCTGGTTCGGGAGGTGGGGGTTTGTGAGGCTGTGGCGCGGAGGGCGGAGTTGGT
This sequence comes from Bryobacteraceae bacterium, assembly GCA_044358225.1. Classification (GTDB taxonomy): domain Bacteria; phylum Acidobacteriota; class Terriglobia; order Bryobacterales; family Bryobacteraceae. Next base: position 2,796 of record JBIKOG010000462.1, on the reverse strand, counting down.
GGGGGAGTTGGTGGCGGTGGCGGGGATGGCGAATGGGGATGGTGTGTTGCGGGGGGATTGTGAGGAGGTCTCGGTTTTTGGGTATCGGTATCCGGGGGAGGTGTTGGTGAGTGGAGGGCGTTTTCAGGGGCGAGGGCGGGTTGTTGTGACGGGGGTGCTGGGTGCGATTGAGGAGATTGCGGATCCGGAGGCGGAGCGGTTGGGCGTGCGGGTTTTGGGGTTTGGGCCTCTCGGGGGGTATCCGGTGGAGGTTTGGGTGTTTGAGTAGCGTTTCCTGACTTTGTTTTACGGGTTTGAGGGGTAGGGGGAAATCGGTAATTGCGGTGACTGTCCCTAATTTTTGATTTTGTAGAGGGTGTGGGCGGTGCGGAGGTAGATGGCGCCGTCGACGATCGCCGGGGTGGCGTAAATTTCGGTGTCGAAATCGTTGATCGCCAGGATCTCCCAGTCGCCGGCCGCGCGGAGGACTACGACCTTTCCGTGCTCGCTGGGGATGTAGATCTTGCCGTCCGCGGCTACTGGGGAGGCGTAGTAGTCCTCTAGCGCTCCGGTTAGGCGGCCTTGCTTTAGGACTTTGCCGGTTTTGGGGTCTAGCGTTGTCAGGATGCCGCCGCTGCGGAAGAGATAGACGACGTTGTTGTAGACCAGTGGGGAGGGGACGTCGGGGAGGGACTTTTCGTACTTCCAGAGGACGTGGGTGTCGGTCACGTTGCCTTGGCCGCCCAGCTTGATGGCCATGGCGGCGTTACGGGACGCGCGGCGGGTGCGGAAGAAGTTCCACTCGCGTTCGTTGAGCAGGCCGTCGCGGTCGAGATCGACGGCGCGCCAGGTGCCGGTGGGCTTCCAGGGTTGGGGGAGTTCTTCGGGGGCGAATTTGCCGTCTTTATTGGCGTCGGCTTTGGCGGCGACTTCGGTGTAGTTGGGGAGGTCGACTTGCTGGCCGGAGTCGTTGCCGGAGGTCCAGCCGGAGAAGTAAAGAGTGTCGCCGTCGATGGTGGGGGCGGATTTGGGTTGGCAGGTGAGGCCGCGGACGAACCAGACGGCTTCGCCATCGGTGATGGAGTAGGCGGTGAGCTGGTATGACCCGGGGGCGATGACTTGGGCGGGGCCTTTGGCGGGGCGGTGGATGATGGGTGTGGCGTAGCCGTTGATGACTTCGCGGGGGGATTTCCAGGCGATTTTGCCGGTGGCGGCGTGGACGGCGAGGATGTAGGCGTCGGTGTCCTGGTCGGCTACGAGGATGAGTTTGCCGTCGGCGTAGACGGGGGACGCGACGAGGCCGTGTTGGCTATTGAACGGGCCCAACGGGAGTTGCCAGAGGGGTTTGCCGTCCTGGGTATAGGCGGCGAGGCCGTAGTCCGCGAAGAAGGAGAAGACGGCGGTGGGGCCGGTGGTGACGGTGGGGGCGGCGCGGTGGTTGAGGGAATTTTGGGCTTCGCGTTTGGGGGCACGGATGGCTTGGCGCCAAAGTACTTTGCCGGTTTGGCGGTTGAGGCAGAGGGTGAGGAGATCGTCGCCTTCCGAGGCGGTGAGGAAGATTTTGTCGCCGATGATGACGGGGGAGGATTTGCCTTCGGGGAGCGCGGTTTTCCAGACGACGTTTTTGGTGGGACCGAATTCGGTCGGGAGGGGGCCGCAGGCGGGGCAGAGGCCGGAGCCGTTGGGGCCGCGGAATTGGGGCCAGTCGGCGGCGGGGAGAAGTAGCGCTGGGAGGAGGAAGAGGAGGAGGCGCATGATTTGCTTCCATGGTATGCGGATTGACTGGCGTTGGGGGCGGGGCCTACTCTGGTATTGCTCGCCTGCATGATGGACGCCGCTCCTACTTGCGCTGCTCGAGGCCGTCGCCGGATTCCGGCGCTGTGGTTGCTTGCGCTGTTTTTGCTGGGGCAACTGGTTCCGGTGGTGGCGTTGGCGGCGACCGATGGCATGGCTGGTATGGCGTGCTGCAAGCATGGCCGGGATTCCTGTTGCCGGCGGAAGCCGATGGGTGCAGGGACTTCGATTCGCGCGGGGCATCCGTGCGGGATGGCTTGTGCCGGGACGCCTGTTTTGGCAGCGGATACGGGCGTGGCGGTGATGGCGCCGTTGGCCTCTGCTGGGTGGCCTGGCGTGGTGGATGTGTTGGTTACTGCCGAGAGCCGGGCTGCGGTGGTGGCCGGGTATGACGCGGCGCGGTTTCAGCGGCCTCCTCCTGTTTTTGTTTAGTTGCGGCTTGTTTCTGGCACTTTACGAATTCCAGGGAGAGAGATATGTTCCGTCTGAGCTTGACTGTGGCCGCTTGCGCGGCGTTTTTGCTTGGCGCCGCCGAGAAGGGCGGGCCGGTGGGGTTTCGGGCCTCGTTTGAACCGGAGGCGCAATCGTTGGGCGCCGGAAAGAGCCCGAAGTTTTATGCGCGACGGGCGCAGGGATTGATGCTGGTGAAGACCGTTCCGGCGCCGGGGGGCGGGGCGGATCTGGTGTTCCAGTCGTCGCTTGACTTGGGCGAGAGTTTTGCGGAAACCATGAAGGTGAATCATGTTCCTGGAGAGGTTTATGACCACGGGGAGAATTCGCCGCAGTTGCTGACGTCGCCGGATGAATCGACGATGTACGCGGTGTGGAACGGGCGGGATCCGAAGAACCCGGAGTCGGGCGGGATCCGGTTTTCGCGGGCAGGGACGATGCGGACGGCGTGGAGTCCGGCGGTGACGGTGAACGATGATACGAAGCCCGCTTCGCATGGGTTTCAGACGGCCGCGGTGGCGCCGGATGGCACGATCTACATTGCCTGGTTGGACGGGCGCGATGGGCGGGCGA
>JBIKOG010000461.1:0-2883 GCA_044358225.1 Bryobacteraceae bacterium | reverse complement strand
AAGCCCTCGCCAAACAGGCCGCCCAGCAGGGGTTTCAACTTGTACCGGCATAGTGCCTTCAACCTGGATACCTCCAGAGCCACACCCCGCCTAATCACTGGGTTCGGAGTGTGGTTTCTGGAGAGGAAGTATGAAAAAAGAGGGATCAACAAAGATCCCTCTTTTTTTGCGCCAAAAGTACAGGGTCAGTAAGTAGCACCAGTTGTTCACAGGCACTGCAGAGTGGAAGGCCCAATTTCCATCAGCCCGACCCGCGCAGATGATATAACACCCCTATGCGCCTTCTCCTCCTGGCAGCCCTCCCCCTGATAAACGCCCAACAATGGCCCACCTGGGGCGGCGACCCCGGCGGCCAGAAATACTCCCCCCTCAAACAAATCACCCGCGCCAACGTCGCCAAACTCACCCCCGCCTGGACCTTCCACACCGGCGAAATCTCCGACGGCAAAACTCTCCTCATGCGCACCGCCTTCGAAACCACCCCCCTCGTCGTCGATGGCGTCATGTACCTCACCACCCCCTTTAACCGCGTCGTCGCCGTCGAACCCGAAACCGGCAAACAACTCTGGTCCTTCGACCCCGACATCGACAAAACCAAATCCGCCAATCTCTTCATCTCCCGCGGCTGCTCTTACTGGACCGACGGCAAAGTCAAACGCATCCTCCACGGCACCCAGGCCGGCCGCATGTACTCGATAGACGCCGCCACCGGCAAGCCCGACCCCGCCTTCGGCGCCAACGGCTCCATCGACCTCCGCCCCGGCGTAGCCGACAAATTCCCCGACCGCGGCTACGGCGTAACCAGCCCTCCCGTCATCTACAAAAACCTCGTCATCACCGGCGCCTGGGTCTCCGACGGCGACCCCCAAGGCCCCTCCGGCGACGTCCGTGCCTTCGACATCCGCACCGGCAAACTCGCCTGGACCTTCCACACCGTCCCCCGCCCCGGCGAGTTCGGCAACGACACCTGGGCCGGCGACTCGTGGAAGGATCGCGGCGGCACCAACGTCTGGTCCGTCATGTCCCTCGACGAAAAACGCGGCCTCGTCTTCCTCCCTCTCACCAGCCCCTCCCCGGACTACTACGCCGCCGGCCGCAAAGGCGCCAACCTCTTCGGCGATTCCGTCGTCGCCCTCAACGCCGCCACCGGCCAGCGCGTCTGGCACTTCCAAACCATCCACCACAACATCTGGGATTACGACCTCCCCGCCCAGCCCGCGCTCGTCACCGTAAAGAAAGACGGCAAGGTCGTCGACGCCGTCGCCCAGGTCGCCAAAACCGGCTATACATTCCTGTTCGAACGCGCCACCGGCAAGCCGATCTTTCCCATCGAAGAGGCCCCCGTCCCCGCCTCCGACGTGCCCGGCGAAGCCGCCTGGCCCACCCAGCCCCGCCCCACCAAACCGCCCCCCTTCGCCCGCCAGTCAATGAAGCCCGAGGAGCTGACCAACGTCACGCCCGAGTCCCGCAAGTTCTGCGAAGAGATCCTGAAGGGCGCCCAACTGAAGCCCCTCTTCACCCCCATCGGCCTGCAGACGACCGTCCTCTTCCCCGGCACCAACGGCGGCACCAACTGGGGCGGAGCTTCGTTCGATCCGGAGACCCGCACCCTCTACGTCAACTCCATGGACGTCGGCATGGTCTTCCGCCAGGAACCTCGCCCCGAAGGCTCGCTCGTGCCCTACCGCAACCGCGGCGTCGGCACCAACAGCTCCCGCTTCTGGGATCCCAATCTCTACCCCTGCCAACAGCCCCCCTGGGGCCACCTCACCGCCATCGATCTGGACAAGGGCGAGTTCCGCTGGCGCATCCCGCTCGGCGAATATGACGAGCTGACGAAGAAGGGCATCGCCCCCACCGGCACGCCCAATCTCGGTGGCTCGCTCGTCACCGCCGGCGGCTTGGTCTTCATCGCCGCGTCCAACGACAGCCGCTTCCGCGCCTTCGATAAAGACACCGGCAAAAAGCTCTGGGAAACCCGCCTTCCCGCCAGCGGCCACGCCAATCCCATGACGTTCTACAGCGCCAAAACCGGCAAGCAGTACATCGTCATCGCCGCCGGCGGCGGCAACAAATACAACAACACCTATTCCGATTCACTGATGGTGTTCACGCTACCGTAAGAAATTTTAAGCATAATAAGGGTATGCGTACACTCCTTCTGCTCTCTCTGTGTGGCTAAAAAGTGCGGCAGGGTTTGCGTTGGACGTCGCCCGCCAGCTCGAAAACCCCAATTCGTATTTTGGCAAAATCGTCCACAGCGATTATCCACAGCGAAAGGCAACCATGCCTGAATCGGGAATGCAGGGCACGGGCTGAAGAATCAACGGCCCGACGCGCAGCGCCGGCCCACTGGAAGCTCGACACCGAAGGGACTGCGCTAGATTGCGGATTTGGATCCACTAAGATCTCGAGGGTGTCTCTGGGTCAACAGCGATATTGATGTTGCGGTAAACCACTCCGTCACGTTTTCCGTCAGGCGGTACGGCTAACTGCTGTTTTGACACGACCACTAGATACCGGTACCGACGGAGTTCAACGCCGGCCAGAACGCCATCTACATATTGTTCCGCCTGATGCATCGCGTTCTGAAACTGCTTAGCGGCGTCGGAAGCCTTTCTTGCCAACTTCCACTCAGTGAGCACTAGGCCCTCACTGAACGCAGCCTCTTCGCGTCCGATAGGGCGCTCCGGTAAAAGCAAATCGGTTCTGGCTCCGACACCGTCCACCTTGAAGCCGAAGATCCCAAATGAAAGTAGATGTAGAGAGCCTAGTGTAGTGCTTCGGTAATTGTAACCAGTATTCGATTTCCGACGCCTCTACAATTGAGGTGCTGGACTTTCATGCGCGTTGCTCCGCCAATCGAACTCTCCGCTGAACAGC
>JBIKOG010000357.1:0-6125 GCA_044358225.1 Bryobacteraceae bacterium | reverse complement strand
GCACCCGTATCCCGCCGATCGTTTTGACGCTACTTATTTGCGGTAGGAGCCGTATGCGGTAGTGCCGCTCGTACGGATCTGTGCGGGGGGCGGGTCGTGAGATTCGTCCCTACCGCGACCTAATTATTCAGGAATTTGAGGATGGCTTGGAGGAGGCGGTCGGCCTGGTTGGTTTCGAAGAGGAACTGGGCGTGGGCGTCGCCGTCGAGGACGAGCAGTTCCTTGGGGTCTGGCGATTGGTCGTACTGGATTTGAATGCGCTTCAGGCGGGGGACGTTGCCGGGGCCCATGTCGTCTTTCGCTACCACGAAGAGCTTTTTCACTTTCAGCGCTTGGGGCGGGCCGAAGGCGCCGTGGGCCAGGAAAACGATACGGTCGATTTCGCCGGGCTTGGAGACGCGGAATGCCTCCTCCGCCAAATTGCCGCCCATGCTGGCGCCGACGATCGACACACTCTTGGCGCCGTTGCCTTGGAGGAACCGGATGGCGGCGAGGAGATCGAGCGGCATGGCAATATCGTTGCGGCGGCCGGCCGGGCCTTCTTTCGACATGCCGACGCCGCGGAGGTCGATGGCCAGTACGGTGAAGCCTTCGCGGGCGATGGCGACGGCCTGCCTGGCCCAGCTGTCTTTGTTGAAGCGGCCACCGTGGACGAGGAGGACGGCGCGGGGGCCTTTGCCATAGAGGTCGCCGTAGATATTCCAGCCGTCCTGGGCGGTGAAGCGGACGGGTTCCTGGGCGGCCAGGGTTAGAGCGGAGAACAGCGCGACGGTTAGCAGGGTTTTCATTTTACTTTTTCGAGAGCCTTGGCGAAATCGGATGGAGTTAAGAGCTGTTTGGCGCTGCCGTTGGCGGCTTTGACGACCTGAGCCACCAGATTGTCCGGCATGCCGGGGAAGCGCGTGAGGCCGAGGAAATGGGCGTTGGGGAGGCCCTGGGCGAGTTCGCGAATTTTTTGCGTCACCTTGCCTTGCCAGCTCCAGATGGGGCCGAGGAAGACAACAGCGTCTGACTTGGCGGCGGGGTCCTGGATGGTGGTGAGGACGGTTTCCATGAACTGGGTGGAGGTGGGGCCTTTGAGGGTTTCGAGCGACACGACGCCGAGGTTGACTTCCGCGACGGCGCGGGCGAGCCGGCCGAGTTCGCGGCGTGTGAAATCGCTGGTTTGGTAGATGATTTTGCGGTTGCGCGGGTCGACGGCGACGACGGTGGCGTCGGTGGCTTTGGTTTGATCGAGGAGTGTCGTCAGGCTGGTGAGGAGGATGCTGCGATCGTAGGAGGAGAGGCGGACCATGGCGCGGCGGGGGCTCATGGGGGCGGCTTCGAGGACGATGGTGAGGCGGTTGGGCGGGTTGGACTTGTTCAGGCCGCGCCAGCGTTCGTCGCCTACGGCGCTGATCTGATCTGGCTCCATGCGGGGCGGGATCTTGCCGGCGCGGACTTTCAGAGACCACTCTTTGCGGCACTCGTGGTTGCGGTTGTCACCGCCGTAGAAGCGGACGCGGTAGTCACCCGGGCCGAGGTAGTAGCCGCCCATGTAGGTGGCGTCGGCGCCCTTGGGATACTTCAGCCCCTCGGCGGGCGGCGGGACGCCGAAGCGTTCGCCGAGATAGACAGGCTTGCCGCCCTTGGGCGTGATCTCGATGGCGAGGGCGAGCTGGGTGGGGGCGGTCTCGGGGAACTGCTTCATGGGGATGCTGAGATTGAAGCCGGACCAATGCATGAGGGAGAAGCCGAGGCGCGGCGCCATGGTTTCAATTTGGCAGACGAGGGAGTTTTTCGGCGCGGGGACGGCGAAGATCTTTTGGATGGTTTGCATGGACCGCGGGTCTGAGGCGACCAGAAATTGGGCGAGCAGGAGCGGGAACATGCGTTTTTCTATTTTGACTCGAATTTGGGTTTGGTATGCTGCGGGACATGTTACGAGTTTTGCTGGGCTTGGTATTTGCGCTGCCGGTGGTGGCGGGTGATTTGCAGGTGGGCATCGGGCGGATCAAAATCACGCCGGAGAAGCCGATTTACCTGTCGGGCTATGCGTCGCGGAAGAAGCCGTCGGAGGGTGTGAAACTCGACATCTGGGCGAAGGCGATGGCGTTCCAGGATAAGAAGAATGGGAAGGTTGTCATCGTCACGACCGATTTGATCGGGATGTCGCGGCAGATCTCCGAGCGCATTGGCGCGGAGGTGGAGAAGAAGTACGGGCTGCGGCGGGCGCAGTTGATGATCAACTCGTCGCATACGCATAGCGGGCCGACGGTGCGGGACAACCTGGAGACGATGTTCGATCTGACGCCGGAGCAGAAGGCGGCGATTGTCGAATACGGCAACGGGCTGGTGGAGAAGATGGTGGCGGTGGTGGGCGCTTCGCTGGGAGATTTGCAGCCGGCCGAAGTGACGGTGGGGCATGGCACGGGGACGTTTGCGATGAACCGGCGGCTGGCGGTGGATGGGGTGATCAAGAACAGTCTGAATCCCACGGGGCCGGTGGATCAGGACGTGCCAGTGTTTCGGATTACGACGCCGGCGGGAAAGTTGCGGGCGGTGCTGTTTGGGTATGCCTGCCACAATACGACGCTGGGCGGGGATTTGTATTTGGTGCATGGGGATTACGCGGGCGTGGCGCAGCGGGAGTTGGAGTCGGCGAATCCGGGCGTGACGGCGATGTTTATGTTGCTGTGCGGGGGCGACGCGAATCCGCAGCCGCGCGGGACGTATGAGCTGGTGGAGAAGCATGGGAAGAGTTTGGCGGCGACCGTTTCGGCGGTGCTGGCGGGTTCGATGAAGACGGTGAGCGGGCCGGTGCGGGCGTCGTGGCAGATGACGGAGTTGGCATTTGCGCCGCATACGCGGGCGCAGTTTGAGGAGGAGTTGAAGGGGACGAACTGGTTCAAGCAGCGGCGGGCGGAGGTGATGTTGCGGGCCTATGACGCGGGGCGGCCGGTGACGACGATTCCGTATCCGGTGCAGGCGTTCCGGTTCGGGAAGGGCGTGACGGTTGTTGGGATGGGCGGGGAGGTGGTGGTGGATTATGCGTTGCGGGTGAAGAAGGAGTTTCCTTCGGAAGACACGATTGTGGCGGGGTATACGAACGACGTGATGAGTTATATCGTGTCGAAGCGGGTGTTGAAGGAGGGCGGGTATGAGCCGGTGGAGAGCCATATTTACTACGGGAATCCGGGGCCGTACACGGAGGATGTGGAGGAGACGGTGATGGGGGCGGTGAAGCGGGCGATGGAGAAGGTGGGGCGGAAGAAGTAGGGCTGCTCGCCTACGGCTCCTGAAACGTAACCGTCGACTCCGCATCAAATTTCCGGAAGTCCCGAAACGTGTGGGATTGCCGCCAGCGGGATCGCGGACGCGGCGGGCCGGTTTGGAACTCGCCGTTGAGCGACTGCTTGAACCAGAGATTCTCGGCGAAGCGGAAGTAGCGCGTCGTCAGCCACGAGCCGGGCAGGCTGTCCACTCCGCGCCCGATCACTTCATACTTCAACTGCGCCAGCGTGTGCTCCTGCTGGTCGATCCAGAACGTCATCCGATACGCGACGTGCTCGTGGCCGGGCTTCCGTTCGGCGCGGATGACCCATACTTTGCGGCCGTCGATCTCCTCCTCGCCAACCTCTGTGTGATCCATCTCCGTGAGGATGACTTTACCGCTCAGGTTGCCGACGGAGATGACGCGTGGATTCGGCCTGGCGGCGTGTTTGCGGCGCTCCGCGGCCGTCATGCGCAGCCGCTCCGCCTCTTCCTTGGCGAGCTTGCCCATTAACGGTTTTCCATTCCGCGCGACCAGCCGGCGGAACGGTTCACCCTCCAGGTATACCCACTCGTAATCTTGCGTCCAGTTCAACTGCCCGTTGGGCCGGCGATGTTCGGCGTGCTCGCGGTAGAAGTACTTTTCGCGCTCCTTGAGCTGCTTCACTTCGTTCGCCAGCGCCTGTTCCAGATGGGCGTTCTGGGCGGTCAGTGCAACAGCGAAAAGCAGCAGCCAGGCGCGCATGAGCTATCGTCCGAAGATAATCTTTTCCGAAGTGAACAGCCGTGTGGCGAGGCTCAACAGCGCCGCCGTAAGGATCGCGGCGGTGAGCGTCGCGGCGACCAGCATGAGCGGCTCCGGCGCCTTACCGCCGAGGATCTCCGTCACCATCGCATATTGGCCCAGCACCGGGATGGGGTGCAGCCAGGGGCGGTTCGTGAGCGGGTAGAAGACGGCGGCGATGCCGGGAATCGTCGGCGCGATCATCAACAGCCCCAGGTAGCTCTGCGCCTCCTTGAACGACTTGGCGAAGCAGCTGACGAACATCTGCACGGCGGGTGCCAGCAGGGCCATGGGCGCGGTGGCGGCGAGGAGCAGAATCAACTGGCCGGTGCCGACGTGGTTGCGGATGCCCAGTTCTTCGAGCGCCAGGCGGGAGAGCATCACGAGCGTCACCGCGAGTGTCAGCAACATGCCGAGCAGCGCCGCGCCCATCGCGGCCATCCACTTGCCCGTCACCAGTTGCCAGCGGGGAATGGGGTTCAGCAGCAGTGGCTCCAACGAGCCGCGTTCGCGTTCGCCGGCTGTCGAATCACTGGCGATTGGCATGCCGGCGGTGAAGAGCGAAATCACCAGGAACATGGGGATAAAGTTGAAAATCATGGCCGCGCGCTGCTGCGACGTGGCGATGTCGATCTGCTCCACTTTCAACGCGCTGACGATGACCGGACTGACGCCACGGGCCATCAGTCGCATGCCGCCCATCTCGCTACTGAAACCGTTCAGCAGGCTATTCAGCCGGGACACTTTGGAGCGCGTGGACTGGCTGGTGACGTCGGACACCACCTGCACCGGCGCGGGGCGGGAGTCCCGAAACTTCTCCGCAAACTCTTTTTCAATAACCAGAACAAAATCGGACTTGCGGTCGCGGACGGCGGCTTCCGGATCAGCCGGGCCGTCGACCACTTCGACGCCCGATTGCTGCGTGAGCCAGTTGATCAACACCGGTGCATGCTGACGGCCGACGACGGGAATCTTGATCTCCTGCGCCCCCTTCTGTTGGCTGGCAATTTGCGAAAACATGAAGCCGATCATGAGCGGCCCGAAGAGCGCGCTGATGAGAAGCGTATAGAGCGAGCGGCGGTCGCGAAAGCCGTCGGTCCATTCCTTGACGGCGACGATCCAGATCTTGTTCATGCGGCTTCTCCGTGGGGGCCGACGAGGCTGACGAAAGCGTCTTCAAGCGACGTCATCCCGGTGAGCGCGAGCAGTTCTTCGGGCGTGCCTTCGGCCACCACTTTGCCGCGGCCCATGACGACGATGCGGTCGCAGAGCGCCGAGACCTCCTGCATTACGTGGCTGGAGAAAACGACGCAGCGCCCTTCGGCGCGCAAGTGGCGGATGAGTTCGCGCACGGCGCGGGTGCTCATCACGTCAAGACCGTTGGTGGGTTCATCGAGCAAAATGTTTTGCGGGTCATGGACGATGGCGCGGGCGAGGGCGACCTTCGTCCGTTCGCCGTGGGAGAAGCCGGCCACGCGGCGATCGATGATGCCCGACAGATCGAGAATCTCGATCCAATGAGCGATGCGCCGGTTGAGTTCGGCCTTCTCAATTCCCTGCAACTGGCCGTAGTAGATGATGTGTTCGCGGGCGGTAAGCCGCGGATAGAGGCCGGAGAGATCGGGCAGAACGCCGATGCGCTTTTGTGCGTCGAGCGGCTTGGCCACCATGTCGATGCCGTCAATTTCCACACTGCCGCCACCGGGCTTCATGAGGCCGTAGATCATGCGGAGCGATGTCGTTTTGCCGGCGCCATTGGGGCCCAGCAGTCCGGTGACGGCGCCGTCGGGCGCGGAGAAGCTGACGTTGTCCACGGCGACAAAATCACCGAATTTTTTGTTTAGATTCTTAGCGTGGATCATTGCATGGGGTCCGGTCCGGCGGGTCCGAGGAAGAAGGGCGGGCGTTTGACGTTTTGGACGCAGGCGGCGTCAATATTGGCGGCAGTGCCCTCGTTCAGGAACTGCGCCATGAGCTTGGGCACACAGCCGGCGATGGCGGCGCCGTGGCCGGTGGCGGGCACGGTGATGTGTTTCGCGTTCTTCCACTGCGTGGCGGTTTGCTGGCCCCAGGAGGGTGGCGTCACGGG
>JBIKOG010000096.1:0-27097 GCA_044358225.1 Bryobacteraceae bacterium | reverse complement strand
CCACCTTCCCCTTGGGCCAGAACGCGCAGGTATCCATGCGCCATTGGGCCATCTCGGCACCGAGAAATGTACTGGCCGTCTCCTTCGCAATGGCGCCGGGTGCCACGCGCGAAGCGTCTTCGGCGCACACCACGGAGAAATGCATGCCCTGGGCGATGGTAGTGGCGGAGGGATCAAATGCGGAACCGAGGGCGAAGAAGCCGGTGTAGTTGCCCTTCTCGGCCTGGTCGATCAATAGCGGCACGAGAGAGGCGATCTTGGGGCTATACAACGAAGCGAATAACACGCCGCTGAGCGTCAGCCGGCGGACGTCCACAGACTTCTGCGCGCCGGTGCGCGGATGGGTGTAGGTGATCTTTTTCGCGGGCGCGGCGAGCAGAGCCTCGAGCCGTTCGCGGAGGCGCGGGAAGCGTTCATTGCAAGCCTTGTTGGCCGTGCAATCGCGGAACAACAGATCCAGCGCGCGCTGGCTGTCGCGCGCCATGTAGAGCGGAATCTGCATGTCCGTTGGGGCCACGCCATCCAGGATGACCGCGCGCGTATGGGCGGCGTGGCGGCGGGCGTAGACCAGCGCGGCGCGCGTGCCGTAGCTGCCGCCGTAGAGATTAATCTTGCCGTACCCCAGAAACTGGCGAACGTCGTCCAGATCGTCCATCGCAATGGTGGTGGTGTACTTGGTCAGATCCGCCTTGGGCTGCAGTTTCTCCAGGCATGCCCGCATGCGCTTCAGGTAGGCCTCTTCGGTAGCGTCCTCGTCCTCGTCCTCGCCGTCTTTCTCGTTCTTGCACTCCAGCGGGTTCGATTTGCCCGTACCGCGTTGATCGACGAAGACCAGATCGCGATCGGCGCCAATGCGCCGCATCATCTCGCGGCCCATCCCGGAAATGGCCGCCGCGCCCTGGCCCGGCCCGCCGGCCAGGAAGAACAGAGGGTCCTTGGCGGCCTTGCGTTTCAGCGCCGGGAAGACGATGATCTTCAGCGCGATCTTGCGGCCCGTTTTGGCCTCGCGATCCTCCCACACGTCAAAGGTGCCGCAGTAGCCCTCGGTCGAGCCCTCGCTGTGCTTGCAGGGGCGCAGACGGTCAATGGCGGTGTCCTCCTTGAGCGATACACAGGAGGCGAGGGCGGCGAGAAAAATAACCAGTGCGAGGCGCATTTATTTCGTCAGGTATCGACGCATCCGGTCGACCGCTTCCATCAGATTTTCAAGCGAATTGGCATAGGAGAAGCGCACGTAGCCGTTGCCGAACTGGCCGAATGAGCCGCCGTTCAAACACGCTACGCCAGCCTCGTAGAGCAGTTCGTCGGCGAGCTGTTTCGACGTGCGGCCGGTGCCTTCGATGTTCGGGAACGCGTAGAAAGCCCCCTGCGGAACCGGGCAGCGGAAGCCGGGAATGGTGTTCAGCCCGGCGATGAACGCGTCGCGCCGTTTGCGGAATTCGGCCACCATGGCGAGCGGCGCGTCCTGCGGCCCGGTAAGCGCGGCGAGTCCCGCGCGCTGCACCATCGACGCGGTGCAGGAGTTGGAGTTGACCATCAGTTTGTTGACCGGGTCCACCAGCCACGTGGGCATGACGCCGTAGCCCAAACGCCAGCCGGTCATCGCGTAGATCTTCGAAAAACCATCCAGAATAATGGTCTTTTCCTGCATGCCGGGCAGGGAAGCGATCGACATCGGCTTTTCGTCGTAGTAGATGCGCGAGTAGATTTCGTCGCTCAAAACCACCAGGTCGCGGTCGCGCACGAGGTCGGCGATCACCTTGATGTCTTCGGCCGGGATGACGCCGCCAGTGGGGTTCTGCGGCGAATTCAGGATCACCATCTTGGTCTTGTCGGTGAGCGAATCTTTGAAGCGGTTGAGGTCGAAACTGAAGCCGCGATCTTCGACGAGCGGCATCGGCACCGGCGTCGCGCCCAGGAAGCGGATCATCGATTCATAGATCGGGAAGCCGGGGTTGGGGTAGATCACCTCGTCGCCTTCTTCCAGCAGCGCCATCATCGGGAAGAACAGAATGGGCTTACCGCCGGGCACCACGCAAACGTGCTCCGGGCCGGCCTGGATGCCGCGCGTTTCGTTGACGTGATTGGCAATGGCCTGCCGGAAATCGGGGTAGCCCTGCGTGGGGCCGTAGTGGGTCCAGCCGTCGTCCAGCGCCTGCTTGGCGGCGGCGATCACGTGCGGCGGCGTTTCGAAATCCGGTTCGCCAATCTCCAGGTGAACGACGCTCTTTCCCTGCGCTTCCAGCGCGCGCGCCTTCACCAATACTTCGAAGGCGGTCTCAATTAAAATGCGGTCCATCCGCGAGGCGAGTTTCATGAGTTTTTCCGGAACAGGTGAACCCCGTCGACGACGGAGTCAATTGCTACATTGTCGCCAATTTCCAGGCGCTCGCCCGGAACGGCGCGGCCGAGCAGTCGTGGGCCTTCGGGCTGCTCGACCAACAGCAGTTGATACGGCGCCAGCGCGGCCAGTTCGGCCGGGGGCGACCACACGAGGGTTTCCGAGTAGACGGTCATTTCAGTTTCCCTTTCCCAGGATCGTAACGACGCTGGTGGCGCCGGACCCGCCGAGGTTCTGCGCCAGGCCAATGTCGGCCTTGGCGAGCTGCCACCCGGTGGCCTGGCCGCGGATCTGCAGCGTCACGTCGGCAATCTGCGCGACGCCCGTGGCGCCCACCGGATGGCCCTTGCTTTTCAGCCCGCCGCTGCGGTTGATCGGCATCGGCTGCGCCTGGCTCCACGGGCCGCCTTCGCCTTTTTTACAGAAGCCAAGCTCCTCGACGGCGAGAATTTCGGCGATCGTGAAGCAGTCATGAACTTCCGCGAAATCGATGTCTTTCGGAGTGAGCCGCGCCATCGCGTACGCCTGCCGCGCGGCCGATTGCACGGAGGGCAGATGGGTGATGTCGGCCTTGTCGGCCAGCGCGACGTGGTCCGAGGTTTGGGCGCACGCCAACACCTTCACCGCGCCCGCCCGCGAACTGATCACAACCGCGGCCGCGCCATCGCTCACCAGCGAGCAATCGTACAAAGTCAGCGGCTCCGCAATCGGCTTTCCGGCCAGCGCCTGCTCCAGTGTGATGATCTTTTTCAGATGCGCGTAGGGGTTGGTGGCGCCGTTGGCGTGATTCTTCACGGCAACATGGGCCAGGTGTTCGCGCGTTGTTCCGTACTGGTGCATGTGGCGGCGGGCGATCATGGCGAAGATCGCCGGAAACGTCGCGCCCGGAATCCCCTCGGCGGCCACGTCGCCGGCCATGGCCAGGATCTGGGCCACGCGCGCCGTGGGCTGGCACGTCATTTTTTCGACGCCGCAAACGACCACCGTCTCATATACCCCATGGGCTACCGCCTGCCAGGCCGCGTGGAAGGCCGCGCCGGAGGAGGCGCAGGCGGCTTCGTACCGCGTGGCGGGAATGCCAGTCAGCCCGGCGGCCCCGGCAACGTAGGGGGCCAGGTGCGATTGGCCGGTAAAGCTGGGCCCGGCGAAGTTGCCCAGGTAAAAAGCCTGGACGCCATCGGGACCAATCCCGGCGTCGGAAAGGGCGTTTTGCACGGCTTCGACGGCTAACGAGCGGAGATCACGGGCGGCGAAGGCGCCAAACGGCGTCTTGCCGACACCCACAACGGCAACTTCCTTCATATAATTCATGGTAGCTGCACGCAAGGCCCTTGGAATTTTCTTTGCACGCTGGAAGATGTTTCTTCGTCAAGCCTTAGTAGGTGCGATGCTAACGGTGCACATGAGCGATCCGGCACGTCAAACGGCGGGCAACCCGGGCCAGGAAACGGCGGAGCTACAGAACCGCTTTATCCAGGAGCACATGCGTCGTGTGTTCCTGATCATCTATCGCATTGTCGGTAACGTGGCGGATGCGCAGGACTTAACGCAGGAAGCCTTCATCAAGGTGCTGCAGCGCAGCGAGCAGTTGAAGGATCCGGAGAAGGCCGCGCACTGGCTGTCGCGCATCGCCTCGAACACCGCCATCGATTTTCTACGGCGGCACGGGCGGGTGAATTTCACGGAGATCGATTCGCTGGTGGACCCGCTGGTCACCGAATACGAGCAGAATCCGGAGCAGTCCGTGCTGCGTCGGGAGCGCAATGAACGATTGGAAGAAGGCCTGCGGCATTTAACGGCGAAGGAACGGACGGCGCTGTTGTTGCGGGACGTGGAAGATGTACCGGCTGAGGAAGTGGCGCGGCAGATGGGCTGTTCGATGGCGACGGTGCGCAGTCACATCGCCAACGCGCGCATCAAGTTTCGCCGCTACCTGGAAAGGAGGAAGGCATGAAACACCCCTCCATTGATAAGTTGGCGTTATACGCGGGCGGCGAACTGCCCTGGTGGACGCGGTTCACCATGCATCGCCATGTCCGCGGGTGCGTGCAGTGCCAAGCCGAAGTGGCTCTGTTTGGGGACGTGAAGTCGGCCGTACGATTGGAAGCCGACGAGATGCCCTCCGGCGCGCAGTGGGACCGTTTGGCGGCTGAGATGGGCGCCAATGTGCGTTTGGGTTTGGAAGCGTCGGAGGCGATCAGCGCCTACGCCGTGCCGGTGGACGAGGCCGCTCCGGCGACCGGTGTTTCCTGGCGGATGGCGGCGTTGGCAACGGCGTTCGTGATTCTCCTTTCGATCGGTTACTGGCTGAACGCGGCGAAGAAGAGTGAACAGCTGGCCGCGATGCGCGTGCCGGATCCGATCGTAGCCGAAGCCAGCGAACGGGGTGTCGGCATGTCGGATGGTAACAAGGGGATGGAACTGCAGGGACCGAAAGCGAACTTCCGCGCGGCCGTTGTGACGGTGAGTACGACGGGTTCGGCCGGCGCGCAGTATGTGGACGAAGAGACCGGGCAGATTACGGTGAACAATGTTTACGTGGAGTAAGTGGGCCATCTTCGCGGCCTTGGGCGTTGCCTGCGTGGCGCAGGAAGCGGGCGTGGATCTGCGCGGCGGGTTGAAAATCAACCTGCCGAAGGATTCCCCGCTGGCGGTGGCGTCGCTTGATCTTGGCCCCTCCAAGGGCACGGCCCGCGGCGGCGCCGTGATGCTGGATCTGCACGCCTCGTTGCGGTTACGAAATTTGAGTGGGAAGCGCGTGAAGGGCGTCACTCTGCTGGTCCTGGCGCAAGACGTCTCGGCCGGTGGCAAGGGCTCGGTCGCGGTGCCTGCGCTGGACGTTGCGCCCGGCGACGATTTCCCGGTGCGCATAGACCTGCGTATGGTGCGACCCATGTCGAACGGTGCGGAGCCGCTGGTGCAGGTTCTGCTCGATGGCGTTCTGTTCGATGATCTTAGTTTCTTCGGCGAGAACCGGCTGAACTCGCAGCGGCAATTGACCGTGTGGGAACTGGAAGCGCGGCGCGACCGGAAGCACTTTAAAGAGATGCTGGAAGCGCGCGGTCCGGACACGTTGCAAAAGGAAATCATCGCCGCCGTGGGGCGACAGGAAACGCGTCCGCGCGTCGATGTACAGGTAGTCCGGCGCGGTGTGATGCCCCGAGCCGCCAATGCCCCCGCGACGAATTACGAGATGGATAAGGAAGTGCAATTCAGCTTCCTGCGCATGCCCGGTGCGCCTGTGGACCTGATGGCCGGGGCCGCGCGTATCGCCGGGGATCAGGCAAAGTCGCCCCAATTCGAAATCCGCAACCGCGAGGCGAAGGCGATCAAGCACCTCGAAATCGGCCTCGCTCTCAAGGACACGAATGGCCAGGAGTTTTTCGCAGCCACGGTGCCCTACGCCGAACCGCTCGCGGGCAAAGGCTCCGCGGCCCTGCGCGATTCGGCTACCCTCCGCGTCCGCAACACCGGAGGCACGCGCCTGGTGCTCGACAGCATGGCCGGGTTCGTCAACAACGTCGAATACGCCGACGGTGGCTACTGGATCCCCTCCCGGGCCGACCTGTCGGACCCGCGACTCACCCGACTCGTCCCCCCGTCGCCGGAGGAGCAGCGCCTGGTCAATCTATACCGCCGCAAAGGTCTCCAAGCCCTCGTGGAAGAGTTACG
Source organism: Bryobacteraceae bacterium (assembly GCA_044358225.1). Taxonomy (GTDB): domain Bacteria; phylum Acidobacteriota; class Terriglobia; order Bryobacterales; family Bryobacteraceae. The sequence goes on along the minus strand of JBIKOG010000096.1, from coordinate 21,084 downwards.
GAAGTAACGTAAGATTTCTCTGACAATGTGCGCTCGGGCCGCGTCTCCGAACCATGGTCGTACGCTTCAGCCTTATCGTCTCTGTCTTCACGCTTTCGCTCCTCTCCGCCCAGAATGCACGTCCTGGCGCATTGGTGGCCACGGGGTATCGTCTTCCAACCAGCCTCATCACCGCCGCACCGGGGCAATTGAGCATGATCTCGGTCAGCGGGATCGAGACTAAGTCAGGGCTCCCTGTTAAGGCAGAGTATGGCCCGACCGGATACCCGACGGAAATAAAAGGGCTTCGCCTCCGCGTCCGGTCCAGTTCCGGCGCGCCAATTGATACACAACTCGCGGGCCTCCAGCAGTCGGGGTGCGCGGCGACCGATACATCCTGCCTGCCGATCACCAGTTTCACCGTCGTGTTCCCGGAAGATCTGCCGAGCGGCCTGACGGGCACTCTGACGGTGTCCGACAACACGGCGATCATCGCTGAATTTCCCTTCCGCGCGGTTTCCGACAATCTGCATTTCCTGAACTCCTGCGATACGACGCTGATCTGGGCCAGCATCTTCGCCATCGCACCCGACGCCGGCGCCTGCCAGCCCAACATCATTCAGAACGGCCGTCTGGTGCAAGCGAACAATCCCATCCAGCCCGGCGGCGGCGTGGCGGCATACCTATACGGCGGCGGCGCCACGGTCCTGCGGAGCGATGAATTCCAGCGTAAGGAAACGGTGCAGGACTTCGACGTCCACTTTGACTATCGCGCCAACGCACCTGGCTCGCGTCCCGTGCCTGGCATTTCGTTGACCGGGAAACCGTTCCTGTCGGTCGGCTTTGGCGGAGGCGTGTATCAGGTCAATTTCATGATTCCGCCGGTGCCGCCCGGCATCCAGTTGCCTCGCTGCGATGGAACGATCATTCGCTCCAACCTGACCATCACAATCAGTGGCGCGAACTCCATGGACTCGGCGTCATTCTGCGTAGAGCCGCAGTAACCAATCGGCGAACCGATCCTTCCACTGCGTCACCGGCAGCGGCCGTTCCCGCATGCCGAAGCCATGTCCGCCCACCGAGTACACGTGCAACTCGGCGGACACCCCGGCCTTCTTCAAATCCAGATAATACTCCGCGCTGATGGCGGCCGAAAGCTTATCGTCATCGGCGTGAACCAGGAACGCCGGCGGCGTGTTCTTGTCGATCTTCTTCGTCTCCGGCCGAATGTACGGGTAGATGAGCGCCACGAAATCCGGGCGCGTCCCGGCTTCATAGTGCATCGCCGTCAACGCCGCCAACTCGCCCCCAGCCGAAAAGCCGATCATGCCAATCCGCGCCGGATTCACCTTCCACTCCGCCGCCCGCTGCCGGACAATCTCGATCGCCCGCCGCCCATCGGCCCGCACTTCTTTGTCGACCGTGATCGACCCATCCGCGCCTTCCGCCTTCGCCAGCCGGTACTTCAGCACAAACGCCGCAATGCCCTTTTTATTCAGCCACCGCGCCACGTCATACCCCTCGTGGTCGATCGCCAGATGATGGTGCCCGCCCCCCGGCGCGATCACCAGCGCCGTCCCGTTCGCCACCGCCGCATCCGGCAGAAAAACGGTCAACGAAGGATTCGGCACCGAAGCCACCCGCTCGTTCTTAATCGTCTCCTCGCCCTTCACCCGCTGCGATTCGGGCCACAGGTAAACGACGTCATTCGCAAACGCGCAACACCCCGCCAGCAGCAGCGCAGCCCTCACAAAACAATCTCCCGCGCGCACCCGCGCAAGTCCATCTCGTACTCAATGGTCACAATCGGCGGCCGCGAATAGTGCCACGTAATCCCGTGAATCCCCGCCTTCCCCAGCGGCCGGATAATCTCGCTCGCCAGGAAACTGCACACCGAATGCACCGTATAAACTTCGGTTGTCGTCACTTGCGCCCAGTCCACACCCAGCCCCTGCAGCCGCCCGGCCATCAGCCCCATCACGAACCGCGTCTTCTCCCGCAGCGCCTCGTTTGACGTCTCGCCCTTGCGGATGACATCTTCCGGCTTCAACGACCCCTCTGGCAACTCGCCCGCCCCCGCCACGATAAACGTCTTCTCCTTCCGCGTCGAAGGAACCGTGTAGCTGAACCCATACAGCGACGGCACCGCCGGCGCGCCGATTTCCGGCGCAATATTCGTCCGCGCCACCGGGTTCAAATCGTCCAGGAAAATATTCCACGACTTCAGCACTTCCACATAGCTGCCGTTGAACTCGCCGAACCCGGCAAACGTGAACGGCTTGGGCGAGCGCAACTCCATCGCGCACAGCGCCTGCGCCGGCCGCTTCACCGCCTGCAAATGCGCCTTCACGCGGTCGAACCCCTGCGCCAGCGGCACCGGCTGCTGGAAGCGGACGTGGACGATCTCGTATCCCTTCTCCGCCACAGCGCCGGCGGAATAGGGCGCAATGCCCTTCAAAAACGAATAGTTGCCTTTGGGGTTAGGGAGAAGCATGGATTAGAGACCGAATACGAAGATAGCCGATTGCGAGGCAATCGCGACATACTGTTTGCCACCGACGGCGTAGGAAATCGGCGACGTGATGATCTTGGCCCCCGTGTAGTAGTGCCACAGATACTTGCCCGTTTTCGAATCGAGCGCGATCAGATTGCCGTCGTTCGACGACGCGAAAACAACGCCCCCGGCCGTGCCCACAACGCCAGTCGCCGACGAACCGATATGCAGCGGGAAGTCCCACTTCCGCGCGCCCGTCGTCGCCTCCAGCGCGCGCACAAACCCCGGCTCGCCCACCTTCGGGTCCACCTCCACGCCCCCGCCCGTAAAGCCTTCCCCGGGCACCGGGCTCTTCGTCACCGACGTATAAGTCGCGCACGCCTCCCGCACGCTCACCAGGAAAAAGCCCGTCGCCGGATCGTAGCTCGGCGACCCCCAGTTGGCCGTCCCCGCCGCGTCCGGACAAACATAATTTCCAGCCGGCGTTGGCGTCGTATTCGGCAGCACGATCGGCCGGCCCTTATCGTCCAACCCCTTCGCCCACGTTTGTTTCGCGAACTCGCGCCCCGCCAGAAACTCACCCGTATTCCGGTCCAGAACGTAATAGAACCCATTGCGCTGCGCCGTCACCAGCAGCTTTCGCTTCTGTCCTTTGATCACGCCATCAATCAACATCGGCGTCTCGTTCGCGTCCCAGTCATGCACATCGTGCGGCGTGAACTGGAACCACCATTTCATCTTCCCCGTGTTGGCATCCAGCGCCAGCACCGAACACGAATACAGGTTGTCGCCCGCGCGAACAGTGCCGTCATAATCAGGCCCCGGATTACCGGTAGCCCAGAAAATCGTATTCGTATCCGCGTCAAACGTGCCCGTCGTCCACGTCGGCGAACCGCCGAAATCGGCCGACGTCTCCGGGTTCCACGTCTTCCGGTTCGGGTCGCCCGGCTGCGGCGTCGAATGTGTCCGCCACAGCTTCTTGCCCGTCCGCGCGTCGTAGGCGTCCACCCATCCGGTCAGCGCGCATTCGCCCGAAGTCACGCCAACGATGATCTTCCCATCAATCGCCAGCGGCGCGTGCGTAATCGAAAACCCCTTCTTGTAATCGTCCACCTCGATGTCCCAGATCACGTTGCCCGACTTCGCATCCAGCGCCACCAGATGCGTATCCAGCGTGGCCATATAGAGCCGGTCGCCCAGAATGGCGAACCCGCGATTGGTCATCACCGTGCAGTGGCTCGCCACCTTCGGCAGCCGCCGCGTATACTGCCACAGCGCCCGGCCGGTCTTCGCATCCAGCGCCGTTGCGTTGTTCAACGGCCCGGTCACGAACATCATCCCGTCCACCACCAGCGGCGTCGTCTCCACCGTGTTGCCGCCCAGTTGATACGTCCACGCACTCTTCAAATTCGGCGCGTTCAACGGCGTAATCTGCTTCAGTCCGGAGAAGTGCGTCCCCCGCAGATCGCCCCAATAGCTCAACCAGTTCTGCGGCTCCGCCGCCGATTTCTGCAGCCGCGCGAAGCTCACGTTGAAGTCCGGCGCCGGCTGCCACGCGGCATTCTCGTCGTAAACCATCGGTGCCTTCAGCAGGAACCCGGCAATGTCGTTGCGGTCCGCCGCGGGCAGCGCCGGATGCGCCGTCTCTTTCTTCGCCAACGGCTTCAACAGCGTGCGCTTGTTGATCATGTGCCAACGCTGCCGCGCGTCCATCACCTGCATCGTGAACGTGTCCTCGCCCTTCACAACGCCTTGCAAACCGGGGCTTACCTCCACCGTGCGGATCATCTGGCCCATCCGCTCCACCAGCGTCGACGGCTTCATACTCGCCCGCGCGTTCGTCAAATCCGGGCCAAAAACCCCACCCCGCCCGGCGAACATGTGGCACCCAAAACACTTCCCCTCGCCGAAGAACAGCGTGCGCCCCCGCGCCTCATCGCCCGTCGGTTTCTCCCCGCCCTTCGCGCTCAACGACTGCAGAAAAACAACAATCGCTTGCGCCTCCGCATCCGGCATCGGAATCGGCGGCATCTGCGTCCCCGGAATGCCCTTGACGATATTCCGGACCAGATCCTCCGTCGACCCGCCGTGCTTCCATTCCCCCGTCGTCAGGTCCGGCCCACGCCCGCCCTTGGCCGTGTCGCCATGGCAGGCCGAGCAGTTCCTAACAAACAATTGGCGGCCTTCGCGAATGGCCTCGGGATGTTGCGCGAGTACAGCGATCGTTGTGGCGGCGAAGAGGAGTGCGAGCTTCATTCGCCTTTTATGAAATCACACTTCCAACGTCCAGGGCTTGCGCAGCGGCCGCGCGAGCATCGCGTTCGCCGTCTCATCGCCAATAAACTTCTCCGCCACCGGGTCCCATCGCAGGTTCCGCCCCAGCCGCAAACTAATGTTCCCCAGATGCGCGATCGAAATCGACCGATGCGCCTGCTCAATCGGCGCCACCGGTTCCTTCCGCGTCTGCACGCAATCGATGAAATTCCGGAAGTGGTTCTCGCTGTTATAAAGCCGCGTCTCTGACGGCCCCGGCGCATAGTCCAACAGCGCCTGCGGACTCGCCTCAATCGCCCCCCGGTTCACCCACACCCACCCGTCCGTCCCCTGGAACGTCACCCCGCCCCGCACCCGGCTCGACACCGTCAGCGTCACCCCATTCGCATACTCCGCATCAAACGTGAAATCGGTCGCCGTGTTGTACAGCTTCTCCTTCGCCCACTGTGCCTGGCCATTCTTAATCGCCACCGGCCCGGTCGTCTCCGTCCCCATGCCCCACTGCGCGATGTCCGGATGATGCCCGCCCCAGTCGGTAATCTGTCCGCCGGAATAGTCCAGAATCCAGCGGAAATTCACGTGGCACCGCCCCGGCGCATACGGCGCTTCGGGCGCGGGCCCCAGCCACATGTCGTAGTTGAACCCCTCCGGCACCGGCTCCGGCTCCTGCCGGTGCGCCGTCTTGCCGAAGTCCGGAATGCCACCGGGCAACCCGCACAGCACGCTCTGCAACTTGCCGATCCGCCCATTCCGCACAATCTCACACGCCTTCCGGAATCGCACATCGCTCCGCTGCTGGCTCCCGCACTGGAAGATCCGCTTGTACTTCTTCACCGCCTCCACCATTGCCCGCCCCTCGGCAATCGTCAGCGATAGCGGCTTCTGCCCATAGATATCCTTACCCGCCTTCGCCGCCGCCGTCACCGCCACCCCGTGCCAATGGTCGGGCAGCGCAATGTGCACCGCGTCCACGTCGCCCCGCGCCAGCACCTGCCGGAAATCGTCGAACGCCGTCACGCCCTTGTACGTCCCCGCGCGCTTCTCCCGCGCGTAGTGCCACTCCACCCAACTCCGCGCCGGCTCCCGCCCGGCAATCCCCCCGTCCCAATACCCAGGCGATTCGCGATTCACATCGCACACCCCCGTCACCTGCACGCGCTCGTCGCGCAGGTAGGCCTTCATATCGTTGAAGCCCTGATTGCCGGTGCCGATAATGGCGACAGTGGTCCGATTACTCGGCGCCACCGCGCCGTTCAACCCAAGCGCGGTACCGGGAATAATCGCGGGAGCAAGTAAAAAGTGGCGGCGTTTCATTCGCCGTTTATTGTATCGGAGCCAGCCAGAACTCCTGCATCCGCACATCGGCAATCAACGATTGCGGCGGCAGCGCATCCGCCCCGGCATACCCCAATTCGTTCTGCGGAATGCGCGCAATCTTCCCGCCCGCCACCTGGAACTTGTAGCTCCGCACCGTCTTCCCCAACGCCCTCAGCTCCAACGTATACGCGCCCGGCGCCTTCATCAACGTCCCCCACTTCACCGGCCCGCCGCCATGCCCCGTCCGCACTTCCGGATGAAAATACTCCCACGACGAATCCGACACCACTCCCTCCACCAGCCCGATCTGCTTGGCCCCACTCAGCAAGTGCATCGTGTACGGCACCTGCCGCTGCGTCCCCCCAAACTCGCGCGTGCTCAGCCAAATGCCCACTTCAACGGATTGCCCCGTATCCTCCACCGGCCCCAATAAAAACGCGGCTTTCGACCACGGCCCGGTCCTCACCATTTCCGTTTTCGGGTCAAACGCATCGCCGCCCTTCTCCACCGCCACGCTGAACTTGTACGCGCTGATCTCCTTCCCGCCCATCTCCACCGACATCGTGTAGTCCCCCGCGCCAACCGGCCCAAACCCCATCTGCCCATCGGCCGCCTTCAAATTGCCGAACACCGTATGCGGCGGCCACGGCTCGATGATCATGTTCTTCGTCACCACGGCCGCCCCGCCCTTCTTAATCAGCAGCCGGGCCTTCGTCTCCCCCGGCGGCGGGAACAACACCGGCACGGACTCCGCCATCATGAACTCCCCCCGCTGTGGGAAGAAGCGAATCTTCAAAAGCCCGTCCATAGCGACGTGCGTCGGGTTCGGCTGCGCAAAAGCAGCCACGGCAAGAAGGAGAAGGAAGTAGCGCATAGGGTCGCCTATGAACTCGCAATTTCCTCCCCAGCCGTGTCACGCTCTAAAACACATACCGCAAAGAAAGCTGCACCATCCGCGCCGTATCGTCCAACCGCGACGCGCCCACAAAGTTAAACGTGTTGAACGTGCTGGTAATCCGTCCGAACGACGCGTTCAGCGCACTCCGCACCGGCAGCGCGAATTTCGGCGTATTCATCACGTTGTAGAACTCACCGCGGAACTGCATCCGGTGCCCCTCGCGCACACCGTTGAAGTTCTTATACAACCCCAAATCCCAGTTCCTCAACCCCGAACCGAAGAACGTATTCCGCCCGATCGTGTCTTTCCCTGAACCGCCAGGGTCAAACGGCCGCTGCGCTTGCGGCGTCGAAACCGTGGGGTAGAAAGCGCTCAGCGGGAACGCCTCTTCACTGAACTGCTTCCCCGTCGCCGGGTTGATCCGCGGGTTGTCGATGGACCTCCCGTACAGCGATTGGTCCAGCAAAATCGGCCTGTCGTTCGCCAGTCCATCGGCGTTCACGTCGTAACCCGCCGTCACCGTGAACGGATTCCCGCTCGCGTACGTGTGATTGCCCGACAGCGTCCACCCGCCCAGCAGCCAGTTCGCCGGCCTCTTGCTCTTGGCGAAGAACGGAAACAGATACCCGTAGTTGATATTCACCCGGTGCGCCTGGTGCAGGTCGCTCAGCCCGCGTAGCGACGCCGCCGAATCGAACTCCGTCAACGTGTTCCCCTGCGTCACATCCGTGCCCGTGTCGATCGTCTTCGACCACGCGTAGTTCACCATCCAGTGCAGGCCCTTCCGATACCGCTGCCGAACGCTCACCCGCATCGCGTTGTAGTAGCTCCACGCCCCGTTGTGGATGTAGAAAATGTTCGTGTACCGCTGATCGGGCCTCCGCAAATTCGTCCGCGGCTGCGCAATCGAAATGAACCCCGGCGCCGGATTCGTGTTCCCCAGGTTCGGGTCGATCTTGTCGTAAAGAATCCCATTCGCCGCCTGGAACGGAAACCGCGCCCGGTTCTGCACACCGTTCAACAACAGCCCGATGCCGCGCGTCCGCGTGTAGCCCACCGAAACCAAAATGTCCTTGGAAACCACGCGGTCCACCGTGAAGTTGAACTGCTGAATCGTCGGCATCCCCAGGTCCGGCGCCACACGCGCAATCGATAGCCCCGAAGGGTTGAAGCTCTCCACCGAATAGACATAACCATTCGAAGGATCGGCCGTGTTGAACGTCGGGTCATACGTGCGCAAAATGCCATAGGGCGGCTGGCTCCGCAGGCTCGCCCCGCTCTGCGAAAAGACGCTCTGAAAAATGCGCGAATGGAACAGCCCGAAGCCGCCCCGGACCGACGTCCGGTCCGGCCCGCCCGTAATGGCCCGCAGCCATCCGCCAGTCGGCCGCGGCGTCCACGCAAAGCCGAACCGCGGCTCGTGCCCGCCGTAGAAATTCCCGTAGTTGTAGTTGACGCGGTTATTCACCTCCGTCGGCTTCAAGACCACCTCCCACCGGTAGCCCAGGTTCAGCGTCAGGTTCGGACGCACCTTCCAGTCATCCTGGAAATACTGGTTCCATTCCCCCATCCGGTTCGCCGTGAAGAAATTCCCATACCCCTTCTGCAGGCTCGAAACGTAGCCCCGCAAAAAGTTCTCGTAGCCCTCATAGAACGTCGGTTGCCCGCGCACACCGCTGGCATTGAAACTGTAAAAACCCCGCGAATTGTTGTCCGCCAAATCGTCCAGTTGCTGCCGCCGCACGTCAACGCCAGCCCGCAGAATGTGCTTCCCGCGGATGTGCGTCAGGTTGTAGTTGAACTGGTAATCCGTCTGAAACCGGTTGATCGGAAACGCCCCGGCTGATCCCAGCGTCGTCGTCGTAAACGCCGTCGGATTCTGGATGCGAATAATCGGCGTCGCGTTGCCGCTGGAGATGTCCACCAACGTCGTCCGCAACCCTACCCCCATGCGGAACTCGCCCGATGTCGTCGGCGAAAAGATGTGCGTCGCCGTGAAGCCCACATTTTGCGAACGGTTATTCTGGAACGCCGCCTCGCCCTCGATGATCTGTCCCGGGAACCGCTTCTGCCGGCTGTACTGATACCGCAACGCGTAGTTGTCGCGCGGCGAACGGATCCAGTCCAGCTTGCCCGAATAGTCCTGATCCGGAAAATTGTTCGCATACTGCTTGGTGAAACAGTTCGCGCAGAACGCCGCGTTATTCGGGCCTTCCTTCGGGAACCGGTCCAGAATCGTCTGCAAAAACGCGCGGTCGGCCTCGATATTCGGATGCTCCTCCGGCTTCAAACAAAGCCGGCAATCGCCAATCTGAATCCGCGTCCCCGCCGGAAAAACCCACCGGGTCGCGGTCGTGTGCGCCCGCTGCTCCGTGCGCTCAAACGCGTGAAATAGAAACAGCTTGTTCTTGATCAACGGCGCCCCCACCGTGTACCCGAACTGGTTCCGCCGGTACGGAGCCCGCGGAATATTCGGCGTGCCATCGGCCTTGCTCCCGGCCGTGTTGTTGAAGTACCCGTTCGAATTGAACACCTGGTTCTGCAGAAACTCAAACGCATCCCCATGCACCCGGTTCGTACCCGATTTCGTCTGCACCAGCACCGCCGTCCCGCCCCGCCCGAACTCCGCCGAAAACGCGTTCGTCAACACCACGAACTCTTTAATCGACGAGATATTCACGTTCTGCCGCGACATCCCCTCCGACGAATCGTCGTTGTTCACCCCGTCAATCTGAAACGATGCCGACCGCGTCCCCGTGCCGTTAAACGACACATACGACCCCGACGATAGCGTCGGATTATTCACCCCCGAATACCCGTTCGAACTCTGAAACCCCGGCAGCATCTCCACCAGCGACAAGAAATTCCGCGACGACAGCGGCCGGTCCTCAATCGTCTTTTCATCCAACGACCCCTTCTGCTCCCCCCGCGTCATTTCGATCAACGACGCGTCCGCCTCCACCGTCACCTGCGTCGTCACCGTCGCCGGCTGCAATCGGAAATCCGCCACCCGCGTCGCGTTCAATTCAATCTGCGCCCCGCGCTGCACCGGCCCAAACCCCGGCGCCTCCGCCAGCACCGTATACGCCCCCAACGGCAGAAACGTGAACTGATACAACCCGCCGTCATTGGTCACCGTCTCCCGCCGCAGCCCCGTATCGGCCGCCGTGGCCGACACCTTCACCCCGCCCATTGCCGCGCCCGTGGCATCCACCACGTGCCCCTCCAGCGATCCGGTAACCGTCTGGCAATACACAGCAGCGGCGAAAAAGAGTACGGCGAATAATCGGCCCATACCCTACACGGTATCTAGGATTGCAGTCGCTTTGCCAACCCCGCCGCAAACCGCTCCACATCAATCAACGCCCGCTCGTGCAACCCCTCGCCCACAATCCCATGCGCGCCCTCGGCAAACACCTTGAACGTCAAGGTCTTCGCCGTCTGCTCCACCACCTCCGCCCGAAACGTCACCCGCGTCCCAAACCCCGCCGCCGAAACATGCCGCACATTCACCACCGTCCCCACCGTGTCCCACCCCGCCGGCAGCAACGGCTTCACCGCATCGCGCGAAGTCTTCTCCATCCACAAAATCATCCACGGTGTCCCCAGCACCCGCGCCCCCGCGTGCCCCAAAAACGACACCGCCGTCCCATCGTCCACGACGATCGATTGCTCGTGCTGAATACCAACTAAATCCTGCATTTATTTGTTCCCGAAGACCCTTTCAATCTCGTCCCGCTGCTCCGCCGTCAACAACCGCAACGTCTCATTCCGCGACGCGAAATACAACCGGCACGTCTCCTCCAACTCCTCCGCCCGGTCCACCGCCTCACTCATATTCCGCCCCAATGCCACCAGCCCATGGTTCCGCAACAACAAACAATTCGACCGCGCCGCCGCCTCCCCAATCACCGTCGCCAGATTCTCCGACCCCGGCCGGCAATACGGCACCACCGCGAGCGGGGCCACCCGCATCAGGTAATAAGGCGTGAACACCGGCAACGGATTCGCCTCGTCCAACGTGTCCAGGCAAGACAACAAAACCGACCACGTCGAATGCAAGTGCACAATCGCCCGGGCCGCCGGCTGGGCCACATAAGCCGCCAAATGAAACGGAAATTCCTTCGATGCCTTGCTCCCGTTCAACGCCTCGCCCGTCAGGTCAATCTCCGCCAGCGCCTCCACCGTCGTGTGCCGCAAAGATTGCCCCGTCGGCGTAATGAACACGTGATCCCCCGCCCGGACACTCAAATTGCCCGTCGAACCAAACGCATACCCCCGCGCGTGAAAACTCACCGCCGCGTCGCACAATGCTTCCAATTCCGAGGAAAATCCCATCTCAGCTATTCTCCAACGCCTTCCGGAAAAAGTCCGGACTGCCGAAATTCCCTGACTTCAAAACCAACGTAATCGGCGGCCCGCCCACCGGCCGGATCGCCGGCACACCTGGGTCAATGATCCGTGTCACCTCCGCCGCCTCCACGCCCAGCGCCGCCGTCACCGCGCCCGACGTCTCCCCGCCCGCCACAATCAGCCGCGTGATTTCATCGGCCAACGTGGCCGCAATCACCCCGAACAACGTTTCCAATTCTTCGGCCACCAGCCGCGCGTCCAGCCCCGTCGCGTCCCGCTCCTCCGCCGTTGCCGACGACCGGATCACCGCGTGCCCCTGCTCCCGCATCTGCCGCCGCGCTTCTTTCAAAATGCGCCCCGTCTCCGCCTCCGGATCTCGCGTCAGCTCCTTCGCGTCCACGTTCGCCTGCTGCCCTCCCAGCCGTTCCAACTGCGCCAGCGTCGCCGCCGAACAACTCCCCGCCAATATCAACGCCGCCCCCTGCGTATGCAACGTTAACCCCGGCTCATGCGGCTGCAGCCAACCGCGCCGCAGCCAGACTTTCGGCAACGCCATGCCCAGCCCGCTCCCGCCCGTCAGCAAAGGAAAATCGGCAAACGCTTCCGCAATCGCCTCCAGGTCCCCATCCGTAATCGCATCGGCCAGCGCGATTTCCACGCCATCGGTCTCCATCTGCTGCGCCGCAATCGCCAAGTCCCCGGCCACCGCCGCCAGCGGCAACACGCCCACCCGGCTCGGCGTCTGCCGCCCCAGCCAACGCACCAGATTCGAATCCGTCATCGGGTTCAACGGATGGCTCCGCATCGGCGATTCATGCAGCGGCACGCCGTTCACAAACAGGTGTCCCAAATACTGCGTCCGCCCGTTCACCGGCAGCGCCGGCACCGCCAGCGTGTACGGCTCGCCCATCTCGTTCATCAACGCATCGGTGATCGGGCCAATGTTCCCCTTCGGCGTCGAATCGAACGTCGAACAGTACTTTGAATACACCTGCCGCGGATGATGCACCCGCAGCCGCGCCAGCGCGTCCACCGACATCTGCACCGCCCTCGCCGGCGCCAGCGATCGCGATTTCAAACAAACCACGGCGGCGTCATACCCCGCCGGCACCGCCCCATCCCCAAACACCAGCACCGTTCTCGCGCCGTTTTCATGCAGCATCCCGGCCAGATCGGTCCCGCCGGTGAAGTCGTCAGCAATCGCAGCAAAAATCATGTCTTCCCCCGGCCAGTATAATGGCTATTGTAGTGGCTACAATCTACGACGTCGCTAAACTCGCCCGCGTGTCGACCTACACGGTGTCCTGCGTGGTGAACAAATCCGCCTTCGTCAGCCCCGAGCTGACCGAACGCGTCCTCGCCGCCGTCAAACAGTTGGACTATACCCCCAACGCCGTCGCCCGCAGCCTCCAAACCCGTACCACCAAGACGCTCGGCATGTTGATTCCCGACATCGCCAACCCCTTTTACGCCCGCGTCGTCCGCGGCGTCGAGGACCGTCTCTCCAAAGACGGCTACTCCCTCCTCCTCGGTAATACCTACAACGACGTCGACGCCCAAACCCGCTATCTGAGCCTCTTCCGCGGCCGCCAGGTCGACGCCCTCCTCCTCTTCATGACCTCCGGCGGCGAAGACGCCGTCGCCCGCCTCGTCGAAGAAAAACGTCCCGTCGTCTGCGTCGGCCGCGTCCCCCAGAGTTTCGATTGCGACTCCGTCAGCGCCGACAACATCACCGGCACCCGCCTCGCCATCGATCACCTCATCCAAAAAGGCCACAAAACCATCGGTCTCGTCGCCGGCGAACTCGCCCTCTCCGCCGGCATGGATCGCGTCAAAGGCTGGCGCGCCGCCCTCAAAAAACGCAAACTCCCCGCCCCGGACTCGCTCATCGAAGCCGGCGATTGGACCGAAGCCGCCGGCTGCGAAGCCACCCATCGCCTCCTCGAACACTCGCCTCAGCCCACCGCCATCTTCGCCGCCAACTTCCTCATGATGACCGGTGTCCTCCGCGCCCTCCAGGAACGCGGTATCCCTGTCCCCCAACAGGTCGAAGTCGCCAGCTCCGACGATTCCGAATGGCTCGACGTCTTCACCCCCGCCATCACCACCGTCGCCCTGCCCACCTACGACATGGGCCAGCACGCCGCCGACCTCGCTCTCGCCCGTCTCAAAGATCCCAAACGCCCCTTCACCAAGGTCGTTCTCGAACCCGCCCTCCGCGTCCGCGGGTAATTCGGAACCAAATGTGCCCGGCACCCATCCAATACTCGTATTGCCGCTGGAATTGTCGATAAGCTGTAGTGACTGTTACAGTGGGAAAGCTCTTATTCTGGGTCGAGGTATTCGTTGAATCGTTCTCTGCTTTTGTTTCTCCTGGCTTTCGCCGTTCCCGTTTTCGGGGAGGCGCTGCCGGCCGATAACACTAACCAAATCAGCCAGCAGGTCCTGGCCCGCTACTTCGCGGCGATCAACGAACAGTCTCCAAAGGTGCGTGGCTTGGAGATGGATATGGACTTCTCCGCCCGCCTTCCCCGCCTGAAAAAAGAGGGCGCCATGCTCGCCCGCCGCATCGTCTCCTCCCTCGGCAAAATTAGTTACGTCGTTAAATCCTTCACCGGCGATAGCACCGTCAAGAACTACGTCATCCTCAAGTACATGTCCGGCGAAGTGGAGCTCGCCGAGAAGGAAAGAACCATCGACGCCTCCATCACGCCCAAAAACTACAAGTTCAAATACAAGCGCAGCGAAGCCTTCAACGGCCGTCAAACCCACATCTTTGAACTCAGCCCGCGCAAAAAACAGCTCGGCCTCTTCAAAGGCGAACTCTGGATCGACGATGAAAACGCCCTCCCCGTTCGCGAAATCGGTAGCCTCGTAAAAAGTCCCTCCGTCTTCCTCAAGAAGGTCAATTTCACCCGCACCTACGGCATGTTCAACGGCACCGCGCTCCCCGCCCGCGTCGAAAGTACCGTCGAAACCCGCATCGCCGGCAAAGCCGAACTCGACATCCGCTACACCAATTTCGCCCCCGAAACACCCGCCACGCCCCCCACGCCCTGAGATACAATCCCGCCCATGCACCGGCGGCAATTCCTCTCCCTCTGCGCGGCTCTCCCGGCCTACACCCAGCCCTCTCCCAAACGTCCCAATATCGTCATCCTCCTTGCCGACGATCTCGGCTTCTCCGACATCGGCTGCTACGGCTCGGAAATCGAAACCCCCAATATCGATGCCCTCGCCGCCCGCGGCACCCGCTACTCCCAGTTCTACAACTGCGCCCGTTGCTGCCCCACCCGCGCCGCTCTCATGACCGGCCTCTACCCCCACCAGGCCGGCGTCGGCCACATGGTCGATGACTACGGCCGCCCCGGCTATCGCGGCAATCTCAGCCAGGATTGCCCCACCATCGCCGAAACCCTCCGCGCCGCCGGCTACCGCACCGCCATGGCCGGCAAGTGGCATCTCACGCCCTCCGATGGCAACCGCGCCAATTGGCCCACCCGCCGCGGCTTTGAACGCTTCTACGGAACCATTGCCTCCATCCGCAGCTACTACCAGCCCCCCACCCTCGCCGAACAGGAACAGGACATCCCCACAACGCCGAAGGATTTCTACTACACCGATGCCATAGCCGCGAAAGCCATCGAAGCCATCCGCGCCTTCGGCAACCAGCCCTTCTTCATCTACACTGCCTTCACCGCCCCCCACTGGCCCCTCCACGCCCTCGAACCCGATATCGCCCGCCACGAAAAGCGCTACGCCGCCGGCTGGGATGCCATCCGCGCCGCCCGCGTCGCCAAACAAAAACAGCTCGGCCTGGCGCTAGAAACCGCTCCCCGCGCACCCGAAGTCCCCGCCTGGGCCGACGCCCCCGATAAGCCCTGGCAAGCCCGCCGCATGGCCGTCTTCGCCGCCATGGTCGAACGGATGGACCGCGCCATCGGCCGCATCGTCGCCGCCCTCCGCGAACAAGGCCAACTCGAAAACACCCTCATCCTCTTCGCCTCCGATAACGGCGGCTGCGCCGAAGAGATGGCCTCCGACATGTCCCCCGCCGAAAAGAAGTCCCGCAAAATGCCCGAAAAAACCCGCGACGGCCGCCCCATCCGCTACGGCAATCTCCCCGCCGTCATGCCCGGCCCCGAAGACACGTATCAAAGCTACGCCGCCAACTGGGCCCACGTCTCCAACACCCCCTTCCGCCGCTTCAAACACTGGACCCACGAAGGCGGCATCGCCAGTCCCCTCATCCTCCACTGGCCCGGCCGCATCCCCGCCGGAGCCTGGAAACACGCCCCCGCCCACATCATCGATCTCTTCCCCACCCTCTGCGCCCTCGCCAACGCCAAACCAGCCAAGCCCATCGAAGGCCTCGATCTCTTAAAACCGCCCCCCGCCTCCCGCCGCCTCTTCTGGGAACACGAAGGCAACCAAGCCATCCGCGATGGCGACTGGAAACTCGTCCGCGAACACGCCAAGCCCTGGGAACTCTACAACCTCAAACAGGACCGTACCGAACTCCACGATCTCGCCCGCACCGAACCCCGCCGCGTCGAAGAAATGGCCCGCCAATGGCAACAATGGGCGGACCGCGTCGGCGCACTACCCTGGAAGAGTTGGGAGCAAAAATGAACACCCCCGTCAACCTCGCCCAAGCCTTCAGTACTTTCAACGAACACTGGCGCCCCCGCATCGCCGGCACGCTCAACGATTACGTCATCAAAATCGTCAAATTCCAAGGCGAATTCGTCTGGCACAAACACGACGACACCGACGAACTCTTCCTCGTCCACAAAGGCGAAATGATCGTCCGCTTTCGCGACCGCGACGTCCCCCTCAAAGCCGGCGAATTCTTTGTCATTCCCAAGGGCGTCGAACACATCACCGTCGCCGAAAACGAATGCGAAGCCCTGCTCTTCGAGCTCGCCGGAACCCGCAACACCGGCGACGTCGACGACCCCGAAAAAACCGCCCCCATCGAACCCGCCCTCTAACGCAAAACGAAAAACCACACCGGCACCGCCACCCCCGCCAGCCCCAATCCCGCCGTCCACCACCCCGGCCACCACCGGAAACTCACCCCCGCCAATACAAAATTGCCGAAAGTAAACACGGGCATCGTAGCCAGCAAATCAATCCGGATCCACTCCGCCACCGGCCGCAACGCAAACGACACTTCGTGGAACGCCAACAACACGTTCACAAACGCCGCCACCCACGCCCACGGGCGTCCCGCCGCTCGCGCCAACGCCAAAGCGCAGACGGCGCCCGCGCCGAAAATCGCCGCCAGGGCTGGAACCATATGCCCCAATCAGATCCCATTTCGCCCCGTTGAACAATCGGTTGGAACCATTAGGCCCTATTCAGGTTGAACCCCCCTCCTGGAATGCCGTACCCTCAAGATAGGTAACTATGCGCACGCTTTTCCTGAATCCGCCGTCATTCGAGGGGTTTGATGGTGGCGCCAGTTCGCGCTGGCCGGCTTCCCGCGAAATTGAATCTTACTGGTATCCCGTCTGGCTCACCTATCCCGCCGGCATGCTGCCCGATTCCAAACTGCTCGACGCGCCGCCCCACAAGGTGTCCATCGAACAGACCGTCGCCATGGCCAAGGATTTCGAACTCCTCGTCCTGTTCACCTCCACCCCCGGGTTCCACGTCGACGTCAAAATGGCGTCCATGATGAAGGACATCAACCCGAAAATGAAAGTGTGCTTCGTCGGGCCCCCCGTCACCGTCGAACCGGAAAAGTGCCTCCGCACCTCCAAAGCCATCGATTTCGTCGTCCGCAAAGAGTTCGATCACCAGATCGTCGACTACGCCAACGGCAAGCCCCTCGAAGAAATCCCCGGCGTCAGCTTCCGCAAAGGCGATGGCTTCTGGCACAACCCCGACGGCCCCGTCATCGAAGATCTCGACTCGCTCCCCTGGGCCTCCAAAGTCTACAAGCGCGACCTCGATTTCACCCGCTACAACGTCCCGTTCCTCAAGAACCCCTACGTCGCCATCTACACCTCCCGCGGCTGCCCCGCCCAGTGTACGTTCTGCCTCTGGCCCCAAACCCACTCCGGCCACCGCTGGCGCCTGCGCTCGGTTGCCGACGTCGTCAACGAAGTCAAATGGATCAAGGAAAACTTCCCCGGCATCCAGGAAGTCTTCTTCGATGACGACACGTTCAACTACCGCAAAGAACGCACCATCCAGATGTGTAAGGAGCTCGCCAAGGTCGGCATGACCTGGTCCTGCACCTCCCGCGTCACGACGGACTACGACACCCTCGCCGCCATGAAAGACGCCGGCGGCCGCCTCATGATCGTCGGCTATGAATCCGGCGACCAGCAGATCCTGAAGAACATCAAGAAGGGCGCCACCGTCGACATGGCCCGCCGCTTCACGACGAACGCCCACAAGCTCGGCCTCAAAATCCACGCCGACTTCATCATCGGCCTCCCCGGCGAATCCCGCGAGTCCATCGAAACCACCATCAACTTCGCCAAGGAACTGGACTGCGAAACCATCCAGGTCTCCCTCGCCCACCCCTACCCCGGCACCGAGTTCTACGATCACGTCGTCAAAAACGAGCTCATCACCCTCGATTCCATGACCGACGAAATGGGCCACCAGCTGCCCAACATCATCTACCCCGGTCTCGATCGCGGCGAACTCGTCGACTCCGTCGAACGCTTCTACTCCGAATACTACTTCCGTCCCAAGGCCGCCTGGCGCATCGTCCGCAACGCCATGTTCGACGCCAACGACCGCAAGCGCCTCTACAAGGAAGCCCGCGAATACCTCGCCCTCCGCAGCAAGCGCAAGCAGTTCGTCAAGGATCAGAAGCAGGCCTCGCTCGCCAGTGCCAACCACTAGCGCCGCAGGCGAAAAACTGGTCTGGAAAACGCGGCTCTTCGCCGCCATCGTCGTCCTCACCAACGTCACCGGCAATTTCGCCCTCTCCTGGGGCATCAAACACGGAGCCGCCATGGACGGCTCCGCGTGGTCGTTCGTCCGCGTCATCTTTGATCCCTGGGTCTTCTGCGGCATCCTCCTCCTCTCCGGCTGGGTCCTCTCCCGCATGGCCCTCTTGAGCTGGGCCGACCTCTCCTACGTCATCCCCGTCACCTCCGTCGGCTTCGTCATGAACGCCATCATGGGCGCCGTCTTCCTCGGGGAAATCATCACCCCCACCCGCTGGCTCGGGACGCTCTGCATCGTCGGCGGCACGGTCCTGGTCGGCCTCACCGCCCCCAAAACGGAGACGCAATAATGGCCTGGCTCTACGTCGCCATCATCGTCATCTCCACCGTGGCCAGCGATCTCCTCCAAAGCTGGGAAATGAAGCGCCAGGGCGAAGTCACTGATTTCGGCGTCGGCGGCATCGGCCGCCTCCTCAAACTCCTCCTCACCAAAGGCCCCCTCATCGGGTCCATCATCTTCCTGGCGATTTCCTTCTACGCCTTCCTCGCCCTCCTCGCCGTAGCCGATCTCAGCTTCGCCGTCCCTGCCACCGCCTTAAGCCTGGTCGCCGAAACCATCCTCGCCCGCCTCGTCTTGAAGGAAACAGTCACCCCCGCCCGCTGGGGCGGCACGGTCCTCGTCGCCATCGGCGTCGCCCTTCTGGCACTCTAGAGAATCCCCATGGAATGGCTGTTTCTCATCCCCCTCGGCTACCAGTTCGTCGCGCTTATTGCGTGCATCAAACGCATGTTCCAAACGCGCCCCCAGCCGGAGGCCATGCCCCCCATCTCCATCCTCAAACCCGTCCGCGGTGCCGACCCCCTCTTCTACTCCGTCGTCTGCTCCCACGCCCAACAAGACTACCCCCACTTCGAACTCCTCTTCGCCGTCTCCGATATGGACGACCCCGCCGTCCCCATCATTGAACGTGCCATCGCCGAATTCCCCAACCGCCGCATCCGTCTAATTGTCCGAAACACCCAAACGCCCAACCCCAAAGTCGGCGCCCTCATCGACCTCGAAAAGGAAGCCCTCTACGACGTCTTCCTCGTCAACGATGGCGACATCCGCGTCCCCCAAGGCTACTTAAAGACGCTCGCCGCCGAACTCGAACAACCCAACACCGGCCTCGTCACCGCCCTCTACCGCGCCCGCGCTGAACACCTCCCCGGCCAGGTCGAAGCCCTCGGCGTCTCCACGGATTTCGCCCCCTCCACCCTAGTCGCCCCCTTCGTCGGCGTCACCGAATTCGCCATGGGCTCCACCCTCTTCTTCCGCCGTAGTGATCTCAACGCCATCGGCGGTTTCGCCGCCCTCGGCGATTACCTCGCCGACGACTACCAACTCGGCCGTCTCATCACCCGCGCCGGCAAGCGCACCCATCTCTCCGCCTGCATCGTCGAAACCAGCCTCGGCGCCCAAACCTGGCGCGACGCCTGGGAGCACCAACTCCGCTGGGCCCGCACCATCCGCGTCTCCCGCGGCGGCGTCCTCGGCTACCTCGGCCTGCCCGTCACGTTCGGCACCCTCTGGGCCCTCGTGGCGTTCCTGACAGGCCACCCCTACATCGGCTTCACCATCTTCGCCCTGCGTTTCAACGTCGCCGTCCTCGCGGGCCTCATGATCCTGGAAGACCGCAACGTCGTCTTCCGCCTCTCGCTGATGCCCCTCCGCGACATGGCCGGCGTCGCCATCTGGTTCGCCGGCCTCTTCGGCAACACAGTCGAGTGGGGAGGCCGCCGTCTCACCCTCCATCCCGACGGCCGCATCCGCGATTGAAAAAAACTGCCCCCATTCTCACGCCAATCGTGGTATTCTAAAAGACGTCACGCCGTTTATGCGCCCGTAGCTCAGCTGGATAGAGCGTCTGGCTACGAACCAGAAGGCCGGGTGTTCGAATCACTCCGGGCGCACCATAAAAACTCCGACATATAGTTCGTTGAGTACCGTGACTAGGTTCGGGAACACAGCGCCGTTTAGGTCGCTGTGCCGGATTTTTATCTTCGGGGTTCCGCGCTCCGTGGGCCTTTCGCATTACGTCTAGCGCCTGCTCCTTCTGCGGGTGGACTCACCGCTTCTTGGTGGCGAAGTATCCGAATCCGGCAACGCACACCAGCGCATAGCAGGTCACGATCATCGCGCAATCTGTGAGGCAGGTCTGCCGGAACATGTAGATGGGGAAGTGTGCGACTTCCGCCGTTTCACATGCCGCCGTGTGTTACTTGCTCGTACTGAACTGCTCCATGTGTCCACTCTTCGAGGGGGCAGACTTTCGCGGACTTCTTCGCCGTTCCATTGGAACCGGTACCACCAGATGTTGCCGCGTTTGAATACGCTCCTTGAAATTTCCGTTCCCCTTCACAGTAGTGTTGATAGTTGTTGGCAGCAACTAGTAAGCAGTGTTATTGGTTTTCCGGTTCAGTAGACTGGAGCGATGGGGCGCCCACCCGCCGCCGAAGATCCGAAAGGCCAACCGGAGATGACTTCGACGTGGCCGAAACTTGCCGTTAGCGTCCGGCCCTCGGTCCGGTCATTGGTTCAAGCTCTCGCCATGCTGGAGCGCCGCCCCGCGTGGCAGGTCGTCGAGGATGCCCTCCGCCAATACGGGGACCGCCTCCCGGCAGAAGATCGAAAGACTGTAGATGCGCTGGTGCGGAGGGTCGGATCGAAGCAAGCTTGAGCGGCCGATATTTCAATAGGAGGGCCTTTTTGGCGATTCCGGTCCAAGCCGAACAGGATTCCGGGGTGAAAGCGAACAGCATTCCGGGCTGAAGGCGAACAGGATTCCGGTGGTAAACCGAACATCGATTCCGGT
>JBIKOG010000261.1:0-10024 GCA_044358225.1 Bryobacteraceae bacterium | reverse complement strand
GCCGGGGGCGGCGGGGAGATCCCAGTTCCAGAAGGCCGCGAAGTAGTGGCGGACGTCGTAGTTCGATAGGCCACGTTCGGCTTTGCGGGAGTCGGGGTCCTGGGGCAGATCGTTGTCGCCGCCCTGGGTGACGGCGACGGAGCCATCGTCGATGGTGCGGGCGAAGTTGTAGTTGAGGCGGAGGAGCATGCCGGCCTTCAGGCGTTGCTGGAGGCTGAGCTGGAGGGCGTTGTGGACGGACTGGCCGTCGGTGACTTTATAGCGAACGCCGGTGAGATTGGGGTTGCGGGTGACGGAGTCGGCCGGGAAGAATTTGCGGCCATCGGCTTGGATTTGCGGGATGGCTTGGTTGCCATCGACGAAGCGGACGAGGTGGACACCGCGCTGGCCGGCGTAGCTGACGGTCAAAGCGGTGGCGCTGGCCAGTTGGCGCTGCACCGTGAAGTTGTACTGCATGGTGTAGGGGTTGGCGGGATTGTACTGGAGGACGTCCTGGCGGCCGAGAACGAACCCGGGATTGTTGACCAGGGTTTCGGCGCGGGGGAAGACGGGGTTGCGGATCGAGCCCAGGACGTAGAAGGGTGCGAGGCGGTTGCCGGCGTTGGCGTAGAAGTCGGTCCAGATGGGATCGAAGAAGAGTCCGAAGCCGGAGCGGATGGAGGTTTTCCCAGACCCAGTCGGGTCCCAGGCGAGGCCGGCGCGGGGGGCGAAGTTCTTGTTCGACGGGTTGGTGAACATGGGGCCGACGGTGGGCGCTTTGTCCGTCAGGACGTTGCGGAAATTCGAGCTCAGCCCGTTGGCTTCTTCCGGGACGCTGACGCGTTCGTAGCGGACGCCCAGGTTGAGCGAGAGGCGGCGGTGGAGGCGGATATCGTCTTGCACGAAGAAGGCGGTCATGGATTGGCGCCAGTCACGGTTGATCTGGGATTCGGGGAGGGTGAGTTCCACCGAGGCGGGGCGGGCTTGGAGGAAGTCGCTTAAGCCATTGAACTGGTAGAAGCCGTACGGGGATTGGGGACGGCTGGTGGGGAGTTGGTAGAAGCGGTGGTCGAAGCCGAACTTGAGCGAATGGCGTCCGCGGACCCAGCTCAAGTCGTTGCTGAACTGGAACAGCCGCTGTTCGGAAAACGACGGGCCGAAGCGGCTGGGGCCGAGGCTGAAGAAGCCGACGACGCTGATCTGGCCGAAGGGCCGGCCGGGGAAGAACGACAGCGAGGCGTCCGGCGGGCGGAGGTAGTTGTTGATGCCGTTGCTGTTGGATTGATTGATGGAGAAGCGGGCGGTGTTGACGAGGCGTTCGGTCAGCACGCGGGTGGCTTCGACGGTGAAGTAACGGTTGTTGGATTTGGTTTCGGCCTGGACGAAGCGGAGAGCGTCGGGGATGGCGACGGTGGCCTTGTCCTGGGTGAAGCGGCCGAAGAGGGAGGTTTTGTCGTTGAAGCGGTGGTCGATGCGGGCGACGAAGAAGTTCTCGTCGACGGACTGGGAGGCGGCGGCGACGTATTCGCCGGTGCCGTCGCCGAAGCTGCGGTCATTCGGCAGCGGGACGAGGGCGAGGTAGGCTGGGACGGAGGGGTTGACGTTGACGCGGGTGCCATTGGGGAAGATGCCGAGGCGGGCGTTGGTGTCCGGCACGACGGTGCGGCTGGTGACGCCGAGGCGCTGGCGCAGGCCTTCGTAGCTGGCGAGGAAGAATGTTTTGTTCTTGATTATGGGGCCGTCGACTTCGGCACCGAACTGATTGCGGCGGAAGGCGGGGATGGGGCTGGAGGCGGCGTCGAAGAAGTGCTTGGCGTCGAAGGCGCTATTGCGGACGAATTCGAAGAGGGAGCCGTGGAGCTGGTTGGTGCCGGACTTGGTGACGGCGCTGATGACGCCACCGGCGGAGCGGCCGTAGGCGGCGGAGTAGGCGTTGGTATTGACGCGGAACTCTTCGAGCGTGTCGACGCCGAGGAGGACACCGGCGGCGGAGCCGGGGGTGTTGTTGTTGGCGTCGTTGATATCGGAGCCGTCAAGGACGAAGGAGACCTGCGACGGGCGGTTGCCGTTGATGACGAGTTTGGTGCCGGGGCCGCCGGAGTCGCCGGTGCGGCGGGAGGGGGTGACGCCGGGTTCGAGGAGGGCCAGTTGGGCGAAATCGCGGCCGTTGAGGGGGAGTTCGCGGATGGCCTTGGGGTCCATGACGTCGGAGAGGGCGGTGTTTTGGAGGTCGATCAGGACGGCACCGGCGGAGACGACGGCTTCGGTGGCGACGGTGGCGACTTCGAAATTGAGGTTGAGAACTGCTTGCTGGCCGACGGAGAGGGTGATGCCGGTGCGGCGTTCGGGGCGGAAGCCTTGGGGGGCGGCGCTGAGTTCATAGGCACCGGGGGTGAGGCGGAGGAAGCGATAGGCGCCCTGGGCGTCGGTGAGGGCCTGGCGTTTGGCGCCGGTGGCTGGGTTGACCAGTGTGATGGGGGCGCCGGGGATGACGGAGCCGGAGGGATCCGAGGCGACGCCGGCGAGTTCAGCAGTGGTGGGCTGAGCAAACAGATAGACGGATGCGAGCAACGTGATGCTCGCGCGCAGGATGCCGCGCATGTGGGTTTTCTCCCTGGGGATTTGTGTCTGGTGGCGAGGTTAAGACACGAGGGAGGGCGGGCCGCGCTGTTGCCAGGGGCGGATGGCGCCATCGGGCTGCCGCTGCGCAGGCTGGGCTGGCGGGGCGGCGTGGACCGGGAGGGCGACGTTGGAACCTGTGAGGGTTGGGGGCGTGGCGCCGGTTTGGTTGGGGGCCGGGGTGACCTTGCCGGCCGGGAAGAGTGGGCAGGTCGAAGTGGCGGCGATTTGGACGCCGTCGGACGTTGACTGGCCCATTTGCTTGGCGCAATGGTGTTTGCCATCGCGGCGGCAGCAGGCGGGGAGCTCCTTTTGCTGACCGGCGAGCAGCAGGGGCGAGATCAGCGAGAGGCTGAAGGCGACCAGCAGCAGGACGATGGCAGGGAAGCGCCGCACGTTTCGATTGTAGCGGGTTTAGCTAGAATGTGATTTGTTACATCGACGCGCGTTTCTTCTGGGTGGCGTTCTGTTGGCGGCCGATTCTTCTTTGGATCGGGCGTTTCAGCGGATGTACAACTTCGATTTTGTGGCCGCGCACGGGTTGATTGACGCCTACGTGGCGGCCCATGAGAGCGATCCAATGGGATACGCGGCGCGGGCGACGGCGCATCTGTTCAGCGAGATGGACCGGTTGGGGATTTTGGCTTCCGACTTCTTTTCCGACGACGACAAGATTGCCGATAAGAAGAAGTTGAAGCCGGACCCGCGCGTTCGCGATGCGTTTTACTGGGCCACGACGCAGAGCCGGGAGCGGGCCGAAAAGGCGCTGGCTGTCAATGGCGCGGATAAGAATGCTTTGCTGGCGATGGCGATGAATTTCGGGTTGTTGACCGATTATGCGGCGTTTGTGGAGCGGCGGCAGATCGGGTCGTTGACGTATGCCAAGCAGTCGCAGCACTATGCGGTGAAGCTGTTGAAGCTGGACCCGGAGATGGGGGATGCGTACTTGACGACGGGGATTACCGAGTATGTTCTGGGGAGTGTCCCGTTTTTTGTGAAGTGGTTTGTAAAGTTTGAAGAGGCCAAGGGTTCCAAGGAACAGGCGATGCGGAACCTGGACATGGTGGTGAAGAAGGGGCGGTATTTTGGGCCGTTTGCGCGGATTCTGATGGCGGTGGTGGCGTTGCGCGAGAAGCGGCGGTCGGATGCGCGGGTGTGGCTGGAGGGGTTGGTTCGGGAATTTCCGGAGAACAAGTTGCTGCTCAAAGAGCTGGATAAGATTTCTCCGAAGATCCGGTAATCCTTTCCGCGCGGATTCGTCTGTATGCTGTAGAGAGACGATGAAAGCCTGGTTGCTACTCCTGTCCGCGGCGGTTTGCCCGGCACAGGTGATTGAATTCGAGTCTGGCGGGTTGAAGTATCAGACCCTGACGAAGAACGGCGTGACGATCATGTTCGCGCATCTGAATGCGCGCGTTCGGGAATACGCGACGATGCAGGTGGCTGTTTCGAACGGCAGCGGGAAGGCCGTGATCATCCGGCCCGACGACTTCGTTTGGGAGTTGGCCGACGGGACGACCATGCGGCCTGTTCCGGCGCGGAAAGTCGTTTCCGAGATGCTGGACAAGGGTGGACGCGGGGAAGTGGTGGGGCTGGTTTCGGCGTACGAGACCGGGTTGTACGGGATGACGCAACTGCGGACGACGAGCGGGTACGAATCGCGGCGGCGGGCGGCGCTGGCCGAGGTGAATTCGACGAAACTGAAGGCGGCGGCGGCGGCGAGCGCGATTGCCTTTGTGCAGATGAAGCTGGCGCCGGGTGAGAGCACGGACGGCGCGATGTTCTACGCCAACGGCGGTAAGCCCTTGCCTGGCGGGACTTTACACGTGCGCGCGGCGGGGGAGATGTTTAACTTTCAGGCGAGTGAGGGCGGGACGATTAAGTAGGTTCGTTTGGCCGGGGTGGTGAATCTATACTATTCTGATAGGAATAGAGGGAAATTCATGATTCGGCCGGCGGAAGAGGTATTGAACGAGGGGTTTTCCGAGTACGGTACTCGGTTTGCGGTGGTAACCAGCTTTCAAAAAGAGGGCATGGTGTTGGTGGATATGGCGTCGCGGATGGGGGCGGGGGTGCGGGTGGTGACGTTGGATACCGGGCGGCTGCCGGAAGAGACGCTCGCCATGATGGATGAGGTGGAGCGGCGGTATGGATTGGTTGTGGAACGGGTGAAGCCGGACGCGGGGGAAGTGGAGCGGATGGTGGAGCGGTTTGGGGCGGATCTGTTCCGGGATGAGGTTGTGTACCGGAAGCTGTGCTGCCAGGTGCGGAAAGTCAGGCCGTTGGACGGGGCGCTGGCGGGGTTGGACGCGTATGCGGTGGGATTGCGGAGGGGGCAGGCGGAGTCGCGGGAGGGCGTGGGGCAGCGGGAGTTGGTGGGCGGGAAGTGGAAGTTGAGCCCGTTGGCGCATTGGACGGCGGAGGAAGTGGAGTCCTATACGGAGCGCCATCAGGTGCCGGTGCATCCGCTGTATGCGGCGGGGTATACGAGCATTGGCTGCGGACCATGCACGCGGGCGGTACATTCGTCCGAGGGCGAGCGGGCGGGGCGGTGGTGGTGGGAGGTGGCCGGGGATAAGGAGTGCGGGTTGCACTTTACGCCGGCGGGGAAGATGGTGCGGGAATTGGACGTTTTGGTATCGGAGATTGTGAATGCATAAGGGATTTGCGCTGTGGTTTACGGGGCTGAGCGGGAGCGGGAAGTCGACTTTGTCGGAGCGGATTTATCAGCGGCTGGTGGCCAGCGGCGCGAAGGTGGAGTTGTTGGACGGGGATGAGGTTCGCACGCATCTGTCGAAGGGGTTGGGGTTTTCCAAGGAAGACCGGGATACGAATGTGCGGCGGATCGGGTTTGTGGCGGAGTTGTTGGCCAAGCACGGGGTGATTGCGATTACGGCGGCGATCAGTCCGTATATCGAGACGCGGGCGGCGGTGCGTGAGCGGATAGAAAACTTCGTTGAAATTTTTATGGATTGCCCGATTGCGGTGCTGGCGGAGCGGGACGTGAAGGGGCTGTATAAGAAAGCTCTGGCGGGGGAGATACCGCATTTTACTGGGGTTTCCGATCCGTATGAGCCTCCGGTGTCGCCGGATGTACGGGTGGATTCGTCGACGGAAGATATTGCGGTGAGTGAGGAACGGGTGTGGGCGTTGTTGAAAGACAGGGGCCTGATTCCGCTATCCTGGTAGATGGTAGATCTACATAGTCACACGGATGCTTCCGATGGAAGCGACGCTCCGCAGGAGCTGATTGATAATGCGTTGCGGGCGGGGGTTCGATCGCTTTCGATCACCGACCACGATACGTTTGCGGGGTACTTCGCGGCGCGTTCGTATGCGGCTTCGCAAGGATTGGATTTGCTTTGCGGGATTGAACTGAGTACGAAGTACGAGGGGAAGACCGTGCATTTGCTGGGGTATTTCCCGGGGGCGGAGCCTTCGGAGGAGTTTTCCGGGTGGCTGGTGGGTTTGCAGGATAAGCGGCGGGACCGGAACCGGCGGCTGGTGGGGAATTTGCAGAAGTTGGGCGTGGAGATTACGTTGGAGGAAGTGGAGGCGATTGGGAAATCGCAGGCCGGGCGGCCGCATTTTGCATCGATTTTGCTGCAAAAGAAGTACGTGAAGACGATGCAGGAGGCGTTTGACAAGTATTTGGCGGAGAACGGGCGGGCGTTTACGGAGCGGGAGGAGGTGCCGTTGGAGGAGGGGATTCAGCGGATGCGGGCCGCGGGGGGCATTCCGGTGATGGCGCATCCGGTGCGGCTGGGGCGGCGGACGCATGAGGAAGAGATTGAGTGGATTACGGCGGCGGCGGGGATGGGGATGTTGGGGTTAGAGGTGCGGCATAGCGACCATGACGCGGCGGCGGTGGCGCGGTATACGGCGTTGGCGGAGCGTTTGGGGCTGTTGACGACGGGAGGGTCGGATTACCACGGGTCGTATAAGCCGGATATCAAGCTGGGCACGGGGAAGAATGGGAACGTGAGCGTGCCGGCGGCGTGGTTGGAGCGGCTGAGAGGATAATTCCTAGGCCGGATTTGTCTGGTAGCACGGCCCTGTGGAAAAGATGTGGAAATTTAGGGGCGGACGTAGGCTAGAGCTACTGTTTTGTTGGTCGCTGGGTCGGTGGTCTGGCTGGTGATGGTGCCGGCCGGGGCTTCGCCTTCGAACTCGATGCGGGTTAGCACCTTGTTCACATGGCCGCGGCTGCGGACGCGTTCGACGATCTCCTGGCCGAGGTAGCAGCCCTTGCTGAAATGCAGGGCGTGGGTCAGGCCGGTTTCGGCGGTGAGATTGGTGTCGGTAATGTCGACGCCGTATCGGGGCTTGCCGTTCAGGATTCGTTCGGTTTCCACCTGTTCGTCGCGGGCTGGAATGGCGCCGGCGTCTTCGAGGGTTTCCCGGAGGATGGGAGCGTCGAGGGGGCTGAGGTAGATGTGATAGCTTTCGGCCGCGCCGGTGTAGGTGGTGTTGACGACGAGCCGGCCGGCCCAGGCGGCGCTGGCGTACCGCGCTTCGGGCGTGGGGGCGCCGATCTTTTCCAGGATCGCCTTGGCGCCGGGGCCTTCGAGGGCGAGGGTGGTTTGTTGATCAGTTGCGTCTTCGAGGGTGACGTCGTCGGCAATGATGTATTTGTCGAGGTGGGCGAAGATGGGCTTCGCCTGGGCGGGTTCGAGGTCGAGCAGGAGATCGTCCTCCTGGGCGAGGATGGTGACGTCGGACTGGATGCGGCCTTGGGCGCTGAGGAAGAAGGCGTAGCAGCCCTGGCCGGGTTCCAACTGTTGGATGTGGTTCGTCGTCATGGCGTGGAGGAGGCGCTTGCGGTCCTCGCCAAGAACCTTGATACGGCCGCGGTGGGGGAGTTCGAAGAGTAGGGTGCTCATGCGTTGCCAATGGCGCGGAGGGCGGCGGAGATGACGATTACCAGGATGCCGGAGCCGGCGAGGCCTTGGAGCATACGGGCGCGCTTTTCGGGCGTGGTGGTGGGTTTGACCATCAGGATGGAAACGGCTGCAACGTGGAGGACGAGGAGGAACTTCACGCCGAACAACATGTGATATTCCTTCGGCACGGGCATGCGGAGCATGAGATTGTAGGCGCCGGTGATGAACTGCACCAGGATGAGAATCCAGACCGCCGGGCGGAAGCCTTTGTCGGGCTGGGCTGGCAGGATATTGTGCTTGCTGAGGTTCCAGGCGTAGAAGAGGCCGCCGAGCAGGAGGACGGCGGAGAGGATGTGGGCGACGCGGGCCGCAAACGGAATGGGATCGATCATGGTGTCCTTTCAGTGTAGATGCTTACAATCAAGACATGATTCACGAGGTGCTGCCTGTCGGGCAGCTTGGCTGCAACTGTTCGATTTTGGGCGATCCGGATACGGCGGAGGCGATCGTCATTGACCCGGGCGACGACATCTCCGAGATCGAGGCGATTTTGTCGAAGCATGGCCTGATGGTCAAGATGATCCTGATCACGCATGCCCATATTGATCATATTGGCGGGGCGGCGAAGTTGAAGGCGTCCACGGGGGCGCCGGTCTACATGAATGAGAACGACGCGGATTTGTACAAGCACATTGACGTGCAGGCGTCGTGGCTGGGGATGGCGGTGCCGGAGAAGACGGCGATTGATGGGTCGTTAAAGGACGGGGACAAGTTCTTGTTGGGGACGACCGAGCTGCTGGCGATGCACACGCCGGGGCATACGCAGGGGAGTTCGTGCATTTGGATTCCAGGGGAAAAGACCCTGCTGGCCGGGGATACGCTGTTCCGGGATTCGATTGGGCGGACGGATTTGCCGGGCGGGGATGGGCGGCAGATATTGCGATCGATCTCGAATAAATTGCTGCCACTGCCGGAGGACACGACGGTGATCTGCGGGCATGGGGACGCGACGACGATCGGGCGGGAGAAGAAGCGGAATCCGTTTTTACGCGGGCTTTGAGGCTTCCATTGCTTTGAGGATCAGCTCCTTCGACTCGTTCATGCACTGGAGGATGATCTGTAGATCCATGGCGGGTTTGTTGGGCTGGCGGACGCTGGTGCAGTAGACGCCGTGCTGGCCGACGAGGACGAGAGCGTCGGTCAGCAGGTCCGACGCCATGGCGAGTTTGCCGCGGGTCTCCCCCATTTGGAATTCGTACTTTTCGAGTTGCTCTTGGTCCATGTGTTTCTTTCTATCCTAGAAGAGTGATCGAACTTCCCGGTTGGCCGATTTCGGATGCGCGCGATTTGGAGCTGTTGCAGGCAGTGCTGCGGAGCCCGCAGTGGGGTGGGTTCAACCCGCTTGTCGGATCCTTTGAAGATGCGTTCGCCAAGTACCAGGGCGCAGAATTCGCCATCTCGGCGGTGAATGGGACTGTCACATTGGAGATGATGCTGGCGTGCGCGGGGATTGGGCCGGGGGACGAGGTGATTGTTCCGGCGATTTCCTTCGTTTCGACTGCTTCGGCGGTGACGCGCGTGGGCGCGGTGCCGGTGTTTGTGGACATCGAGCCGTACTCGTTCAACATGTGCCCGGAGGCGGTGCGGCGGGCGGTGGGGCCGCGGACGAAGGCGGTGATGGCGGTGCATTTCGGCGGGTCGATGGCGGAGGTGGATTCGCTGATGGCGATTTGCGCGGAGAAGGGGTTGTTGTTCCTGGAAGACGCGGCGCATGCGCATGGGTCGGAGTGGAATGGGAAGCGGGCGGGGTCGTTTGGGTTGGCGTCGTCATTTTCGTTTCAGAATGGGAAGATTTTGACGGCGGGGGAGGGGGGGATGGTTTTGACTTCCGATGCTGGGTTTGCGGCGAAAGTGCGTTCGTTTGCGAATCAGGGGCGGCGGCCGGGGTATTCGTTTTTCCACCATTTTGAGGCGGGGAATAACTACCGGATGTCGGCGTTGCATGCGGCGGTGCTGACGGCGGGGTTGGAACGGCTGGACGGGCAGATTGCGCGGCGGACGGCGAATTGGGCGGTGTTTTTGGAGGAGTTTGGGGGGGCGGAGGGGATTCGTTGGCAGTCGATACCGAAGGCGGTGAATCGGAACGCGTGGTATTTGGTGTTGGGGCGGGTGAGCGGCGGGGACCGCGATGGGTTTGTGAAACGGGTGCAGGCGACGGGGATCCCGTGTACGCCGTTTTATCCGCATCCGTTGTATGGGAATCCGATGTATGTTTCGGGGGAAGCGGCGTGCCGGGTGGAGGCGTGTCCGAACACGGAAGGCTACATTCGGGATGCGTTCTGGATTGGGTTCCGGGCGCTGATGGGGGATGAGGGAGTGACCCGGGACGTGGCGCGGGCGGTGCGGGCCGCCATTTAATTGGTGCCTGGCAGTGCGCCGGGATAAACCGGCATGTAGTAGGGAATGAAAGAGTCCTACAGGAAAGGAGTAGCGCCCCATCTTGGCCTCGAGTTTTGCGGGTGTCGTCGCGAGGCGGCAGTCGA
>JBIKOG010000004.1:0-93082 GCA_044358225.1 Bryobacteraceae bacterium | reverse complement strand
AGACGATCGGCTGCCGTGGCGGCGAGCTCGTCGTGGCGGAGGCGGGTGGCGTTGAGCTGGGACTGGAGATCGGCGATGAGGGCTGCGCCTTCGTTGATGGTGACGAGGCGATCGGCGGCGGCGGAGGCAAACTCGTCGTGGCGGAGGCGGGCGGTATTGAGTTGGGACTGAAGATCGGCGATGAGGGCTGCGCCTTCGTTGATGGTGACGAGGCGATCGGCGGCGGCGGAGACAAACTCGTCGTGGCGGAGGCGGGCGGTATTGAGTTGGGACTGGAGATCGGCGATGAGGGCTGCGCCTTCGTTGATGGTGACGAGGCGATCGGCGGCGGCGGAGACGAACTCTTCCTGGCGGAGGCGGGCGGTGTTGAGTTGGGACTGGAGATCGGCGATGATCGCGGCGCCATCGTCGATGGTGATGAGCCGTTCGGCGGCCGCCGCGGCGAATTCGTCGTGACGCCGTTGGAGGTCGGCAATTTGGAACTGGAGGCCGGCGATGACCTCTGCCCCTTGATTGATGGTTTCGAGGCGTTCAGCGGCGGCCGTTTCGAAGATGCCGAGGCGGTTCTGGGCCCAATCGACGCCGGATTCGAGGGCGCGAATTCGCTCCCGGAGTTGCTCGATTTCCACGGTGCCATCTGACCCGGCTGAGGGTTCCAAGGGCGGCATGCTGCCTAGGACTGTGCGGCTGGGCCTACGGGATTCTTTTCGTACCAGGCGATGGTTTTGGCAAGGCCGTCTTCGAGGTTAACCTGTGCGCGGAAGCCAAACCAATCGGCGGCGCGAGTAGTATCGAGCATGCGGCGGGGCTGGCCGTTGGGGCGAGCGGTGTCCCACACGAGCGAGCCATTGAAGCCAGACAGGCGCGCGATCTTTTCGGTCAGGTCCTTGATCGAAACCTCAAAACCGCTGCCGAGATTGACGGGTTCGATGCCGTTGTACTGTTCGGCGCCGGTGATCAGGCCTTCGGCGGCGTCTTCGACGTAGAGGAACTCGCGGGTCGGGGAGCCGTCGCCCCAGCAGACGAGTTCGTTTACGCCACGGTCTCGGGCTTCGACAGCCTTCCGAATGATGGCGGGAATGACGTGCGAGGATTCGAGGTCGAAGTTATCGCGGGGCCCATAGAGATTTACGGGCATCAGGAAAATGGCGTTCATACCGTACTGCTGGCGGTAGGCCTGGCACTGCACGAGGAGCGCTTTTTTTGCGATGCCGTAGGGAGCGTTGGTCTCTTCGGGGTAGCCGTTCCAGAGCTCTTCCTCTTTGAAGGGAACCGGGGTGAACTTGGGGTAGGAGCAGATGGACCCGGCGACGATGGTTTTTTCGACGCCGTGGAGGCGGGCGGCCTCGATGAGCTGGATGCCCATGATGGCGTTCTGGTAGAAGAACGAGCCGGGGTTTTCCTTGTTGGCGCCAATGCCGCCGACGACGGCGGCGAGGTGGAAGATCACCTCGGGACGGTAGGCGGCGAACATCTTCTCGATGCCTTCGACGGTTGTCAGGTCGAAATCTTTGCGGCGAGGCACGAAGACCTGCTCGCAACCACGTTTGCGTAACCCCTCAACGACGAATGATCCAAGGAATCCACCGCCGCCAGTGACGACGACTCTCTTCCCGCGCAAGTCCAACATTCCGCTCCTCCGAAGTACTTTTATTTATGCGTTGTGGACGGCCGCTGGTACGAAGCCTGCCCGTTGACGCTCTATGGCGTCTACTTCCGCGTCCACCATCAGGCGAACGAGTTCCGCAAATCCAGTTTGGTGTTCCCAGCCTAACTGTTGCCGCGCCTTCGAAGGATCCGCGAGCAGGGCGTCCACTTCGGCCGGCCGATTGTAGCGGGCATCAAATTCCACAAACTTTTCCCAGTCGAGGTTCACGTGGCCGAAGGCTTCTTCGACGAACTCGCGAACGCTGTGGGTTTCGCCAGTGCCGATAACGTAATCCTGCGGGTTTTCCTGCTGCAACATCATCCACATGGCTTCGACGTACTCTTTGGCGAAGCCCCAGTCGCGCTT
The DNA here is from genome assembly GCA_044358225.1 of Bryobacteraceae bacterium. Lineage (GTDB taxonomy): Bacteria > Acidobacteriota > Terriglobia > Bryobacterales > Bryobacteraceae. The sequence continues at coordinate 91,068 of JBIKOG010000004.1, read as the reverse complement.
GGCGTCCATGTTGCCGAGATAGAGTTTGTCCTGCAGGCCGGCTTTAATGTGGGCGACGGCGCGGGCGATTTTGCGTGTGACGAAGGTCTCGCCACGGCGCGGGGACTCATGGTTGAACAGAATCCCGCTGACCGCGAACATGTCGTAGCTTTCGCGGTAGTTGACCGTCATCGTGTGAGCGAACAACTTGGCGCAGGCGTACGGACTGCGGGGGTGAAACAGGGTATCTTCATTCTGCGGGGGCGGCGTGGAGCCGAACATTTCGCTGGAAGAAGCCTGGTAGAAGCGCGCCTTGACGCCGGTCTTGCGGAGACCCTCCAAGAGCCGGAGGGCGCCCATGCCGGTAATGTCGCCGGTGCTTTCCGGGATATCGAAGCTAACCCGGACGTGACTCTGCGCGGCTAAATTGTAAACTTCATCCGGGCGAATGTCATAGAGCAACGTCCAGAGGCTACTGGTGTCGGACAGATCGCCAAAGTGAAGAAAGAAGCGCTTGTTGTGCTCATGAAGGTCGGTGTAGATGCTGTCTACCCGGCCGGTGTTGAAGCTACTCGAGCGGCGCTTGATCCCATGTACCTCATACCCTTTGTGGAGTAACAACTCCGCGAGATACGATCCATCCTGCCCGGTGACGCCTGTGATCAATGCCTTTTTCATTATTATGCTAGTCGCGAGATTCTGAGAGTTTAACTTTACACAGGATATCACAGAGGTTGGGAATTGCCCGGGCGGTTGACAAGCCGGGAGCGGAGCGCTACTGTCTCATTTGAATAGATGTGCAACTGAATGTCTGATCGAATGATGACAGTGCCGCGAGGGAGCGACCCGGGTTGCCGGCCGGAGGACCATGGCGGGCGACGGGAGCCGCTGGACGTCAGCGGCGAGGCATTGGAACGGGCCGCGCGCATTTTCCGGGCACTTGGTGAGCCGTCGCGGCTTCGGTTGCTCGTTTTTCTGACGCGGGGCGAAGCCTGTGTCACCGAGGTTGCCGAGGCGGAGGGCGACGAGATTTCGACAGTTTCGCAGCGGCTGCGGGTGTTGCGGAACGAGGGGTTGGTGTCGCGAAGGCGACAAGGGAAACATATTGTCTACGGGTTGGCGGATCAACATGTCGTGGACATGATTTTCAACGCGTTGGAACACGCCGCGGAGCCACGGAAGGTGGCGGCGGCAAAAATTAAGGGAGTAACTGCATATGCAACACACGATACACACCGATAGTGACCACATTCACACCCACGGGCCGGGCTGCGGGCACACGGCGGTGCAGCACGAGGACCACGTGGACTACCTGCACGACGGGCACCTGCACCACCATCACGAGAACCATTACGACGAGCATTCGATTTCGGTGACGACGGCCAATCCGGACGACTGCACGGCGGGGCACGACTGCACGGCGCACGGGGCCGATCACGTGCACGGGGTGGACTGCGGCCACGAGGCAGTGCCGCACGGGGACCACGTGGACTATTTGGTGGAAGGACACTTGCATCATCCGCACGCGGGCCACTGCGACAATCATGGTGCTCTGTCCGTGGTGAAGTAGCGGAGGGGAACCATGACGGAAACGGAGCGGACGGAGAGCGAACGCGGCGCGACACGGGACACCCGGCAGCGCCGCGCGATCCGTGCCGCGTTTATGAGTACCGACCGGCCGCTGGACCCGAATGAGGTTTTGCAGTTGGCGGCCGGTGAACACAGTGGACTGGGCATCGCGACGGTGTACCGGAACATTAAAACGCTGTTGGAAGAGGGCTGGCTGACGCCGGTGGAGTTACCGGGCGAGGTAACGCACTACGAGTTGGCCGGGAAGGACCATCATCATCACTTCCACTGCAAGAGCTGCGGCAAGGTATTCGAGTTGAATGCCTGTCTTCCGAATGTGCAGTTGCTGGCGCCGGAGGGGTTTTCTGTGACCGGGCACGAACTCCTTTTGTACGGGGCTTGCCGGGAGTGCACTCCGGCGTGAGAGAATAGATTTTGATGGGGGCGGTTAGCTCAGCCGGTTAGAGCGCCTGCCTTACAAGCAGGAGGTCCACGGTTCGATCCCGTGACCGCCCACCACAGCCCCTTTCCGGATGCCCACTTGCGGAATGCGTCCGGAGTTGTACAATAGAAAACGACGACGGCAAACGACAAGTGGGCGAAAGCCCACTTTTTTATTTGTCGGCCGTTTCGAAGGTTCGGCCGTTTCGAAGGTTCGGACGTTATTAAGGCATGGAGTTATGCGTCAAGAGTTAATGGACAAGATCTGGGAAATCGCCGACCGCGTTGCGCGGACGGGCGAAGTCGAAATTGTCGACATCGAATTCCTGGGTGGCGGGAAGCACCGGGTGCTGCGCGTCTACATTGACAAGACGGGGCCGGAGGCGGCCGGCGGCGTGAGTCTGGGCGATTGCCAGGCGCTGTCGCACGGCATGGAAGAGATTCTGGACGCCGAAGATCTGATTCCGGGTGGCGAGTATACGTTGGAAGTGAGTTCGCCGGGTGTGGAGCGAAAGCTGACGCGGCCGCGGGATTTTGAGAAGTCAGTTGGGAAGAAAGTGAAAGTCGTTACGAAGGAGCCGGTGGCGAACGCCACGACGTGGATCGGGCTCCTGCAGGCTTTTGCGGAAGATGTTCTGACGGTGGAGGCGGCCGACGGTAAGACGGCGCAGATCCCGATGGACAAAGTTAAAAAAGCGAACTTGAAGTTCGAGTGGTAATCGAGAGGAGTCACCGTGGGAACTATCTATCAATCGATCGAGATGCTGAGCAAGGAAAAAGGCATCAACCCGCAGGTTGTCATCGATGCGGTGAAGGACGCGATGCTGGCGGCGGCGCGGAAACAGTTCAAGGGGAATGAAGAACTCATTGCCGACTTCGACGAAAAGACCGGCGCGATCCTCATTTCGGCCGTCAAAGTGATTGTGGAGCAGGTGACGGATCCGGTTCGCGAGATCGGGTTGACGGAAGCTTTGGATTACGACCGGACGGCGCAGTTGGGCGGGATGATCAAGTTCCCGAAAAAGACCGAGGCCCTGGGCCGGATTTCGGCGCAGACGGCGAAACAGGTCATCATGCAGAAAGTGCGTGAGGCCGAGCGGGACACGATATTCAACGAATTCCATAACCGTGTGGGCGAACTGGTGAACTGCACCGTGAAGCGCATGGAAATGGGCGATTTGGTTTGCGATGTGAGCAGCAAGACGGAAGCGCGGTTGCCGAAGCGGGAGCAGTCGCGGCTGGAGAGCTTCCAGATTGGCGACCGGGTGCGGTGCGTCATTAAGAGCGTCGAGCGCAGCGGGAAGAACTCGGGCGTGATTCTGTCGCGCGCCGATTGTGAGTTTGTGAAGCGGTTGTTTGAGCAGGAAGTGCCGGAAATCTACGACAACACGGTTGTGATCCGCGCTTGCGCCCGGGAAGCCGGGGAGCGGACGAAGATCGCCGTGGCGAGCCGGGACCGGGATGTGGATTCGGTGGGCGCCTGCGTCGGCATGAAGGGTATGCGCGTGCAGTCGATCATTCGCGAGTTGCGCGGAGAAAAGATCGACATCATTGAGCATTCGGAAGATCCGGTGCAGTTTGCGACGCACGCGTTGAGCCCGGCGAAGATCAGCCGCGTGTCGGTGTTGGATTCCAACGACCGGCACATGGAAGTGATTGTCGACGACAACCAGCTTTCGCTGGCGATCGGCAAAAAAGGGCAGAATGTCCGGCTGGCGGCGAAGCTGATTGGCTGGAAGATCGACATTAAGAGCGAAGAAGAGAAGCGCCGGGAAGTGGAAGCGCAGATGGCCCAGTTGCAGGTGTCGGGCGCGCCGCTTTCGGTGTTGATCGATTTTGGTCTGCCGGAGAATGTTGTGGAACGGCTGTTTGAAGCCGGAATTGGAACCGTCGAGCGGCTTGGTTCGATGACACCGGAGGAGATCCAGTCGATCCCGGGCATTACGGCCAAGGCGTTGGAGAGCATTCAGTACTCGGTGAATGCCTATTACGGTCCTTATGAAGACGAAGTCGCCCCGGTTGCGCCGGTGGCGGAAGCGTCTGCCAGTGAAGCACCTGAGAGTGCAGAACCCGCCGCGGAGCCGGAAGTCCCCGCAGAACCAACGGCCGAAGTGCCCGTGGAAGCCGCTGAACCCGCGGCGGAACCGGAACCCGAAGCCTAGCTGTCATCCGACGCGCGCCCGCCCCGTCACTTTATGTAGTTGGAAGTGAATCTGTTACCATGGCAGAAGGGGTAGTCACGGCTCGCGTCACCGTCAATGTGCCGTCATGGTCGGGACGCCACCGTCGCGTATTAATTTTTTTCTCCATCTATGAGTAAGATCCGAATTAACGAACTGGCAAGGGAGCTCGAGGTCAAGCCTAGCGCGATCATCGATGCACTCCCTGAGCTGGGCGTTCAAGATAAGAAGACCCACTCCAGTTCGATCGACGACGATCTTGCTCTCCTGATCCGGAACCATATGAGGAACGACCCCAATGTCGTCCGCTACCGGATAGAAGACGATCCGCACGCCGATTTGAGCGGTGGCGACTTCGACACTGCGCCGGAGACCCCGGTGGTGGCTCCGCCGCCGCCTCCGCCTCCCCCGGTCGTGCAGCGACCCGCGGCTATCCGTCCGCCCGTGGCGCCCCCTTTGGCGCCGCCGGTTATCGTACCGAGCATCCCGGTCCCGCCGGTGGCACCCCCCGTGGCTGCCGCTCCGGTTGTGGCGCCGCCTGTGCGCCCCCCGGCGCCGGTGGCCCCGCCGCCAGCGCCGCCCGCGCGACCTGCGGAGCCGTCCGTTGACGCCCATGCGGAGGCCCCCGCGGCACCCGCGAAAGCGACGGCGCCCTTGCGTCCGCCGTTGGCGTCCGGTGGCCCGATTTCACCTCCTATCGCCGCTACGCCGGCGAAGCCCGCCGAGCCGGTGGCTCCGAAAGCGCCCGCCGTGCCGGCCCAACCTGCACGTCCCGCGCAGCAGGTAGCCCCGCCGCGCCCTGGCCAGATTCTCTCCGGTCCGCGTCAGCCGCTGGTTGCGCCGGGCACGGGTGTTCCGGGCGCTCCGCGGCCGCAGCCCCAGCCGGGCCCGTCGGCCCCGCGTCCGCTGCCGCCGCCGGCCGTCTTCGTGGGCCCCAGCCAACATGGTCCTGGCCCGCACGGTTCCGGTCAGCATAGTGGTGGCCAGCAGGGGAACGCCGGTCCTGGCGCTCCTTCGCCGCGCCCGCAGCAGCCGCCTCCGATGGCACCGCGTCCGCCGATGCAGCCCCGCCCCGCGGGTCCCGGCGCGCCGACGCCCCGTCCCCAGCCGCAACCGCAGCAGGGTGGTCCGGGCCGTCCGTTAGCCGGACAGCCGGCCGCGCGTCCGATCGTTCCGCCGCGTCCGGACATGGTGGACCGGTTGAAACAGTTGCAGGGCCCCCCGGGTCCGCGCCCCGGTGCACCCGGGCCGCGTCCTGGCGCTCCGGCTCCTGGCCGTCCGATTTATCAGGGTGGCGGCGCCCGTCCGGGCATGCCGACTCCTGGCCGTCCGACTGGTCCTGGTCAGCCCTCCTATGGTCCGCGTGGTGGCGGTGGTCCCGGTGGTCCGGGCCGCGGCCGTCCCATGCATCCGACGTCGGCCAACATGTTGCAGCCGACGGCGATGCCGATGCCGGTGGATCCGAGCCGCCGCGTCGATACCCGCAAGCGCCCCAACCAGGGCCGCGTCAAGGAAGCCGAAGAAGGCAAGCTCCGCCCGATTTACGCCAAGAAGGAAAACACGGATCTGTTGCTCGCCAAGGGCAAAGAGATCACGGTTTCCGAAGGCATCACGGTCAAGGAATTGGCCGAAAAGCTGGGCATCAAAACCACGCTGGTCATTAAGAAACTGGTGGATCGCAAGTTCTTCGCGACCATCAACCAGACCATCGACGTGAAGTTGGCCGAAGACATTTCGCGCGACTTCGGCGCGGTGGCTTCGCAGGTCAGCTACGAAGATGAGCAGACGTGGGAAGTGGAACTCGCCGAAGATCCCAAGGATCTGGTGGTCCGCGCCCCAGTAGTCACCATCATGGGCCACGTCGATCACGGTAAGACGTCGCTGCTCGACGCCATTCGCCAGGGCCGTGTGGCCGAACGCGAAGCCGGCGGCATTACGCAGCATATCGGCGCTTATCAGGTGGAGATCCACAAGAAGAAGATCGTCTTCATCGATACCCCGGGTCACGAAGCGTTTACCCGCATGCGTGCTCGCGGCGCCAAGGTGACTGACGTTGTTATTCTCGTGGTCGCGGCCGACGACGGCGTTATGCCGCAGACGGTGGAAGCGATCAACCACGCCAAAGCGGCCGGCGTGCCGATCATTGTTGCCATCAACAAGATCGACAAAGCCGACGCGCAGATCGACCGCATTAAGCAGCAGTTGTCCGATAAAGGCCTGCTGGCGGAAGACTGGGGCGGAGACACCGTCATGGTGCCCGTTTCGGCGAAGGCGAAGATCAACCTCGACCTCCTGTTGGAAATGATCCTGCTGGTGGCCGACATCAAGGCGCTGAAGGCTAACCCGACGCGTCCGGCGATCGGCAACGTGCTGGAAGCCAAACTCGACAAGGGCCGCGGCCCGGTGGCTACCGTGCTGGTTCGCAACGGTACGCTGAAGGTCGGCGCGTTCTTCCTGTGCGGTTCGGTGTTCGGCAAGGTCCGCGCCATGTTCGACGACCAGGGCGCCCCGATCCGGGAAGCCGGTCCGGCGACGCCTGTCGAAGTGCTCGGTTTGGACATGTTGCCCGAAGTGGGCGATGCGTTCCAAATGGTGACCGATACGGCCAAGGCCAAGCAGATTGTGATGTTCCGCGAGGCTCGCTCGCGCGACGTGCAGATGGCGAAGAACAAGCGGATGACGCTGGAAGCGCTGCACACGCACATGAAGGAAGGCGAGACCAAGGAACTCAACATCATCATCAAAGCCGACGTGGGCGGCAGCGCGGAAGTGCTGTCGGATACGTTGCAGAAGATGTCCACTGATCAGGTGCGAGTCCGGGTGTTGCTCACCGGTGTGGGCGCGATTACCGAAACCGACGTCATGCTGGCAACGGCATCGAACGCGATTGTGATCGGCTTCAACGTGAAGCCGGACCGCAATGCGGCGGCGGCGGCGGAGCGCGAGAAGATCGACGTGCGTCCGCACTCGATCATCTACGAAGTGACCGACGAGATCAAGAAGGCCATGATGGGCATGTTGGCCCCGGTCTTCAAAGAGGTGTACAAAGGCCGCGCCGAAGTGCGCGAGATCTTCCGCATCTCCCGCATTGGTACCGTTGCCGGTTGCTACGTGTTGGACGGGACGATTCCGCGTTCGGCGGAAGTCCGGGTCAATCGCGACAAGGAAGTCATCTTCACCGGCAAAATCAGCGCTCTCAAACGGTTCAAGGACGACGCGAGCGAAGTGCGCACGGGTTTCGAGTGCGGTATTTCCATCAACGGGTTCAACGACCTGGAGAAGGGCGATATCATCGAGGCCTTCGCCACCGAGCAGATGCCGCGCGACCTGTCGTAAACAATCAATCCCATGCCGATCATCGGCGTACTCCATCTCGAACTGCGCATTGAACATGCGGAATCGCTGAAGGACCGCCGGAACGTGATTCGCAGTTTAAAGGCCCGGCTTCGCAGCCGTCACAATGTGGCGGTGGCGGAGATCGGGCCTTCCGATTTTCTGAACCGGGCGCTGGTGAGCGCAGTTACGATCTCCAACGACAGGACGTTTGCGGAGAAAGTTTTGCAGGCGGTGGAGGCGGACGCGGCTGGCGTGTTGGGCGGGATGCTGGAGTCGTCGGGGATTGAGTGGGTGGAGTAGGTTAACGGGCGGGGCGGAAGACGAAGCGTTCGCTGAGGGCGAAGTTAATAAGGGCTGTGGCTGCGATGCTGATGCCGTTGGCGAATAAGTAGTGCATGCCGAGCGTGCCGGTGAGCAGGCGCATCCAAACCAGATTGGACGCGATGGAGACGAGGCCGTTGGCGGCGTGGAACCGGAGCAGGCGCGACCCCATTCCAGGTGTTCCGGCGGTTCCCCAGGTCCAACGTTCGTGCCAGTAGAAGTTATGCAGGACGGCGATTTCGACGGCGACCGCGGTGGCGGCCAGGACAGTTAGATCCGTCCATTGCTTCAACGCCGCCAACGCCGCTAACTGCACCACGATGCCGGCCAGTCCCACCGCGTTGAAACGGAGCCAGCGTTGGATCAATGGAGCCGCTCCTCGTTGTATAACTGCACCGTGTGGCGGATGGAGGTGATGGCGAAGATCAGCAGCACTCCCGCCGCGCCGATGGCGAAGCCGATATCATAGAGCTGCCAGATATCCCCTAGCCACTTGATTCGCGGATTCATGTAGTACACGAACAGGTTGCCGATGATCAGCAGGATGCGTAACTCGGTGGGGCTGAACTTGAAAAAACTGATCTGGAACTTATTCAGTACGTGTGTCGCCAAAAAGACTTCGCTGCTTAAAAGTAAGTAGCCGACGAGGAAGAATGCGGCGATCGTGGGGCTTAAATGACCGCTCAAGGCCATGCCGCCCATGAGCAGGGAGATGGCCACCACGTCGACGACGTGATCGACATAGTAGCCGTATCGGGGCCGCTGGCGGTCCCGGACACGGGCGAGAGTACCGTCGAGCGAGTCGCCAAACCAGTTCAAAAAGAGGCAGACGTTCACGATCCACAAGCCGATCGGATTCACTGAGGAGTACCAATACGCGAGGCCAGCGGCCAGCATGGAGGTGATGCCCAGGACCGTCAAATGGTCTGAGTTGACCGCCCGCGGCAGCCGCGTCGCGATCCAGATCAGAGCTCGTTTTTCGAGCGGAGCGAGGAGGCTTTCCTGTATGCGAACTGCCGATGAGGTGCTCACGTAAAATTTGACGCCTCATTCCAATTGCGCGTTTCACGCGTGTTACCGGACAATAGTTGTTTCATGGCTAGAACCTACGAACTCGTCCCCCGTCCGGTGCAACGTGTTGAGACGGCACTGCGGCGCATCGTCACTGATTTCCCCGTGCCCGAGTCGCTGCCGATCTTGCAGCAACTGCACGACTACGAGCCCGTCGCCATGCAGGGCCAGCCGCCGGTGGTGTGGGATCGCGCCGAAAACTACAGCGTGTGGGACCGCTGGGGCAACCGCTGGATCGATTGGTCGAGCGGCGTGCTGATCACCAATGCCGGCCACGGCCGCAAGGAAATTATTGAAGCCATCCAGAAGCAGGCCGGCCACGGGCTGTTGACCAACTACTGCTTCCCGAACGAGATCCGCGCCAACTTCGTCAAGCGCCTGGCCGACCTGATGCCGGCGCCGCTGAAGAAGGTCTTCCTACTCACGACGGGTTCGGAAACGGTGGAGTGCGCCATTAAGCTGATGCGCACGAACGGAGTCAGAGTGGGCGGCCGCGCGAAGAACATCATCGTCAGTTTTGAAAAAGCTTTCCATGGCCGCACGCTGGGTTCGCAGCAGGCAGGCGGCATTCCTTCGCTGAAGGAATGGATCGTCAACATGGACGCGGGGTTTGTGCAACTGGAGTTCCCCGATGGCTTCCGGACGCCCGATACTTCGTTCGCCTATTTCGAAAAGCAGCTGGCCGATAAGGGCGTCGACCCGGCCAACGTCGCCGGTGTGATTCTGGAAACCTATCAGGGCGGCAGCGCCTCGTTCGCTCCGGTCGAGTACATGCAGCAGTTGCAGGCCTGGTGCCGCCAGCACGGCGCGTTGCTGACCTGCGACGAGGTCCAGGCCGGCTTCGGCCGCACGGGCAAGCTGTGGGGCTTTGAGCACTACGGCATCGTGCCGGACCTGACCACGTGGGGCAAAGGCATTTCGAGCTCGTTGCCGATCGCGGCCGTCATTGGGCGCCCGGACATCATGGACCTTCACCCGGCCGGTTCGATGACCTCAACGCATACGGGCAACCCGGTGTGCGTGGCGGCGGCGGCGGCCTCGCTGGAACTGATCATCAAGGAAGACCTGGCGGAAAACGCCCGCGTGCAGGGCGATCGCATGCTCGATTTCTTCCGCGCCATGCAGGCGAAGTATCCGCAGATCGGCTGGGTGGATGGGAAGGGACTCGTCGCGGGCATCGCCTGCGTCAAGCCCGGCACCACGGAGCCTGATGCCGACCTGGCCTGGAACGCCATTCGCAACGCGATCGAGAAGGGCGTTCTGTTGTTCTCTCCGGTTGGGTTTGGCGGCGGCACGATCAAGGTTTGCCCGCCGCTCAATATCTCCGCCGAGGCGGTGGACGAGAGCCTGGCGGTGTTTGAAGAAGCCTTTGTCGAGGCGTTGCAGGGATGAAACCGGTACTCGTCGTCGGCGGCGGGATGATCACGCACGATCAGATCCTGCCGGCCCTGTATAAAATGCAGCGCAACGGGGAAGTGGGCGACATCACCGTCTGCGCCCAGCATGCGAAAACCGTGCAGACGCTGGCGGCCGCGCCGGGTATTCTGAAAGCCTTCCCCGGCCAGTCATTCAAGGCCTATCCGGAGCACTACGCCGGCGGGCCGCAGCCGGAGTTGTATAAGGCCGTCATTGCGGAGATGCCGGAGCGCAGCGTCGTCATCATCGCGCTGCCCGATCAGCTCCACTTCCCGGCCACCATGGAAGCGCTACGGAATAACCAGCACGTGATCTGCGTGAAGCCGCTGGTACTGACGGCGCGCGAGTCCCTGGAGATCGAACGTGAGGCGCGCGAGCGCGGGCTGTTTGTGGGCGTTGAGTATCACAAGCGGTTCGACGACCGCTCCCACAAGGCGCGGCAGTTCTACCGCGAGGGGCGCCTGGGCGAGTTCAAACTGGGCACAGCGCGGTTGATGGAGAAGTGGTACTACCGCGACTCGAATTTCCAGAACTGGTGCACGGTCGAGAACACCGATTGCTTCACTTATATCGGCTGCCACTATGTCGATCTGGTCCATTTCATCACGGGGCTGAAGCCGGTGGCGGTGTCGAACTACGGCATCATCGACACGTACCCGAACGGCAAGCAGGGCTACCTGTGGTGCGACACGCGCGTGCGCTGGGACAACGGCGCCGTGCTGAACGTGCAGACCACGCTGTGCTACCCCAACGAAGGGCCGGGCCCCAATACGCAGGGGCTCACGATGTACTGCGGCGGCGGGACGGGCGCGATGCTCGATCACAGCGATCAGTACCGCGGGCTGTCGTATTCGTTCTCGCAGAAATCCGATGCGCCGGGGGCGACGTTTTTCAGCCAGCCGAGCCCGGACTACTTCCAGTACAACGATCTGGGCGGGCCGGGGTTGGAGCCGGTTGGCTACGGGGTGCGCAGCGTGGAGTACCTGGTCAAAGCTATCTACCGGGTGGACGCCGCGGGCGACGTGGCCGCGCGGCAAGCGCTGCTGGCGGAGATCGACGAAAAGGGCGTCCTCGCCACACCGGCCAACAGCCGCTACAATGAACTGGTTGTGGAGGCTGGACGACTGTCTATTCTCAACGGCGGGCGCGAAGCGCTGATCGAGTATGAACCGGAGCCGAAGGTCTCCTTAGCGTGACCGAAGAAGAGATCATTGTTTATCTCGAAGATAACGGCTTTCCCCCGCACATCATCACGGCGGGCAGCGAGGGGCTTGTGGAGCGGTGGGTGGAGTTTGTGGGGGAGGTCGAACGCGGCTATCCGTACGGGCTCACCGAATACCGGCATGATCTGGATCTGCGCGGGGCGATCGAACTGCTGGGCCTGGCCGATCGGGTCATGGAGGCCGACGAGCGCTTTGCTGGGATGCTCGACCACCGCGAGGTGCGCGTGTGGGAGAGCGGCGGCGAGAATCCCTGGTGGGACTTCGGCTATCCGCGCAACGCCCGCGGCTATCTGCTGCGGCGGATGCGCGAAGCGGGGTTGATCGAAGAAGAGGCATGATCGGCGCGGCCCTGCTTCTGCAAGTGGCGGCGGCGATGCCGCTGTTGGAACAGGGCCGTTTTGCCGATGCGCGGGCACCGCTCGAAAAAGCCTGCGCGGCGCGGGAGGCGAATGGCTGCTACCTGCTGGGCCGGACGCTTTATACCCTCGATCAGTACGAAGCGGCGCTGCGGGTGCTGACGCCGTTGGTGGCGGCCGATCGGGATCCGTGGCGGGTGCAGGACGCGTTGGGGTCTGTCTACGAGGCGTTGCGCCGCCCGGCGGAGGCGGAGCGCGCGTTTGCGCAGGCCGTGAGCGGCAACCGGGATCGGACGGCCGATCCTCGCTATCATCTCGGCCGGTTTCTGATTCGCGAGGGGCGGCCGGCGGAAGCCGTTGCCATTCTTACGCCGACGGTTGCCAAGTTCCCGCGGCACGAGTTGGCGCACTTCGAGTTAGGCCGGGCGCTGTATCAAACCGGGCGTTTCGCCGAGGCGGAAATACAATTAAGCCGCGCCCCATCATTAGAAGAGGCGCGGCGATTGTTGGATAAACTGAAGCGGCAGGGATCGCGGTAAATTAGACGGCCGCGGCGGCTGGCGTGGCTTTCTTACGCGTCGCCTTTTTCTTGCCGGCGGGGGGAGTACGATCGCTCTTCTTCAGGCTGGCGATGACGATGGAAAGAACGAACTTCTTTTCCCCGTGGTCGTCGAAGTTAATGATTACGTGCTCTTCGGTACATTTGACGACGCTGCCGAGTCCGAACTTGCCATGTTCTACCTGGGCGCCCTCCGCAAAGGCGGGTTTGGCCATAAGGGGGATCTCCTACATGAATGGTACCACAATTGCAAGGGTATGGGGGGTGGCGGCCAGAGAACAGGCGGCTGGCGGTGGTAACCGAATTGCTAGTAAAAATCTCATAACATGGGTGAGTTCAGATGTTGTTTCTGGACGTCTACAAATGGAGACAGGTCGCCCCGACGCGGCTACGAGGTGAAACTTGAAAACTGTTGCATGGGTTCTACTGGCCACGCTGCCCCTATTGGCGCAATCCGGTGTGCGGGAACGCACATCGCGCCGCGCGAATGACCACGCCGCCACGCCCGCCGTCAACACGCCGGACCCCGATGCCAAACCGGCCGCCGGTCCCCGTGGCACTGGTTCATTTCGGCGCTATGCGGTGGTTTTGGACCACCAGCCGGTAGCCGCCGCTGTTCCGAATCGGGAATCCATTACGGGAGCCGCCGGTCGCGCGCATCGCCAGCGGGTCGTCGAGTCGCAGGCCCCGGTCCGCGCCGAGCTGGCCCGCCGCGGTCTGCGCGCATTCGGTTCGGCCGAGACCCTTGTGAATGCCATCTTCGTGAGCGCCCGGGTGGAGGACGCCGATGCGCTGGCCGCCCTCCCCGGTGTCCGGTACGTGCGGGAGATGCGCCCCGTGCGGAAGGCGATGACGGCTGCCAACGCCGTTGTCAACGCGCCCGCGGCCTGGGCGCAACTGGGTGGAACGACTTCCGCCGGCGCCGGCACCAAGATTGCCATCCTCGATAGCGGCATCGACCACACCCACCCGTCGATGCAGGACGCCGCGCTGGCCATGCCCGCCGGTTTCCCCAAGTGCGTTGGCGACGATTGCGCGTTTACCAATACCAAGGTCATCGCTGCGCGCAGCTTTGTGGACCGGCTGATTTACGCATATACCGATGACACCCGGCCCGACGACGCCTCCCCGCGTGACCGTTCCGGCCATGGCACCGCGGCGGCCAGCGTCGCCGCTGGCGCGCCGATCGATAGCCCGCTCGGCCGCATGTCGGGTGTGGCGCCCAAGGCCCAGCTCGGCAACTACAAGGTGTTCGGTTCGCCCGGCGTCAACGACCTGACGTTCGACGACGTCATCATCGCGGCACTGGAGGCGGCCCTGCTCGACGGGATGGACATCGCCTCTCTCTCGCTGGGCGGGGCGTCCCTGTGGGGGCCGAACGATCGCGGCACCGTTTGTGATAACGCTGCCGGCGTTGCCTGCGATCTGCAGGTGGAAGCCGTCGAAAACGCCATTCGCCGCGGGCTGACCGTCGTCGTCAGCGCGGGCAACAATGGGGACTCGGGTCTGGAAATTCCATCTCTCAACACGATCTCGTCGCCCGGCACAGCGCCGAGCGCCATTACCGTTGGGGCTTCCGTCAACTCTCACCTCCTGTATCAATCGGTCCGGGTTCCGAACGGCCCCGCGAGTCTCAACCGGATCAACGCGCTCTTCGGCGATGGGCCGAAGCCCTCCGCGCCGTTGCGCGCACCGTTGCGCGACGTGGCGACGCTCCAGAACGACGGCAAAGCCTGCGTCGCGCTCGGCAATGGCGCGCTTGCTGGTGCGATTGCGCTCATCGCCCGTGGCGACTGTTCGTTCGCCGTGAAGGTGAATAATGCGCAGCGTTCCGGGGCCGTCGCCGTGCTGTTGTACCAGACCACGGCCAGCACCCCGATCGCCGCGGGCGCACTGCTCAACACCGCGATTCCTTTCGTCATGATTGGCAAGGACGACGGTGCCGCTCTGCAGCAATACCTGTCGGCGAACGCCGATGCGATGGTCACCCTCGACCCGGCGATCACCGCCATCACCGCGCCGGCAGGCGAAGTCTCGGTCTTCTCGTCGCAGGGTCCGGCGACCGGCACCAACGCCATCAAACCCGAACTCATCGCGGTGGGCCAGGACCTCTTCACGGCCGCGCAAAAATACGATCCCAATGGCGAACTTTACGACCCCTCAGGCTTCACCCGCGCCGAAGGCACCAGTTTCTCCACGCCGATGGTCGCCGGCGCCGCCGCGCTGGTGAAACAGCGCAACCGCACGTGGACGCCCGCCCAGATCAAGTCCGCCCTCGTCCACTCCGCCAATAACGACATCGGCGATTACGACTACGACGGAAAGCCCATCGACGCCCTGCAATCGGGCATGGGCAATGGCCAGCTCGACGTCGACAAAGCCGTCCGCGCCAACGTCGTCGCCGATCCCGCCACGGTCTCCTTCGGCGTGGTCCGGACGCTCCCGCTGACCAGCCAGATTCGCGTTGCCAATCTCTCCACCAGCCCCGTCAATCTCCGATTCTCCGTTAGCGAATCGGTGAAGGCCACCGGCGTTACCGTCAGCGTCGCGCCCGCCACCGCCACGGTCGGCGTCAATCAGGTCGCAACCGTAACGCTCACCGTGAGCGGCACGCTGCCCACGGCGAACTGGTACGAAGGCGCGGTGGTCGTCGAAGGGGGCGCCACAACGCTCCGCATCCCGTACGCGTATCTCATCGGCGACAACACCGCCTTCAACGCGGTTCCACTCACCGGCACCGGGTTCGTCGCCCTGGCCAACGGCCGCGTCAACCGGCTCAACGTGAAGTTCGTCGATAAACAAGGCGTGCCCGCGTCTGGCGTCACGGTCCGATTCCGGTCCGAAAGCGGTGGCGGCCGGATCGATACGGCCCTCGAGCGAACTGACTCGCTCGGCATCGCCGACGCCGTCGTCTTTGCCGGTCCGACACTCGGCGAGCAGATTTTCAGCGTCGAAGGGGGCGGCCTCAAGCTGCAGTGGATTGGTCGCGCCATCCAGCAACCCGCGGTGCAAACCGGCGGGGTCGTCAACGCCGCTAGCGGAGAACTTGGCTCAGGCGTGGCGCCGGGTTCCTACATCTCGATCTTCGGCGCCGCGCTCGCCGACACGACGCGCATCTACACCACCACCTACCTGCCCGTCTCCCTGGCCGGCGTCAGCGTCGGCTTCGACGTGCCCGGCCGCCAGTTAAGCTATCCCGGCCGGATCCATTTCGTCAGCCCCGGCCAGATCAACGTGCAGGTGCCATGGGAGCTGGCCGGTGTTCCCTCGGTCGATATGAAAGTCAGCATTGGCGACTTCTCTTCGGCGATCTTCCGCGTCGCATTGAACGACTTCTCGCCGTCGGTCTTCGAATATACCGATCCAGGCAGCGGCCGTCTTCTCACCGCCGCGCTTGACCAGAACTTTGGTCTGGTCACCGCCGCCAACGCCGTGCGCCGCGGCGCCGCCGTGCAGATCTACGCCAACGGCATCGGCCCGGTCGACAATCGTCCCGCCTCCGGCGAACCGGCCAGCACGCAGACGCTCTCCAACTGCCGCACCGCGCCCGAAGTCACCATCGGCGGACGCCCGGCGCAGGTTCTCTTCTGCGGCCTCGCCCCGGGCTTCGTCGGGCTCTATCAGCTCAACGCCATCGTGCCGGCCGATGCGCCCACCGGCATCCAGCCTCTGGTGATTCGTAGCGGCGGTGTAACATCCAAGACCGCCTCACTCGCCGTTCAGTAGGGGACAATCAGAGGAATGAGCTTCGGGAAAATTTCGCTCGTATTGCTGGCCGGGGTGTTGTCCGCGCAGGTCGTGCCGGACTGGTATGTTGTTGAATTGACCCAGCCCCCGGTCGGCCGTACGCGCGGCGCCCGCCAGGTCCGCGAGTCGCAGACCGCGGCGCGGGCGGCGCTGGCGGCGCGGCTCGGCAGCCGCGTCGAGGTGAAGGATTTCACCGAAGTCGTCATGAACTCTCTGATCGTCCGCTCGACCGCCGGCGAGGCGGCGCTGGCTACGATTCCGGGCGTCCGCCGCGTATGGCCGGTGTATGAAATCCATCCGGAACTCGATCGTGCCGTTGGTCTCATCCAAGCCGCCAAGGCCTGGGAGGCGGTCGGTGGCGCCGACCGCGCCGGTGCGGGTATGAAGATCGGTGTTCTCGACTCCGGTCTCGATCTGACGCACCCCGGCTTCAAGACGGATGCGCTGACCGCACCCGACTCCTACCCGCGCGCCACCAACGAAGACATCCGCGCCCAACTGAACGGGAAGGTGATTGTCTACCGGACCTACGAACAGATGGCCGGGTTTACCGAATCGGCACTCGACAATTCCGGGCACGGGACTGGTGTCGCCATGGCCGCTGCCGGTGTGCGCGTGAAGAGTCCGAAGGCGGA
The DNA here is from genome assembly GCA_044358225.1 of Bryobacteraceae bacterium. Taxonomy (GTDB): domain Bacteria; phylum Acidobacteriota; class Terriglobia; order Bryobacterales; family Bryobacteraceae. Next base: position 74,235 of record JBIKOG010000004.1, on the reverse strand, counting down.
GATTCAGGGTGTCGCTCCGGCGGCCCACCTTGGTGTGTACAAGATATTTGTCGGGGCCAATGGGGCCTCCTCCAGCACCGCGATAGCCACGAAAGCGATCGATGACGCCGCCGCTGATGGCATGGACGTTCTGAATATCAGTTGGGGCTTTCTGCCCCAGGTCCGGCCAGAGATTGACCCGTTGAGCGCCGCTGTCGCCCGCGCGGCTTCGCTCGGTATAGCCGTCATCAAGTCCAACGGCAACTCCGGTCCCGGCCGTCTAACCGGGTCCACGCCCACCGTCGGCACTAACGGCCTCACCGTCGGATCCGCATGGACAGACCGCATTTTTGCCTCGGGCGTTCGCGTCAATGGAGGCCCCTCTGTTTATGCGATTCCTGGCGACGGGCCCGCTCCGGAAGCGCCCATCAACGCACCGTTGAAAGACGTGGCCCCGCTGGACTCCACCGGCCTTGCCTGCGCCGCACTGCCCCCGGGGTCTCTCTCCGGCTCGATCGCCCTGATCCTCCGCGGGGACTGCACCTTTGAAGTGAAGCTGCGGGTTGCCGAAACCGCCGGTGCCGTAGCGGCTATCGTCTATACCCACACGGCGTCTCCCAACGCGAGCGGAATGGCCGTCGGCACCTCCCAGCTTCCCTCCGTCATGATTTCCAATCGCGATGGCGTGGCGATCAAGGCCGCCCTCGCGGCCGCCGAGTCAACGGCCGAAATCGCATTCGGCGATACGTTGCCGTTTCTCATCGACGCCAACGGCATCTCTGATTTCTCATCCCGCGGTCCCGGCGCCGACGGATCCATCCGCCCGGACCTTGTCGCCGTCGGCGAGGAGTTGCTCACCGCTGCCCAGAAAAACAATCCCAATGGAGAGATTTACGACGCCTCCGGGTACGCCGCGCAATACGGAACCAGTTTCGCCTCGCCGCTCGTCGCTGGCGCCTACGCCGTGCTGAAGGCTGGGCGGCCCGGTCTAACCAGCAGTCAGTACCGATCGCTCCTCGTCAATACGGCCGAGCCCTTTCTTGTGGCTCCCGTACAGGAAGCCGGCGCCGGCCGTCTCGATGTCCACGCCGCCCTGCGCGGCCGCCTCGCCATGGAACCGGTCTCGGTCAGCTTCGGCACCGGTGGCCAGCGCATGGACGTCACCCGCCCCATTCGCGTCCAAAATGTCACACCCAATACGGGGACATGGAAGGTGGAGGTCGCCTCCAGCGACGACGTGAAGGCCACCGTCGAACCCGCCGAATTCTCCCTCGGCTCCGGCGATGTGATCGATCTCCAGGTCCGTCTTTCCGGCGATCTGCCGGTTGGCGAAAATCAGGGTTTTCTCCTTTTTCGTCCCCTCGACGCCGCGGAAAATGAACGGCCCCAGCGCATGGCCTACTGGTATGGCGTCCCCTCCGGCAAGCCCGTCGCCGCCACCGTCATCCCGGCCGCGCCTGAAACAGCCGCCGCCGGTGCCACGGTCACTCTCACTGTCCTGATCACCGACGCCATCGGGGCCGCCACTCCGTTCGAGGCCCCCAAGGTAACCGTCCTCGAGGGCGGCGGTGAATTCATTGCCGCTACCTCCATCGACGAATTCTACCCCGGCTACTGGCAGGTCCGACTCCGAATCGGACCCGCAACCGGCCAGCGCAACCGGTTCCGCATCGAAGCAGGCGCCGCCATCCGGGAAGTTTCCATTCAATCGCGGTAAGCCTCGCTGCTATACTTGGTTGGAAAGCGGTCAAGCCAGTCATGCAAGATTTAATGAAAAAGTTGCAGGAAGAAATCGCAACTTTGGAACACGAGTTCCGCTCCGAGCTTCCGAAGGAAATCCTTCGCGCTCGGGAACTCGGCGACTTAAGCGAAAACGCTGAATACCATGCTGCAAAAGAGCGGCAGGGGCTCGTCAACGCCAGGCTCGGGCAATTGCGCAAGCGGTTGGCGGAACTGTCGATGATCGATTTACAGAAGGTCCCGCGCGATCGGGTTGGCTTCGGTTCCACGGTCGTCGTCTACGACATCGCCAAGACCGAAGAGATGACCTACCGCCTGGTGGCGAGCGAGGAAACCGACGTAAAGAACGGCCTGATTTCCACCAGCTCTCCTATCGGCCGCGGTCTCTTAAACAAACGGGCTGGCGACGAAGTGCGGATTGTCGCTCCTGGAGCGACGCTGCAGTTTGAAATCGTACGGCTCACCACGATTCACGGCGACGTATTGGAATAAAGCAGGCATGACGATCACTCGGGCCATCGGAGAAGGCTGCAATCAAATCATCCTCCTTATCGTGCGGGGACTCGCGTTGTCTCGCATCCATCCGAATGTGCTGACGTTGATCGGGCTGCTGATCAATGTCTTCGCGGCGGTGCAGCTCTCGCGCGGTGAATTCTTCCCCGCCGGCCTTGTCATCATCGGTGCCGGCCTGTTCGACATGGTTGACGGCCGCGTTGCGCGCCATACCAATCAGGTCACGCGCTTCGGCGCGTTCTTCGATTCCGTGCTCGACCGTTATTCCGATCTGGGCCTCCTCATGGGCCTGCTCGTTTACTACGCCAATATCGACCGGTTCTTCTACGTCGTCCTCACCGCCGTTGTCATGACCGGCTCGGTCATGGTCAGCTACGCCCGCTCCCGCGCCGAAAATCTCATCCCCACGTGCAAGGTCGGCTTTGCCGAACGGCCCGAACGGGTGGTGCTGCTAATCATCGGCGCGCTGTTCGACCGCATGGCTCCTGTGCTCTTCGTCATCGCCGTGATCTCCAATCTCACCGTCATTCACCGCATGATGTACACCTTCCAACAGGCGAAGGCCTTGGAAGAAGCGCAACTGCGCCCGGCCGGTGTCGCCGAATCCGCCTCCGCCAGCCGCAAAAAATAGCCCGGAACTACTGCTCCCGCAGTGCTTCCCAATAGGCCGCGTTCTGGGAAATCGTGTTGTGCCCCGTTCCGGGAATCACGATGTATCGCAAATTCCCCTGCCGGAATCGCGTTCGAAGCAACTCCGTACTCGCACGCGGAATCACCTCGTCGTGCTCGGCCGCCAATACCAGTACCGGCGCTGCAATCGACGGCGCATAGCGCCACGACTCATACTTGTCCCGCAGCAGCCATCGCACGGGAAACCACGCGAACTGCTCCTGCGCGATACCCAGAATGCTGTCGTACGGCGTCACCAAAACCAATCGTGAAACCGGCCGCGCCGCCGCCAACCGCACCGCGATCCCGCTGCCCAGGCTTCGGCCGATCAGCGTAACCCGCGGATGCGCCGCCAGCACCCTGTCCAACAGCGCCAAACCATCCGCAACCAACCCCTCTTCCGACGGGCTACCCGCGCTGCCGCCATACCCCCGGTAGTGCATCAGAAACAGCGCGTGCCCGGGAAACGCCGCACGGAAATCCGGCAGGTTCAGCGATACATCCTCCGCGTTCCCGCCGAAATAGACCACCGCGTCCGGCCCGGCAATATCCCGCGTCGAAACCAGCACATCGCCCGGCAGCCGCAACTGCTCCCCGCTCCCATCCCCCCGCCCCTGCGGGAAATACAGCAAGGACCGCTGCGCAAAAAAGAGAATGGCGCAGACCCCGGCGTACCCCGCCGCAATCCACGCCACCCATACAACCAAACGGTTAATTGGAGCCCGTCCGCTGCCGCTTATACGGATCCTTCAAGTACTTCGCCGCTTCCTCCTGCGCGCCCTGCGTGTCGTCACGCGTCCGCACAGCCAGGTTGTACTCGTTCACGGCCCGGTCCCGCTGTCCGGTCATATCGAAAATCTTCCCCAGGTTGATGTGCGACCAAACCTCGGTCCACTTCGGTTCGATATCCCCGTTCAGCACTTCGCGGAACTCATTCGCCGCCGCCTGATAGTTGTTCTGCAGGAAGAAAATGTCGGCCACCCGGTAATGGGCCAGCGAACTGTTCCGGCTCACTTCCAACGCCTTCTGGAACTCTTTCAGCGCCTCGCCGTACTCGCCGATGTCGGTGAACATTTCGCCGCGCCGAATCGCCACCGCAACCCGCATCGTCGGCGACATGCGCAAGACGCGCAGGTTCGGATCGATCTCCACCTTCTTCGGCTTGCCGAACGTTTCGACGACAAACTCCGACGACGGCCCGGCCACTTCCACGCGCTTGAATTCCGGATTCCCTTCCGTCTCGATCTTCAAATCCACCGGCATCCGGAACGTGTCCAGATCCTGCTGAATCTTGCCCATAATCCGGAAGCCCTTGTTCGTCCGGTACACCGTATATTCCAGCTTGAACTGCGGCGCCCCGCTCGATTCAATCCACTGCAGGAAGAAGAAGCCCAGGTCGTACCCGGCCAGGTCAGAGGCCATCTTGGAGATATCTTCCGTGTTGACGCTCTTATTGGCGAACTGATCGGGAATCGCCTTCAACAGTTTCTTGAAATTGTCTTCGCCCAAAACGTTGCGCAACATCTGGAAGACGGCCGCGCCCTTGGCCGCCGTCGTCGCCCAATACTCGGGAGAATAATCCTCCAGCCGGGCCGACTGGATCAGCGGCGGATTGTCGATCGTCATCGCCTCCACGTACGTGTCGCGCACTTCCGATTCCAAGGCCCCGGCGGGCGCCGTCTGCTCGGTGTGCAGCAACTCGGCGTACCGCGCCATGCCGTTGGTGATCCACAGATGGTTCCGGCTCGCCGGCGACGTCAAAAGTCCATACCAGTGCCGCGCCAATTGATTCGCCAGCAACTTCGAATTCGCTTCTTTCCCGATCCCGCGCGGAGACAGGAACAACATCCCCGGCGACGCATAGCCATTCGGCGCGCCTTCTTCGGTCTCTACCAGCACCAGGCTCGACGCCGGCGCTATGCCGAACTGCGTCGTCAACAGCCCCAAAACTTTACCCGTCTCTTCTCCCCACGAATCCGCCGCCGCGGCCGACTCGCCCCGGAAATAGATCAGCGAGTTCACTCCACCCGACGAAACTTTCTTCCCCTCGCCCTGCACAATCGCCAAGCTCCCGCCGAACCCCGGCGAGTTGAAACTGCACGTGGTCGTCGACTTCCCGGCTTCTTTCTTGGTGGTCTCCAATCCGCCGCTGACGACGGAGTAGCCCTCCGGCACGGTAATCACAAACTCCGACTTATACCGATCCGCCGTATAGCCGGCAATCGGGAACCACCGCGACGGGTACATCAGAAATCCATACTCCGGCCGCAACGAGGCAAACTTAATGCCATACACGGGCGATTCTTCCTGCCCCGTCAGCTTCCCCTCGTACCGGATCACCACCTCGCGCGTCGACCCCTTCACCATCGGCGGATCCAGCGTCAACTTCACCGAAAAGTCCTGCGAACTCCGCTGCGAATCCACCCGGGAATCGTCCAGATAGGTGACACCCGTCACCGTCATCGCGTTATGCAGTTCCAACGACACCGCGCTGATCTTGTCGTCGACAGCCTTGAAGCGCACCCGCGCCTTCGCCGCAATCGACTGCGTTCGCGGGTTGACATCCGCCGTCACGCTAATCTCTTCCACATCGATCCGGCCTTGTGACGCCGTTCTCTGCGCCAGCGCCGCCGGCGCCAACAGCGCCGTCAACACCACCGCCGCAATCATGTTCTCTCTGCGCTTCTGCATACGTCCACTCTTCAAGGTCGAGGATTAAAGTTCTGGGAAAAACCGGGCTGACAACAACTCCGCCGCGCGCGCCAATGGGTCCACCTCTCCGCGCAACGTCGTCTGTATCGTGGCGAGCTCCGTTCGCATAGCCGTCTGTGCGGCCTTATCTTTCAATAATCGCAGAGCCGCCGACGCCAGCCCCGGACCATCCCCTTCATTCTGCATCAGTTCGGGTACGATCCGGCGCCCAGCTACTAGGTTCACCATTGTGAAATACGGTACATCCACCAACCAACGGCCCAGTTTCCAGGAAACCGGTGAAACCTTGTAGAAAGTTACCATCGGTGTCCCCATCAACGCGGCTTCCATAGCAACTGTGCCACTGGCGGCGAGCGCAAGGGTGGCATGGGCTATTGCGTCCCATGTTTCCCCTTCAAGTGTTTGGATGGATGCGCGCGAAATCCGTTCCCGAAAAGTTGATCCTGGAAACAGGGCGTCGTATTTGTCGCCCACCCGCGCCAGGAATCCTGTGGGCATCGCCCAGACGACATTCACGTCGATTTCTTTCCGGATCCGCTCCACCGCGTCGATCACGGCAGGCATGTGCCGGCCCACTTCGCCCAGCCGGCTGCCCGGCAACAGCGTCAACAACGGCTTCGCCGCGTCCAACTTGTGTTTCGCGAAGAACGCCTCCCGCGTCATCGAAGGCCCGGCCATCCACGCCAGCGGGTGGCCGATATAGGTGGCCTGCGGCATTCCCTCGCCGTGGAAAAACGCGGGCTCGAACGGGAAGATGCACAGCAGTTCGTCGATGATCTTCTTCATCGTTTTCACGCGGCCCTTGCGCCATGCCCACACCTGCGGCGCCACCAGATAGCCCACCGGGATCCCGCGCTTCTTCGCCTGCGCCGCCACGCGGAAATGAAAGTCCGGACTGTCGGTCAATATCGCCAGCCGCGGCCGCCGCTCCTCCATCGCCCGGACCAGTTTCCGGTACTCCCCATAAATCCTTGGTAGATGCTCCAAAACTTCCACCAGCCCCACCACCGATAGGCTTTCCGATTCCACGATCGGCTCCACCCCCGCCGCCCGCATGCGCGGCCCCGCACAGCCGAAGAATCGCGCCTGCGGCCACCGCCGCCGCAGTTCTTCCACTAATCTGGCGGCGTACAGGTCGCCGGAGGCCTCCCCTGCCGAGATCAAAATGTCAAAAGGTGCCAAACGGTCAGTCTACAACGTGACGGCCGCCGAACCGTACTTGTTAGAATGGAAACAGTATTCAATGCCCCCTCCCATCGATCTCGCCGGTCTCAACAAAACTAAGCTCCACCTCGGCGATTTCGCACACCGTTTCTTTCGCGATGCCACGCCCTTCGGCCCCGTCTTCTCTTTCTACGCGGCCGCCGTGCCGCTGGTGTCTGAGGATCTTCGCGACTTCGTGGACGAACCCATCGCCGCCCTCCCTCCGCGCGTCCTCGCCGGTCTGGGGAAGGTGGTGCTTCTCTTCGTCCCCTACCTCGAACGTCCAGCCGCCAAAGCCGCCCCGGCCCGCAACGCCAAGCGTTTCGCCGAAAAGGTTCTGGAATTCGATCCTCGCGATAGTCTGGTCGCCATGGACCCGCCCGCTCCCGCCAATCGGCTCCCCTTCGCCTACCTCCCGCCGGATTCCGCCGCCGACCCGCATATCTTCGCCTTCGGCATTCAGGATGTCGACTCGAGCGACTACCACTACAGCTTCTTCCACGCCCTGTCGCAGCTTATCTTCCTCACCCAGCCCGATTCGGTCATCGCCGGCTATCGCAACATCCTTCGCGAAGAGTTGAAACTGCGCGCGCACGGCGAGGTGGACGACGCCTCCTGGAAGGCCAAGCTCGAACTGCTGAAGAAGGAGTCCGGCGTTCGCGGGGAATCGAAGCTGTTTCTGGAGTACGCCCGCCACAGCTTTACCGATACCTTTACGCTCTTCCTCCATGGCATCTGTTGCGACATCGACGTCGAACCCGGCCCGCGCCAGATCGCCAGCCGCTACCTCCGCAAACGCCTCCAGTTCTTGCAGGTAGAGTACCCGCAGCCTGAGGGATACGCGGTTTTTCCTGAGGAACTTAAGAATTAACTGATCTAATACACCGCCGCTTTCCGTCGATAGAAACTACGTGCGGTGTTTGCAGTTCACACTCTTCGCTGTTCTTCTTTGGGGTGCGCCACTCCTTGCCGCGCCGTCGATTAAGGCTACGCCAGCGGCGATGACGTTCACCTATCAGGAGGGGAGCGCCGCGCTGCCAGCCGCGCAGACGCTGGCCGTGACGGCCGCCTCCGGGGTCCCGTCTACCACTGTCGTGGTGAACACCGGCGGCAGCCAGTGGATTACCTGCTCGCCGAATCTGGGAAAGACGGCTCTGGCCGTGAAAGTCAGCGTCAACCCGACCAGCCTTCCCATCGGTCAGTACTCCGAAACGCTCATCCTTACCACCCCGGAAACCATCGGCGACCCCATCACCATTCCGGTGACGTTGATCATTCGGGCCGCCCCCTCCGATATCCGTATCTCCCCTACCAACATTTCTGTCATTCACCGCCTTGGGGATGTCCCGCCCCAGCCGGTTAACGTAGGCATACACACGACCGGCGGACTGCTGTCCTATACAGCCACCGCAACCGGTGCGAAGTGGATGCGCGTCACACCCGCCGGCGGTGCCGTTTTCCCGGGGTTCCGCACCAATGTCAGCGTCACGGTCGATGTTGCCGATCTCGTCCCCGGCCCGCAAAAGGGAACTCTTACCATTGCCACTCCGGACGCGGTGACAAAGACCACCACCGTCACTGTCAATCTGTCCGTGCAGCCGGGACAGCCCGTCGCTAGATCCATCTGGCCGCCTCGTATCAACGTCGGCGCCTCGGACAGCACGGTCACCATTACAGGCGACCGCTTCTTTTCCGGCACAACGGTTAAGACCGGAAACAGCGTCCTTAGGACGACCATTCTTGGCCCCAATGCCCTGAACGTCATCATTCCAGGCAGCCTGATGGCCGCCCCCGGTAATGTGCCTCTTGTCGTCGCAAATCCCGATCCAGGGGGTGGGGCCGCCGTACCCATCAACTTTGAAGTTCAGCCTCCCGGCCCGATCTTGTTGTCGCTTGTCAACGCGGCCTCACAGTTGCCTGCCTCGCTTGCGCCCAGCACCGTGTTTACGATTTACGGCTCCGGTTTGGGTCCGGACACGATCGCCAGTTTCGACGGTACCACTCCCTATCTGCCCACCACACTCGGCAATACCCGTGTGTACATAAACGGCAACGCCATCCCGCTTGTCTACACCTCTGCCCGGCAGCTCTCGGCCGTCGCGCCGAACACCCTCGAGCCAGACCGTGCTCACATGATCGAGGTTGAGTTCGGTGCATTTCGCTCTACGCCTTTCCCGTTCCTCAGCGTTGCCGCCTCACCGGCCCTCTTCACGACGAGCGGTACCGGCAACGGCAACGCGGCGGCGTTCCAGGTGGATGCCGTCACCGGCGCCTACTCACTGAACTCCGACAAAACGCCCGCTACCAAGGGCTCCGTCCTTGTCCTGTATGCCACCGGCATCGCCCCCGTGCCGCCCATGCCCCCGGATGGCTTTGTCGCCATCGGGCCCTCCAATAACAATATTCAGGGCCTCTCCGTCCTCCTAGGGGACGCCACCACCGAGCTTCTCTACGCCGGCTACGCCCCGGGCCTGGTCGTTGGCATCGTCCAGATCAACGTTCGTGTTCCGGAAACCACCCCCACCGGCAAAGCCGTCCCGCTGCTGCTAAAGGTGGGCAGCGCCACCAGCCAGGCCGGCGTGACACTCAATGTGAAGTAGGGGCCGTAGCCGCCGGGCTCCTCGTTTCCCCTCGCCCACTGGCAGCAAATCCGCACTGCGAACAGCGTCTGGCTCCCGCCATTCCAGCCCGCGTAGTGCAACCGCGGAAACGCTGGTACCCCTCAGCGTCACTTGCAACGTGAAGCAGAATCTCCGGTGGCTTTCGCTGCCCCCCCTGCTCCCCTTCTCACCTACCTCCCCGATCGGTCCCACGCGGCTCGGGCTCCCATGCTCACACGGGCGCCCCGCCACCAATCCAGCAGGGATAGCTCAAAGGTCGGAGCTGCCGCCAGCCAAACTGGCGTCACTCTCCACATGAATGAGAATCTCCCGCAATACCCTCTGCGCCACCTCTTTCCCCTTCTCGCCCACTTCCCCGATCGGTCCCACGCAGCTCGGACACCCATGCTCACACGGGCACCCCGCAATCAATTCCGCCGTGGCCCGCAACAATCGGTCCTGCATCTTAAACAGCGGCTGGCTCCCGCCAATCCCGCCGGGATAGTTGTCGTACAAATACAGGTTCGGCCGATAGTCCCGCGAAGGTTCCGTCGAATCCTCCGTCAGTGTTACTCCCAAATCCCGTGGATCGCACATCAACAACAACGCCGCCACCGCTCGCAGCGCATGGCCCAGGCCCACCAACCCGTTTTGCTTCTCCGTCGGTGTCAGGTCCGGGAACCGCGCCAGGAACCCCTCGCTGAAGTGCAGCCAGAACGACGTCGTATGCATCTCCTGCTCTGGTGTCGACAGGTTCCCCGCGCCGACATTTTCCATCGTGTAGAACTTCACTTTCTTGAAGCCCACAATCTGCCGGTTCACCCGGACCTCGCCGTGCAGCGCCCGGGCTGACTCCGGTAGCTCCGCCCGGTCAAATTCGTTGATGATCTTCACCTGCGTGTAGTCAATGGCGTCCGTAAAGTAGTCGCACTCCACCGCCCGCACATACGCCTTCCGCCCGTCATAGTCGAACCGCTCCACCTGGAACTGCCGCGCGTCGTGCAGGTAGATCGCCTTCTCGTGCAGAGTTGTCAACGCCGACGGGAAGTCCACCTCCGCGATCACTTTATTGTCATTCGTCGTATCAATCACGACAAAGTTGTCGCTTGTTACCGCCCGTAAGCTCACCGCGTCCGCCGGATACGTGTCGCTGGTCCAATGCCATGTGTCTCCGGTCAGATGCAGCAGGCCCAACTCCTGTAGGAACCGGCATAGATCTCCCGGATCGTGTGGCCCAAAGTTTTCTCCCACCCGAATCGGCAGCTCAAACGCCGCGCATTTCAAATGGTTCAGCAGGATCTCCAGATTGTCCGGATTGATAAACGCATGCTCCGGCGGCCGGTCAAAGAAGTACGCCGGGTTTTCCACGATGTACTGGTCGAGCGGCGCGCTCGATGCCACCAAAACCGCTAGCGACGCCTTCTGCCGCCGGCCGGCCCGCCCGGCGCGCTGCCAGGTGGACGCGATCGTCCCCGGATACCCCGCCATCACCACCGCGTCGAGCGATCCGATGTCCACCCCCAACTCCAGCGCATTCGTCGCCACCACGCCCCGGATGGCACCCGTCCGGATCTGCTGCTCAATCGCCCGCCGCTCCTTCGGCAAATACCCACCCCGGTATCCGCTAATGCGGTCCTTCAACGCCGGGATCCGCTCCGCCGCGTCTTTCAGATAGGTGGTCAAAATCTCCGTGGCCAGCCGGTTGTTCGTGAAAACCAGCGTCTGCTGCCCCCGGTCCAGAAACTCGAGCGCAATCCGTCGCGATTCCGCCAGATAGCTCCGCCGGATCCCCAATTCCCGGTTCACCACCGGCGGATTGTAGAACACGAAGTACTTCTCCCCGCTCGGCGCGCCGTTCTTCTCGACCAGCGAAAACGGCTGCTCACACAGCGCCTGGGCCAGCTCCCGAGGGTTCGCAATGGTCGCAGAACTGCAAATAAACACCGGTTTGGACCCGTAAAACTCACAAATTCGACGGATTCTGCGCACGATATTTGCCAGGTGGCTGCCGTAGACACCCCGATAGTAGTGCAACTCGTCAATCACGATAAACTGCAGATTCTCAAAGACCTTAGCCCACTTCGTGTGGTGGGGCAGGATCCCGGCGTGGAGCATATCGGGGTTCGTGAAAACCACGTTCGCCCGCTCCCGAATCGCCCGCCGCGCGTCCTGCGGGGTGTCTCCGTCGTAGGTGAATGCCCGGATTTCCGGCGCTTTCCCGTTCACGCGGATGGAATCCACCGCCGCCTGGAACTCCTGCAGTTGGTCCTCGGCGAGCGCCTTGGTCGGAAACAGGTACATGGCCCGGGCACCAGGGTCAGATAGTAAGCGATTCAAAACAGGGAGGTTATAGCAAAGCGTCTTGCCGCTTGCGGTCGGGGTGACGACGACAACATTCTTGCCGGCCTCCACTTCCGCATACGCCGCCGCCTGGTGGCTGTAGAGCCGATCCATCCCGCGGGCAGCGTAGGAGGCTGCCAGCGCCGCCGCCACCGTATCCGGAATCGGCGAAAAATCTCCCTCGCGTGCCGGTTGGTGCTGAATGGATCGCACGGGCGAATCCGGTTTCGCCATCCACTCCCGGAAGCGGTTTACCGCGCCCTCCAACCCTGCCGGGCGGCGCAACATCAATCCCGGGTCATTCTGTTCTGCTCCGGGTTCGGGAAAGCCTAGCGTTAAATTCATACGGCGTGGTTTCGCTTTTTCTTTGCTATCACGCCGTTATGAAAAACGCAAGATTTCGGTAGGTCTACCGTCGCAGGAACTCGTGCCGTTCCAACGTTGCTGCGATCGCGAATGGGTGCCGCGCGGTGCCCATTTCCGGCAAATCGCGCTCATCCACACGCACCACTTTTCCCATACAGCGCAGTCGTAATCCGGTTTCCTCCCCCTGGGCGGGCAATGTCACCAGATACTCAATCGGGTCGCCTTTCTGCAATCGTCCATCGGAGGTGAACAGCACCCCGCCCGAACTCAGATTGCGGGTCTCCCCGACCTGGGGAAGCCCTTCGCCGCCAGCTTTCACAAGCTCGATCGGCAACTTCAATTCAAAGCGTTGGTTTTTCCGTTGTTCGCTCACGTCAACCCTAGACTAATGCGAATAGCCTAGAGCGGTCAATAGCGAATGACCCATGCCCTTATTACTATGGTCCTGGTACTTTAGGCACATTTTTCGCAGGCGCGGCCTGTTTTAACGCATATAATTCAATTGCTTAGCGGATCGAATTCAATCTGTCCACTGTGGTACTTTCCCGGATTAACCGGCCTGTAGAACCTCGAATATCGCCTGATTCCACCCGGCCGGTCCTTCTGCGTTTGCCACCGTTGCGAAAGGAAGCGCGGCTCGCATCGTCTCCAGGTGTGGCGAGGGTATGATCACCGCGCGACGGACAACCTGGAGAAACCCAATATCATTCGGTGCATCGCCCAGCCCGACGGTATCTTCATCCCCTAGACGGGCGATGAGCGCTTGCACCGCCTGTGCCTTGCTACAGCCGCCGAGAACGTGGAAAAATCGTCCACCTCGCGTCATCTGGAACCCTAGTGACGCCAGTGCTTTCTCCAACCGGCCCACCTCGCCTTCCAGCACCACGAACGGTTCACCGAACTCCCGCAGCATGGCCAGTGCCGCCACGCACGCCTCCAGCCCCGTGCGCTGGCAAACCTCGGCCAAGTCCATTTCTCCAAACCCGCGCACGCGCACGTCGGACGATTCTGCCGCTTGGCGCAACGCTTGCCGTGCTTGAGCACTCGTGGAGCCCAGAACGATATCCGGTTCTCCGGGTACAACGATTCCTGCGCCGTTTTCGACGATGAACGGATCGGTGCTCGCCATTCGTTGGCGCAACGCCGAAACCTCCGCCCGGGTCTTGCTTGAGACCAGCACCACCGGGACGCCGAGCGTGCGCAGGTGCTTCAGGCTGGGTTCGGCTGGCTCGTAACTGTACGTGGCCCGGTCGAGCAGTGTCCCGTCCAAATCGGTGAATACGACCATGCCTCCCAACGTAGCGCAACGCGCATTCGTTCGCCGGGCTCGCGGCTGTGTTCGCCGCACGCGCGTGGGATCGGCAACGTCGATTGGGTGTACCTGGCGGTGGCTGCATTCGACTGTGCGCGGCTCGGGTGCGGGGTCTTATCCGAACCATCGTTTGGGCCATCCCGGCCGCATCGTGCGAAGCGCGGTTGCTGTCCGCTGGCTTTCGGGGCGGTGCTGTCGTATCGTGCGGCTTGACGGTGGCTTGGCACTCTGACGCGCCTGTAGGCTGCGCACAGCTGCTGGTCTCTGTCCGCTGGCTTTTGGGGCGGTGCTGTCGTACCGTGCGTCTGGCCGGCGGTTTTGCGCTCTGACGCGCCTGTCGGCTGTGCGTATTTGCCGGTCTCTGTCCGCTGGCTTTTGGGTGTGCTTTTGTACCGTGCGGCTGGACGGTGGCTTTGCACTCTGACGCGCCTGTCGGCTGCGCACAGCTGCTGGTCTCTGTCCGCTGGCTCTTGGGGCGGTGCTGTCGCACCGCGCGGCTGGACGGTGGCTTTGCACTCTGACGCGCCTGTCGGCTGCGCGCAGCTGCTGGTCTCTGTCCGCTGGCTCTTGGGGCGGTGCTGTCGCACCGCGCGTCTGGACGGTGGCTTGGCACTCTGACGCGCCTGTAGGCTGCGCACAGCTGCTGGTCTCTGTCCGCTGGCTTTCGGGGCGGTGCTTTTGTACCGTGCGGCTGGACGGTGGCTTTGCACTCTGACGCGCCTGTCGGCTGCGCGCAGCTGCTGGTCTCTGTCCGCTGGCTCTTGGGGCGGTGCTGTCGCACCGCGCGTCTGGCCGGCGGTTTTGCACTCTGACGCGCCTGTAGGCTGCGCGCAGTTGCTGGTCTCTGTCCGCTGGCTTTTGGGGCGGTGCTGTCGTACCGTGCGTCTGGCCGGCGGTTTTGCACTCTGACGCGCTTGTCGGCTGCGCGTAGTTGCTGGTCGCTGTCCGCTCGTCGGCGCACCGTGTGTCTGGATGGCGGTTTGGCGCTTTGACGCGCTTGACCGCCTCGCGCTGCTGCCCGTTGTTCGCCCGCCACCTTCTCTCTCCGTGAGCCAAAACGCCTGCGGTCTGCGCTTGATCAGATGTGGCCCCGGGTGAATCCGAGCTGCGCCCTCCACACGCACTGCTATACTGTCGCTCGACTAGATTCCTATGACCCTACCCGTTCGCATCCTGGGAACCGCTGTCACCCTCCCTGCTCGCCGCGTGACGGCCGAAGAGCTGGATGCCCAACTGGCCGTACCCCCGGGCACCACGCTTGCCCGCAATGGCGTCGCGACCCGGCACTTCGTTGATGCCACCGAAACCGCCAGCGCCATGTCGGCCTCCGCTATCGAACAGGCGCTCGACACCGCCGGACTTCCCGTCTCCGCCCTCGATGCCATTCTCTTCGCCGGAGTCATGTCCGAGCAGCCTATGCCTTCGACGGCGATTCTCATCCATCGCCGGCTGGGGGCTCGCGCGAATGGCGTCACGTGCTTCGATATCAACGCCTCCTGTGCGGGCTTCCTGAAGGGAATGGAGATTGCTTCCGCCGGAATTCATTCCGGCCTGTTCCGCCATGTCGCCGTCGTCGCCGCGGAGCTTTCGTCCAAGGGCCTCCGCTGGGACGACCTCGACACCTGCACGCTTTTCGGTGATGGCGCCGCGGCGGCGATCCTTGGCCCGGCGCAGGACGGCGGAGGCATCCTGGCGATCCGCAACGCAACCTACTCCGAAGGCGCCGACCTGTCGGTCATGCTGGCCGGCGGCTCCCGCCTCAACATGCGCACCCCGCCGGAGGACCCCGACGACTACCTCTTCGCCATGAATGGCCGCGCCTTGTTACGGCTCATTCAAACTCACTTTCCTCCGTTCCTGGAGGAGATGCTTGCGGATGGCGTCGACGTGATTATTCCCCACCAGGCCAGCGCCGTCGGGCTTGGTTTCCTTCGCAAACAGCTCGCCCGGCGGCCAGGCCCCGCGCCGGTAGTGATCGACATTCTGAGCGAGACCGGCAACCAGGTGAGCGTCTCCGTTCCCACGGCGCTCCACCGCGCCATTGCGACCGGTCAACTCCGCCGCGGCCAGCGGGCGCTGCTCGTCTCCACCGCGGCGGGCGTATCTTTCAGTGCCATACTGCTGCGATACTAACGGCCATGACGGTCGACGTGCATTTGTTCTCAGTCGGCCACTGCCGCAATAGCGCCTGGTTCGTGGAATCCGGGCCTTTCTTCCAGCAACTGCATTTGCCTGCGATGGTCGCTGTTATCCGCCATCCGGAAGCGGGAGTGATCCTGTTCGACACCGGTTATGGCAAGCCGCTGGTGAACGCCACGAGCCTGCCCGCGCGTCTGTACCGGGCCATTCTGCCGTTCCAGTTCAAGGAGGAAGACAGCATTCCGTATCACCTGTGGAGCCTCGGCCTTTCGGCGGACAATATCTCCACCATCTTTCTTTCGCACTTCCATCCGGATCATATCGGCAGCCTGAAGGAGTTGCCGGCGGTTCCGATTCTGCACTCCCAATCGGGGCTCACCCTGCTGGCTCAATGCAGCCCGCGCCAACGGGCGCAGGCTGCCTTCCTCCCCGAACTGCTGCCCGATGATTTCCCGGCGCGCGCCCGGGCGATCGAGGGGTTGGCACGGGTGGCGCTGTCCGAAGAATGGCGTCCGTTTACCGAGGCCTTTGACGTGATCGGCGACCAATCGCTGCTGGCGATTGCGCTGCCCGGCCACGCCGAGGGCCAATACGGACTGCTGTGCCGCCGCGCCGGTGGACGCTATGTTTTCCTGGTGGCCGACGCGGCCTGGACGCGGCGGAACATCAGCGAACTCGCGCTGCCGGGGTTCCCGGCCGGGAACCTGATTGGCGACGCCCCGGCGTTCCGTGCTACGTTGCAACGGTTGCACGACTTTCAGAAGCGGCGGCCAGAGGTTTTGCTCATCCCGTCGCATTGTCAGCAGTCGATTGCCCTGTTTCAGCATGAGTAGCAAACTCGCCATCGCCCGCGCCTATCTTCGTGCCCGGTTTCCGCGCAAAGCGACCGGCATCATTCCCACCTCTCCGGTCTCTGACGAAGCGCAGGTGGCGGAGCATTTCGCGGAGTTCAATGCGCTGGGCGTGACGCTGGACGAGGCTCGCGCGTTGGCTCGCACGGAACTGGAAACGGGCGCCACGCCGCGCCCGGGGTACAGCTTTGGCCTCTCCACCGGCACCACCGGGGAGCCTGGCGTTTTCATCACCACGCAGGCCGAACGGGACCAATGGCTGGGCACGATCCTCGGCAAGTTTCTGGCTCCTCCGCAGCTGCTGAACCTGAACGCCGCGCTACTGCTGAAACACAACAACCGGCTTTACGAAGCCTCCCATCGCGTCCACTATTTCGACCTGACCGATCCCACCGCGCACTGGGCGCCGCGCTTGTGCGACCTGGCCCCGAATGTGTTGATCGGCCCGCCGAGCGCGCTGGCCGCGCTGGCGGATTCGGCGGCCTTTCAGCGGCGCCCGTTTCAGCCGCATACGCTGTTGAGCGGCGCGGAGGTGCTGTTCCCGCAGGACCGGGAGAAACTCCAGCGCGCGTTTCAAGTGCCGCCGCGAAACCTCTATCAGGCGAAAGAGGGGTTCCTGGCCGCCGGCTGCCGGCACGGGGCGTTGCACTGGAATGAAGACCTGATGTTACTGGAGGCGATGCGGTTCAAGTGCCGGCCGGACCGGGTTGTTCCTGTGATCACCGATGTTACTCGCCAGAGCCAGACGTTTCGCCGGTATCGCGTCGATGATGTGCTGGTGATCAGCCAGACCTGTGCCTGCAAAACGCCGTTTCAGAAAGTAACAACGGTGGAGGGCCGGTTGCAGGATATTCTGCTTTTGCACAACGACGATGAGACGCACACGCCGTTGTTTCCGCTGGATCTGAATCAAATTCTGAGCCCGGCCGGGGACTATGTTTTGAAGCAGTATGACGCCGATCATTTCACGCTGGAATGCGCGGCGTCGCCGAATTCGGAGCTGCTGCAGGCGCTGCGAAAGGCGCTTGGGCATCCCGCGCGATTGGAGTTGGTGCCGCTTCGGGGGCTGCCGCCGGGGCAGAAACGCCGCCGCTTCCAGAGGCTGTTTGATCCGCAGAACTGGCTTATCCTCGATAAGCTACTGGAACCAGCCACCCCACTCAATCGACTAACATAGGCGCATGTGGATCCGCGTCGCTCTCTTGTTACTTGCACTCAGTTGCCTGGCGCAACCTCGTACGCGAAAAGACTTCGCCTCTCCGATTGGCTTTGAAAACGGACAGCCCGCCGGCTGGAACTTCCCCGGTGATGCCGCCATTGACACGGAAATTAAGCACTCTGGCGCCGCTTCTGCGCGGGTCACTCGTACGCTCGCTTCGCCCAACGACTTCACCACCGTCACCACCGCCATTCCCATCGATTTCGAGGCGGATGTCATTGAATGGCGCGGCTACATCAGGACGGAGGACGTGCGGAAACTCGTCGCGCTCTGGTGCCGGATTGACGGGGAGCGGCCCGCACTGGCGTTCGCCAGTTTGCAGTCGCAGAAAATCGATGGCACGCGGGACTGGAAGGAGTACTCGATCTCCGTTCGCGTGCCGAAGGAGGGGAAACTGCTTGTCTTCGGCTTTCTGCTCAGCGGTGCCGGCAAGCTGTGGGTGGACGACCTCCAGTTGCTGGCCGATGGGAAGCCGGTGAGCGAGGCTCCGGCGCGCATCGTCCCGAAGACGGTTCTGGATGACGACACCACGTTCAATAAGGGCTCCGGGATTTCGTTGGATTCGCTAAACGCTGTGCAGGCCGGGAACCTGGCGGCACTGGGCAAAATCTGGGGCTTTTTGAAGTATCATCATCCCGCCATCACCGCGGGCACCCGCCATTGGGACTTCGAACTGCTGCGTGTTCTGCCCTCTGTCCTCGCCGCCGAAACGCCGGCCGCCGTCAACGCCGCGCTGCTCGCCTGGATTGAAAAACTGGGGCCGATCGCCCCTTGCGGCCCGTGCGCCACGCTGCCGAAGCGCAATGTCTATCGCAAACCGGACATCGCCTGGATCGATGACGCCACCATGCTTGGACCGGCGCTGCGCGCCAAGCTGCAGGAGGTTTATACAAATCGCCCGGCGGGACGTACACAGTTCTATCTAGCCACTGCGCCCAGCGTTGGCAACCCGCAGTTTGAACACGAGCTGACCTATTCCGGCGCGGCTTTTCCCGACGCCGGCATGCAGTTGCTGGGCCTGTTCCGGCTGTGGAATATCGTCCACTACTTCTATCCGGCGCGCGACACGATGGCGGACACGCCGGCCAACACCGTCGCCTATTGGGAATCCGCGCTGGCCGATGCCATTCCTCGAATCGCGCTGGCGAAGACGAAGGAGAGCTACCAGTTGGAACTGATGCGCGTGATCGCCAAGATCAACGATACGCATGCCAACTTGTGGAGCAGTCTGGATGTCCGCCCGCCGGTGGGCGCTTGCCGCGTGCCGGTGCACATCCGCTTTGTGGAAGGGGTGCCGCTGGTGATTCGGCAGATCGGGGCCGCGGCGGGCTTGGAGCCGGGGGATCGGGTGGCGGCGATCGGCGGCGTACCGGTGGCCGAGTTGATCGAAGAGTGGCGCCCGTTCTACGCTGCGTCGAACGAACCGACGCGCCTGCGCGACATGGCCGCCGGGATGACGCGCGGGGCCTGCGGCACAGTGGAAATTGCGATTACGCGTGCCGGAAGGCCGATGACGATTGCGGCCGAGCGGATGAAGTTGGACCCGGCGGAGGTCACAAAAACCGGCTATCACGATCGCCCGGGGCCGGCGTTTCAGAAGTTGTCGCCGGAGGTGGCGTATCTGAAACTGAGCAATGTGAAAGTCGCCGAGGCGGCGCAGTACATTCGGGATGCGGCGGGGACGAAGGGGCTCATCATCGACATTCGTAACTACCCGTCGGAGTTCATGGTCTTCGCTCTGGGCTCGCTACTGCACAAGGAAAAGACGGCTTTTGTGCGGTTCACTTATGTGGATCCGGCGAATCCTGGACTGGCGCTTACGGGGATTCCGCTGGAGATTACACCGGCGGAGCCGCACTATAAGGGCAAGGTTGTGGTGCTGGTGAACGAACAATCCATCAGCCAGTCGGAGTACACGGCGATGGCGTTTCGGGCGGTGCCGGGCGCGGTTGTCATTGGCAGCACGACGGCCGGGGCGGACGGCAACGTGTCGCAGATTCCGTTGCCGGGCGGATATCGGACGATGATCAGCGGGCTGGGCGTTTTCTATCCGGATATGCGCCCGACGCAGCGGGTGGGCATCGTTCCCGACATCGTGGTTTCGCCGACGATTGAAGGGGTGAAGGCAGGCAAGGACGAACTGGTGGACGCGGCAATCCGGCACATTTTGAAATAAACTTGCGGTGATTGTCCAAACGGCGCTCGCGCGTTCGTCATGGGAGCCGGAGACGCTACAAACCATACAGTATTGGCTTCTGATCGATTCGCGCGAGGATGTTTGACCGTCAATCACGCCCGAGCAACAGCAGCAGGGCGGGCAGTATGCGGCCACCTGAGGAGCAGCTGGGCGGGTACTACCTGACTGACGCCGCCGGCCAGGCCGGCGGCGCTGGCGGCATTCCGGGCGAAGAAGAGGCCCCGGCAGGCGGAGATTGGGTTCCGCCTGCCGGAGCGGGAGGCCTTCTATGCCACCTCAATAAAATCTGCTAGCATCTGCCAATGGCCGCTGGTCCCCCACTGCAATTCGAGGCGCCCAATGCACTCCTCCGCTGGCGTTCCGCCATCCTCGTTGCGGCGATCTTCGGCTTCGCCTGCAAACTCGCCCTGGCCTGGTGCACCACCGGAACAAACGATATGCGCACCTGGGAAGCGGATCTGCACGTCATCCGCACGGAAGGCGGCCAAGCCGTGTACAAGAGTTTCGTTCCGATTTACGAAGACGGCAAAGTGGCGCACGAGCAGGTCTTTAATCACCCCCCGCTCATGATTGCCGTTCTAAGCCTGTGGGGCCGGCTGGAAGATCAAACCGCGATTCCCCTCCGGGTCTGGCTCCGCGGATCGGCCGCGCTGGCCGATCTGGGTAGTCTTATCCTTCTCTACCTCGCGGCGCGCAAAGGACGCTGGCCAGCCTCCGGTCCTCTCCTTTGTATCTTAGCCGCCAGCCCCGTAGCCATCTTCATCTCCGGGTTCCACGGCAATACCGATCCCATCATGCTCTTCCTCATTCTCGCGTCGGCGTATGCGTTTGACTGCCGCAACCACCTGCCCGCCAGCGGCCTCCTGCTGGGGCTCGCCATGGGGATAAAGGTGGTCCCCATCTTGCTGATCCCGGCCGTCATCATGGCACTGCCGACTTTCCGCCAACGGGCCATCTGGTCCGCCGCGGCGGCTTTCTCCGCGTTACTCCCCGTCTTGCCGTACCTGCGTATCGCCAAAAACATGGCCAGGAACGTCCTCGGATACTCCAGCATCGAGGGGATCTGGGGCCTCACGTTTCTCTATAGATCTCTCCACCTCCCCCACCCTTACCCCGCCAGTGTCGTCCTGAAATGGGCGATGCTCTTGGTCATTGTCGTCATCGCTCTCTGGTTCCCACGCCGTCCGCACTCCGTCTCCCTGTTCCACCGTTGGGGAACGACTCTTTTTCTCTTCCTCGCCGCCGCGCCGGGCTTCGGCATTCAATACCTCGCCTGGCTTTCTCCGTGGCCCACCGCTCTCGGCCTGCGCGCTATGCTGGCCTTCCACTCCACCTCCGGCCTCTTTATCGCCGTCGTGTATACCCTCTGGTCCGGCGGAATTCCGTGGGACTACGCCAACTCCTACCTCACCGGCTGGTACGGCTGGATGCAGATCCTTCAGCTGTCAGCGTGGCTCACCATCGTCGTTCTCACGCGCTCGCTTCTGCTCCGCGCAGGCGTTTCTGAACCTATTTCGGAGTCCGGATGCGAAGGCGCTTACGCTGGGAAGTAGCGCCGCTGATGATCTCCACGTCCTGGCGGGCGACGCCGTAGTGGCGGGAGAGGAAATAGCAGAGTTCTTCGTTCGCCCTGCCGTCTTCGGGTACCGCTTTGACTCGCACTTTCAGCGTGCCGTCGGCCATTTCGCCGGCCATTTCCGTTTTGGCCGCGCGGGGGATGACCTTGATGTTTAGCTCCAATGGAACGTGGCTCCGATTTCCTGCCAGCCGATGCGCTGGTCCGCTGTGCCGGCGGCCGCGTAGAAGCGCTCGATGGGCTCCTTCAGCGGCTCACGGCTGAGCGCGAATGTCTGGTGGTGCACCGGAAGGACAACTTCGGCGCGGGCTTCGTTGGCCATGCGCCAGGCTTGCTCCGGCGTGCAATGCGCCTGTATCCATGGATTGTACGCCCCAATGGGGAATATAGCGAGGTCCGGCTTGCCGTTGGCGGGCAGGCGGCGGAAATTGGTGGTGTTGGCGGTGTCGCCGGCGAAGACGATTTGGCGATTGCCGACCTGGACGAGATAGCCGTTGTAGCCGCGGTAGGTGTCCGTGCGCATGCGCGCGCCCCAGTGGTTCACTTCGAGGCCGGTGACCTTGACCGGGCCGGCCTGCGTGGACTCGTTCCAGCCGAGTTCCTGGAGGCTGTGGTAGCGATCGGGGCGGAAGAGATCCGAGGTTTCGCGGGCGGTGACGACGCGGGTTCCCTTGCTTTCGAGCGCGCGGAGGCTGGGCACGTCGAGGTGATCCATATGGGCGTGGGAGACGAGGATCAGGTCGATTTTGGGGAGATCCGCGGCGGTGAGGGCCGGGTTGACCAGGCGCTTGACGCCGATGGTGAACAGGAAGAGATCGATGCCGGCACGGGCGCTGAAGACCGGGTCCGTGAGGATGGTGACGCCATCGATCTTCATGAGCACGGTGCTGTGGCCGAGCCAGGCGAGGTGGACGCCCTTATCGGGCCAGGATTTCGGATCGGGCTTATTGGCGGGCGTGTGGATGTCTCGTCCCATTTCGTCTACATACTGCTGGACGAAGCCCCAGGGGATGCTGTTCCAATTCCATGCCAGCGCGCCGCCGAAAGCAGCGGCGCCACCGAGCAGCGCGCGACGGGCCAGCTTACCAGCCATGGCCGAAACGCTCTTCGGTCCAGGGATCGCCGTGCATGTGATAGCCGTTGCGTTCCCAGAAGCCGGCCTTGTCTTCGGAGAGAATTTCGAGGCCCGCCAGCCACTTCGCCGATTTCCAGGCGTAGAGACGGGGGACGATGAGGCGCGCGGGGGCGCCGTGTTCGAGCGTGAGCGGTTCGCCGTCGTGGTGGGTGGCGACGAGTGCGTCATCGACCAGGAATTCGTCGAGCGGGAGATTGGTCGTCCAGCCGCCGTCGTAGCCGTGGGCGACGACGTAACGGGCTTCCGGTTTCACGCCGCCGGCGCGTTCGATGAGTTCCTTCACCGAGACGCCTTCCCAGGTGTTGTCCAGTTTGGACCAGCGGGTGACGCAGTGGAAGTCCGAGAACACCTTCACCTTGGGAAGAGCGTTGAACTCCTCCCAGGTGAAGGCGATGGGGTGACGGACGAGGCCGCCGATGATCAGTTTCCAATCCGCCGCGTTGAGGCGCGGCGGGCCGAAGGCGTCCAGCACCGGCCATTTCACGGTGAGTGACTGGCCGGGCGGAATGCGGTTGTCCCGCAACGTATCGGGGCTGATGATGGCCCCGGGCGGGGGGAGCTTTTCGTCCTGCATGGGTGTTGTTATTTAACCGGGTTTCCGTCGGCGTCGAGCAGTTGCACGTCGCCGAGGTTCAATGCGCGGATGCCTTTTTCGACCTGGGCACGATCGCCCACAACTACATAGATCATTTTCTCAGGCCGGAGGATTCTTTCCGCAATTGCATTGATGTCCGATTTCTTCAGGGCGTTTACTTTTTGCGCGTAGGTGGCGAAGTAATCTTCGGGCAGGCCGTAGCGCGAGATGGAGAGCATGTCGCCGAGAACGCCGTTCTTGGTTTCGCGTTCGCCCACCATGGAGCGGGTGAGCGACTCCTGCATTTTGGCGACTTCTTCGTCGGTGACGGGCTTCGAGCGGAGAACGTCGCGGAACTCCTTCACCATTTCGGCGAGGGATTCGGAGGTTTTATCGCTCTGCACAGGGGCGATGCCGAGGAAGGAGCGCTGGCCGCGGGCGCCGATGATGGTGGTGAAGGCGCCGTAGCTCCAGTGCTTGTCTTCGCGGAGGTTCATGTTGAGGCGCGAGACGAAGGAGCCGCCGAGGAGAGTGTTGAACACGTCGATGGCGGGTTCGTCGGTGTTGTTGCGGGCCGGCGCGACCTGGCCGGCCATGATGACGGACTGGACGGCGCCGGGCCGATCGATGAGGTAAACCGTCGTCTTTTCGCGGTGTTGGACCTGGGCGATGTTCTTCTTCGGCACTTCGCCGGTCTTCCAGTCGCCGAACAGCTTTTCGAGCTTGGGCTTGATTTCAGCGATGGTCGTGTCGCCGACGATGAACAGGGTGGCGTTGTTTGGCTTATACCAGGAGGCGTGGAACTGGGCGACGGAATCGCGGGTGATTTTGGCGAGGCTCGATTCGGTGCCGGAGCCGGAGAAGGGCTGGCCGTAGGGGTGATTGGCCCCGTAGATGAGCCCCGGCAGAATGCGCTGGGCGAGCGCGTTGGGCTCCGCTTTTTCACGCTGGATGCCGGCCTGTTGGAGCTTCTTCACGCGGTCGAAATCGGCGGCGGGGAAGGAGGGGTTGCGGACGACATCGGCGTAGAGTTCGAGCGAATCGTCGAGATTCATCTTGAGCGCCGAGAGGCTGATGGTGGAGGTGTCGAGACTGGCGTTGGCGCTGATCTGCGCGCCGAGTTCGGCGTTGCGTTCGGAGATCTGCGGGCCGGTTCGTTTGGCGGTGCCTTCGAGCAGCATCCGGTTGGCCAGGGAGGCCGTGCCGGGGATGGCGAGAGAATCGGCCGCGTAGCCGGCGTCGAACTGCAGGGCGAAGTTGATGGTCGGGGTCTCGTGGCGTTCGGCGAGAACGACCTTCATGCCGTTGGATAGCGTGGTGCGCTGGGAGGTGGGGATACGCAGAGTGGACGGCGCGCCGCCGGGGGGAAGCTTGGAACGGTCCGTATCCTTCCCGGCTTCCTTGAGCTTGGCTTTCGGGTGGATTTCCAGGATGTAGACGCCGTCGCGCAGCCATTGATTGGCCGTGTTTTTTACTTCGGGCCAGGTGGCTTTTTCGAAGATCTCGAGCGACTTTTTGTAGCAGCCCGGGTCGCCGGCGTAGACTTCGCAGTTGGCCAGGACGTCGGACTTGCCGCCGAAGCCGCCGATGCGTTCGACGCCGCGGAGGAAGCCGGCGAGGGCCTGCGTTTTGGCGAGCTTTAGTTCCTGTTCGGTGGGGCCGGTGTGGAGGAATTTATTGAACTCGTCGTCGAGGGCAGCTTCGAGCTTAGAGAGTTCGACGCCGGGGCGGGCGGTGGCTTCGATGTGAAACTGGCCGGCGATTTCGCTGGTTTCGTTCAAGACCATGACGGAAGAGGCGAGCTGATCCTGGAGGACGAGCCGCTTATAGAGACGCGAGGTCTTGCCGCCGCCGAGGACAGAGGCGGCCAGATCGAGGAGCTCGGTTTCGCGGGTGTTGGCGCCCGGAACATTCCACACCTTCTCGATGCGAGACTGCGGGACCTGATCCTGGGCAACCTGGCGCTGGGTGCCGGTGCGCTTGGCGACCCATTGGGTGTGGCGCACGGGCGGCGGACCGGCCGGGATCCAGCCGAAGTACTTTTCCACCTTTTCCTTGGCGGTCTTGGCGTCGATATCGCCGGCGATGACGATGACGGCGTTGGAGGCGCCGTAGTAGGCCTTGAACCAGTCCTGGACGTCCTTGAGCGAGGCGGCGTTCAAGTCCTCCATGGAGCCGATGACGGTCCAGGAGTAGGGGTGGCCGGGAGGGAAGGTCGCCTTGGTGATGAGTTCGTAGGCGATGCCGTAGGGCTCATTTTCCATCTGGCGCTTTTCGTTCTGGACGACGCCGCGCTGTTCATCGAGTTTCTTCTGGTCGATGGCCGGGAGCAGGTGGCCCATGCGGTCGGACTCCAGGAAGAGAACCTGATCGAGGCCGGCGGTGGGAACGTTTTGGAAATAATTGGTGCGGTCGCTATTGGTGGTGCCGTTGAGATCGGTTGCGCCCAAGCGGTCGAGGGCCTGGAAATAGTCGTCGTTGAAGTTCTTGGAGCCGTTGAACATGAGGTGTTCAAAGAGATGGGCGAAGCCGGTTTTGCCGGGTTTTTCGTTCTTGGAACCGACGTGGTACCAGACGTTGACGGCAACGATGGGGGCTTTGCGATCCTCATGGACGATGAGCGTCAGGCCGTTGGGCAGGACGAACTTTTCGAAGGGGATATTGATCTCGATCTTGCCAGCCGGCTGGGTGAATGCCGTAGCGGCGAGGAGAGCGCCCAGGGTTAGGGCGCGCAGCTTGGAAAAAAGGCGCATACGCCCGTTGTAACATGCGAAGGTCATGCCGCAACTATCCAGACGCCAGATTTTGCAAGCCGGGGCTATTCCGGCCCTGGCGAGGGGCCAAAAGTTTAACCTGTTGTTCCTGATGTCGGACCAGCACCAGCGGGCGGCCAGCGGGTGTTACGGGCACGGGATTGTGAGGACTCCCAACATCGACGGGCTGGCGCGGCGGGCGATGCGGTTTACGAGTACGTACTGCAACTCGCCGGTGTGCGTGCCGTCGCGCGGTTCGATGATCACGGGACAGTATGCGCACACGCACGGGGCGCATATTCTGCAGGACGCGCTGCGGGATGATATTCCGACGATCGCTCATTACTTCCGGGAACGGGGGTATGCGACCGGGGCGATTGGGAAGATGCACTTCGTGGACGAGACGCGGAAGCATGGGTTTGATCACCGGTTGAATGAACAGTCCTTTCATCACACGTTGACGGCGGAGGAGCGCAAGAAGCTGGCCGGGGACGCGGGCGGGATTGAAGGGGAAGGGCTGGACCTGCCGGAGCGGTTCTTTGAGGACAACTGGTTCGCGGACCGGGCGGTGGAATTTTTGAGGGCGAACAAGGGGAAGCCATTTTGTCTATGGGCTTCGTTCGTGCAGCCGCATACGCCGTTTCGGCCGATGAAGAAATATTTCGATCTGTACGAGTCGGCGAAGATGGTGCTGCCGCCGCGGCCGGCGGACGATTTGACGGGCGGGTTCGAGGGGCATCTGATCCGGGCGAAGGAGCGGGGTTGGTATCAGCAGACGGACGCGGCGGCGCGGCGGTCGCTGGCGGGGTATTACGGGAATGTCAGCCAGATGGACGCGAATGTGGGGCGGGTTTATGACGCGCTGCGGGAGTTGGGATTGGAGAAGAATACTGTGGTGGTTTATACGTCCGATCACGGGGAGATGGGCGGGGCGCACCGGATGTGGACGAAGCACAATATGTTTGAAGAGTCGGTGGCGGTGCCGCTGTTGATCGCGGTGCCGGATGGGGCGAATGGCGTGAAGACGCAGATCATTGAGCAGATCGATTTGTTCCCCACGCTGACGGAGCTGTGCGGGCTGGGCGCGGTGAAGGGGTTGGCGGGGCGGAGCTTTGCGGAGCTGGTGCGGGGGCGGCGGTACGCGGCGCGGGAGTTTGCGTACGCGGAGTATTGGTTCTGCCGGAATGTGTTTACAAAAGACGACCGGTACGTGGGGAAGGCGCCGCTACGGATGGTGCGGACGGACAAGTGGAAGTTGAACTATCTGCCCTGGGGGCGGAGTGAGTTGTTTGACTTGGCCGGGGATGCCGGGGAGTTTCGGAACCGTATCGATGACCCGGGCGTGGCGGGGGTGGTGCGGGAATTGACGGCGATCGCCGAGCGGCAGTTTATACAATAGGGGCAACGGAATGGGATTACAGATTAACGGCGAATACGTGGATGACGTGATCATCCGGCAGGAAGCGGCATCGATGCGGCCCCGGTACGAAGAGATGATGCAGGACATGGACCCGATTGCGCGGGAGATGCAACTGCGGGATTGGGCGCGGGAGAACGTGATTGAACGCGTGCTGCTGCGTCAGGTGGCGATGGCCGATGGCGAGCCGGTGCCCGCCGAGGAAGTGGAAGAACGGCTGACGGAGATGTTTCCGCCGGCGGGGGATTTGGAAAATTGCGAGGCCGGGACGACGCGCGCCGGGGTGGACAAAGACGCCGCGCGGGCCGATATTGAGGCGCAGATTCGGGTGGAACGGCTGATCCGGAAGGTCGGCGACGCGGTGCCGAAGCCGAAGGAGAAGGACGTTGTCGCGTTCTATAAGAAGAACCGTGACGAGTTCAAGACGCCGCCGATGGTACATGCTTCGCACATTGTGAAGAACGTGGGCGAGGGGGAGGACGAGGCGGCGGCGCTGGAAGTGATTCGGGAGGCGCAGGCGGCGTTGGCTAGTGGCGTGGCGTTTGCGGAAGTGGCGGACAAGTATTCCGATTGCGCGGGGCAGGGCGGGAGTTTGGGATGGTTTCCTCCGGGCGAGATGGTGGAGGAGTTCGAGGCCATTGTGTTCCCGATGAAGCCGGGGCAGGTGAGCGATGTGTTCCGGTCCGTGTTCGGATGGCACATTGCGACGGTGCATGAGATGAAGCCGGAAGGCGTGCGGCCGTTGGAGGATGTGAAGGCGCAGATTGAAGGGGCGCTGATGCGGGAGCAGCAGGAGAAAGCGTTGGAGGACTACGTGGACGCGCTGCGGGCGAAGGCCGAAGTGAAGACGGTGAAGCGGCCGTGAGCAATCCGTTCAACGTGGTGGGGATCAATCCGTGCTGCGTGCCGAGCAAGTCGCGGGCGGATGAACTGGCGATTTCCCAGCGGATGAGCGTGGAGCGACGGATTGTGCGGGCTGGGTCCGTTGATGGAATGGTGAAGCTGGACGGGGGGCCGTTTTTGATGGGGACGGAGGACCGGGAGGGTTTCCCGGCCGATGGGGAGGGGCCGGTGCGGGAGACGCATGTGGACCCGTTTTACGTGGACGCGACGCCGGTGACGAATGCGCAGTTTGCGGAGTTTGTGCGGGCGACGGGGTTTGTGACGGAGTCGGAACGGTTCGGGTGGTCGTTTGTGTTTCAGGGGCATCTGGAACCGGAGCGGTATAAGAAATTGGTGGAGGACACGGTGTTGGCGGTGCCGTGGTGGTGTAAGGTGCCGTTGGCGAAGTGGGACCGGCCGGAGGGGCCGGATTCGTCGATTGCGGCGCGGATGGAGATGCCGGTGACGCAGGTGTCGTGGAACGACGCGGCGGCGTATGCGGCGTGGGCGGGGAAGCGGTTGCCGACGGAGGCGGAGTGGGAGTTTGCGGCGCGCGGCGGATTGGCGCAGCAGACGTATCCGTGGGGATCGGAGTTGACGCCGGAGGGGAAGCACCTTTGCAACATCTGGCAGGGGGAGTTTCCGCTGAGTGATTTGGGGGATGACGGGTATACGGCGCCGTCGCCGGTACGGGCTTTTCCGGCCAATGGGTATGGGCTGTATTCGGTAGTCGGAAATGCCTGGGAGTGGTGTGGGGACTGGTTTGAGCCGTTTTGGCACCTGAATTCGACGCGAAAGAACCCGGTGGGGCCGCCGCAGGGGACGAATAAGTCGATGCGGGGTGGCTCGTATCTCTGTCATAAGAGTTACTGCAACCGTTATCGGGTGGCGGCGCGGACGAAAAACACGCCGGATTCGGCGACGACCAATATTACGTTCCGATGCGTACGGGACGTATAGGGTAATTCCGAAACTACGGATTTCCCTGGTTACCCGGTACCAGGGGAAATCCTGGTTAGAAGGTAAAGGAGAAGCCGGAGGAGATGCGGCGCTGGTGGAGGAGTCCGCTGGAAGCGCCGCTGATGGCTTCGATGCGGGCGGGGCCGCCGGCTTCCAGGGCGCCCGGGTCGCGGGCGAGGGAGCGGCCCAGGAAATTGGGATGGCCGCTCAGACCGGTGCGGAAGTCGGCGCGGTACGTCCAGCGCGGGTGGACACGGTATTTGAAGCCGCCGCCGTATTGGATGATGCCCTGGAAGATGCCGCCGCCCTGGAGAGGCGGAGCAGAGTTGAAATTGTAGGCGGCCCGCATCATGCCGACGTTCGACAAGCCTAGTCGGAACATGCCGCGGGCGCGCTGGAAGGGAGCATCGGTGAGATTGGTCAGGGCGATGGCTGGGCCGATGGCGATGTAAGGGCTCCAACGGCTCTCGCGGGGGCGGAGATGGACGATCGTGTTGTAGGAGAACTGGCGGGAGAGCAGGCCGGCCGATTGGTCGCGGAAGTCGGTCCTGAGCTTGGCGTCCGTCGCCGGATCGTCGGAAGACAGATCGGGCTCAAAATGGCCGCGCTGATAGAGGAACCCGATCTCATGGGAAACCCAGCGGTGCGAATTGACGGTCAGTGCGCCGCCAACCTGATGGCCGCGGCGGACGGTGTTTGCGGCGTGCACGGTCGTCTGTTGAATGCCACCTTCCTCGGGACGGAATGTGATGCGCAGGCCTTCCGCGCCCAGCGTGCGGGGGCCGAAGCAGCCCTGGCCAATCTGAAAGGTCAGCTCCATGTGGGGCGGAGCCCACTCGCGGCTGGAGGCTGGCTCGGCGGCACCGCGGCGGGAGGCGGGCGCGACGAAGGAGGAGGACCAACCGGCGTCGACCGAGGGCGGGTCCGGCAGGATCTTCACGCGCCGGGCCTCTTCATCAGGAGAGCCGAAGGCGTCGTGCGGGACAGCCGTGATGTCGCCGGTGCCGGAACCGGTTTTGCCGGGGCTACGGCGCATGAGCTTGATGGCGGCGGCGGTGTAGGCCACGCTCTGGTAGCCGATATTGCCGCGTACGACGTCATTGCGGGCGGTGAGGAAAAACCGGCGGCTGGCGCGCATGATGGCGTTGCCACGATGGGGGCCCGGGGCAGGCGCCACCGCGTCTTCGGCGCGGCGCGGATTGGCGCAGTTGTCCAGGCGAACGACGAGGACCTGGCCGTCGGAGACCAGGTGGTCCCCGGTGGCGTTGGTGGCGTCGCGAGGCATCCAGGGGCGCGCCACGAGTTCGGCGCCGGTCACGCAACCGGTCAGGGCAAGGTCGTCGAAAACTTTGGTTCGTTCACGGTCAATCCAGGGGTCGATCAGGTGGACGAAGCCCTTCTCCTTCATGGAGAAGCCGATGGCGGAATCCTGCGTGGAGGATGCGGTGAAGATGGGCTCGCCGTTCCAGGATTCTTTGGTAGCGAAGATGCGGATGTGGTGGCGGCGGGCGAAGCTATTGAGCGACTTAGTCCGGTTCAGTATCGGGTGCTGCCCGTCGAGGGTAAGCACGGACATGGGGGCGGCCTGATAGGCCTGGCTTTCGGCAACGGCGCGGAGCGTACGGTAGCGGGAGGCGGCGGAGACGGTCTCTGGTACATTCCAGCCCGCGGCGGCGAAAGCGCGCGTCAGGGCCTCTTGGGAGGCGATGAAAACCAGGTTGGTGAAGTCGGAATCGGCTCCCTGCAGCGTGCGGGTGCGGAAGGGGATGTGGGGAATGGTGGTGAGCAGGACGCGGCGGTCATCGGGGCCGATGGAGACTGGGCCGATGGGAGCATCGAAGCCTTCGCCGGCCTCGACGGGGGCGGTCAGCCGGATACGGAACTCGGCGCCGGTCGTGAGCCGGATCTCCGGTTCGCTGAAACGGAGAACGGTAGCAAAGACGGTGCTGGAGAACAGCATCGCGATGGGTTCCACGGAGGCGAGTGAGGTGAGCAGGCCCGTGGCCCGGTAGCCGGGGGTGTCCGTGGACCGGATCCCGCGGATGCGGCCGCGTTTGTCGATGCTCTCGCGGGCGTTCTCGAGTTCGGTGATTTCGCTGGGCGTGGCGATGCGGCGTCCATCGGGCAGTTCGATTTCGACGATGCGAAGGCCGAGCGTGGCCCGTTCCCGGACCAGGCCCAGGCCCACGCGGCGAACCTGTTCGACGATTCCGTGCGCAATCGAACCAGCAGGCACGAGTTCCTTCCCATTCACCGAGACGGGGGAGACAACAACGCCGCGAAAGGCCGAACCCGCCGCCGAAGAAAAAGAGTTGAGTTCCTGGCTGAGACGAATTTCGACGACGTGTCCTTCCGGTATGGTGGCCGGACGCGCCGACGGTGCCGAGCCGAGAGCGGCTAAAACGGCGATTGCGAAAGAGAACGAACTTCGCATTCTGAATACTCTACTGTACAGACAGTTAAGGCAGTATATCGCGCCGTTGGATGCTAAAAATGTTCGCGGAGCTGGCCGAAGTGATCGAGGACCAGCAACCGTGAAGGAGACGGCGGTTGGGCCAGTTCCTCCCGCTCCAGGATCCAGGTGCGCGGGTGGGGAAGAAAGACAGCGTTGTAGCCAGCGGCCAGGGCCGGGTTGACGTCGCTCTTGGGCGAGTTGCCGATCATCCAGGTTTTCGGCGGGTGGAACCCCTTCGCGGTGCCCAGGTTCAGATAGGCCGCGACGTCTTTCTCCTTCACGATCTCGGCGTGGTGGAAGAAGGGGGCCAGGTGGCTGCGGTCGATCTTCATCCGCTGCTCATCGGGGTGGCCTTTGGTGAAGAGCGTCATCTCGTGGCGTTCGTGGAGGTAGGCAAGCGTGTCGTCGACGCCGGGACGAAGGATGATGGGGTGGTTCAGGATATTCTCGGCGAAGCCAACGATCGTTTCCAGATCGTCCGGGGCGATGGGGCGTAGCGCGAGTTTCTCGTACGTCTGAATGAGATTGCGGCCGAAGTTCTTGGAGCCGTAGCCGTGGATTTTGGCGTTGACGGCTTCGATGGCGTCGAGAACATCGCGCACCTGCGGCGGCGAAAGGTGCGCGTGATCCAGAAAGTCGACGAATTCGTCGAACGCCTTTTCGAAGAAGATATTGTTCTCCCAGAGCGTATCGTCGGCGTCGATGATGAGGTGCTGGCGGGTCATGAGCTGGGGAGGAGGCGGGCGTGGCCGTTGCGCGGTACCAGGGTGCGGAAGTGTTCTTTCCGGCGTTCCCGGGCGGCGGTCAGGGGGAAGTACTCGGCCAGCCGTTTGATGCGGTCGGACTCGGTGCGGGACATGAGCAGCGTCTGGCGGAAGTGGACGTCGGTGATGGCCTGAGCGAGCTGGAAGCTGATTTGGTGGTCGTTCAGGTTCGGGTCGGGCAGGTTTTCGCCGGACTTCAGGGCGCGGATGGCGTAGTAGCCGGCGATGGCTTTGTGGATCAGCGAGTCCGGGGTGGGGGTCAGGTCGAAGTCGTCATCGAAATAGGAGACTTCGCCGGAAAGGTAGGGCTGATGCTCGTCGAGGGAGGCGATTTCGAAGCGGCGATAGCCGGTGGTTTCGATGTCCAGGCGGCCGTCGTCGTAGGTCTTGGCAACGCGGTCGATCCGCGCCGAACAGCCCACGGAGGCGATGCCCTTTTCAACGGTGAGGACGACGCCGAACTCGCGGCCGTTCTCCAGGCATTCGTTGATCATGAGTTTGTAGCGCTCCTCGAAGATGTGGAGCGGAAGGCTGGTGCGCGGGAAGAGCACAAGGCCTAGAGGGAACAGGGGCAGCACTGCGTCCGGCATGGTAGTATTATCGCTTCGCTTGCGGATAGAAGGCAGCAACATATTTCTCACGGGAGCGTCGAGCGGGATCGGCGCGGCGCTGGCAGTGGAACTGACGCGGCGCGGTGCGCGGGTGGCCGGTGTGTCGCGGCGGCCTTCGGTGGCCGTGGCGGTTTCCATTACGGCCGATGTCGGCGTGGCCGCGGACCGGGAGCGGGCGGTGGCCGAAGCGTTGGGCGCGTTGGGGCAGATTGATGTTGTGATCAACAACGCCGGCGTGGGCGTGTACGCGCCGTCGTGGCAGTGCCCGATGGAAGAACTGCGGCGGATGTTCGAGGTGAACTTTTTCGGCGCCGTTGAACTGACGCAGCGTCTGGCACCGGGCATGGTGGCGCGGGGGCAGGGGCTGGTGGTGAACGTAGCGTCGATTGCCAGCAAGGTTCCGTTGCCGTGGTTCACGTTGTATTCGGCGTCGAAGGCGGCGTTGGAGGCCTATACGCGCGGCCTGCGGATGGAGCTGGCGCGGACGGGCGTGGGCGCGATGCTGGTGTGCCCGGGGTATGTGAAGACGGGGTTCCAGGGCGCCGTGCTGGGCGGGCGGCCACCGGCGAAACTGGCCAGCGGGAAACGGTTCGCATCGACAGCCGAGGCGGTGGCGCGGGCGGTGGCTGATGGCATGGAGAACGACACGCGAACGGTGCTGACGCCGTCGCTGGGCTGGGCGCTGGTGGCGGCTTCGCGATTGGCGCCGGGCTTGGTGGACGGGCAGTTGCTTGCGATGATGGAGTCGGCTGGCGATGAGTAATTCGATTTATCTGGTTGGGTTCATGGGGAGTGGAAAGTCCACGGTGGGGCGGCGGCTGGCCGAAACGTTGGGGTGGACGTTTGTGGATCTGGACGACGACATTGAGGCCGCCACCGGGCGGACGATCGCCGACATTTTCTCGAACGATGGCGAACAGGCGTTTCGCGATGCCGAACACGCGGCGTTGCGGGCGCGGGTGTCCGGGAGCAATGCCGTGGTGGCGCTGGGGGGTGGGGCGTTTACGTTCGCCAGGAACCGGGACGTGATGAAGGGCGCGGGGACCAGCGTCTGGCTGGACTGCCCGTTTGAGTTGGCGCTGCGGCGCGTGGAAGGTTTCGCGCACCGGCCACTGGCGAAGGACCCGGCGCAGTTCCGCGCGCTGTTCGAAAAGCGCGTGGCCGATTACTCCTTGGCCGACGTGCGGGTGCCGGTGCTGGACGATGACCTGGACGCGCTGGTACGGGCGCTTGTGGAGGCGGTGCGATGAGTTTGCGGAAAGACGCGTTGACGATCTGCAAGGCGGCGCTACGGGCGGCCGATCCGGAGGAGGCGCTGCTGCGGCACGTGCGCGTGGCCGATGGCGTGCTGACGGCGGGTGGCGGGCGATACCGGTTGGACAAGATCCGGAACGTGTTCGTGGTGGGTGCCGGGAAGGCCTGCGCGCCGATGGCGAAGGCCGTGGAGAAGCTGCTGGGCAAGCGGATCACGGCCAGTTGCGTGATTGTGAAGGACGGGCACACGCTGCCGTTGAAGCGGGTGCAACTGCGCGAATCCGCCCATCCGGTGCCGGACCAGCGCGGCGTGGACGCGGCGGCCGAGGTGTTGGCGCTGGCCACGCGGGCCGAGGCGGACGACCTGGTCATCTGCCTGATCAGCGGTGGCGCATCGGCGCTGATGCCGCTGCCCATTGAGGGCTTTTCGCTGGAGGAGAAGCAAGGATTGACGCGGCAGATGCTAGCCGCCGGGGCCAACATTCACGAGATGAACTGCGTGCGGAAACACCTGTCGCGCAGTAAGGGCGGGCAGTTGGCGCGGGCGGCCGCGCCGGCGCAGGTGTTGACGTTGATCTTGAGCGACGTGATCGGCGACGACCTGTCGACCATCGGCAGCGGGCCCACGGCGCCGGACCCTACCACCTGGGCCGGCGTGGACGAGATTCTGACGCGATTCAAACTGACCCTGCCCCGGCCGGTGCCGCGCGTCGAGACGCCGAAGCCCGGCGATCCGCTGTTTGCCCGCGTGCGGAATGTCATCATCGGCAGCAACGCGTTGTCGGTGGATGCGGCGGTTCTGAAGGCGAAGGAGCTTGGCTATAAGCCGCTGGTGCTTTCGACGACGATCGAGGGTGAGACGCGCGACGTGGCGCGGATGCACGTGCAGATCGCGCGCGAAGTGCAGCGCGCGGGCCGGCCGGTGGCGGCCCCGGCCTGTATTCTTTCCGGTGGCGAAACGACGGTGACGTTGCGCGGAACGGGCATGGGCGGACGGAACCAGGAGTTCGCGCTGGTGGCCGGGATGGAACTGGAGGGCGTGCCGGGGATCGTGGCCCTGTCGGCGGGAACCGATGGGACCGATGGGCCGACGGACGCCGCCGGCGGGCTGGCCGATGCGGGCACCGTGACGCGGGCGCTGGCCAAAGGGCGGCGCGCGCGGACGGACCTGGAAAACAACGACAGCTACCGATTTCTGGAGGCCTCCGGGGACCTGTTGAAGACCGGGCCGACCCGCACCAACGTCATGGACATCCGGATTTTATTGGTGGAAAAGAAAAGCGCGCGGTAGGTTCCGCGCGCTTCCCAACGACTCCTCTTTCGCAGGAGAAAGGCCGTTACTGTTTGGTTACCTCTTCCAGAGGGGTCGTCGGCGGGGCCGGCGGTTTCGGCGTGGCGGTCGGGGCCACCGCGTCCTCGCTCGACCATTTCCGCACCCGGATTTCGCCGCGGTCAACTTCAATCTTCACTTCCGGGCCGCCATTAGAGCCGATGAGAGTGGCGTTGCGGCCATCTTCGGTTAGCTTGAATGGAGGACCAAAATCGTTCCCAATCTGGCCGCGCTTCACTTCCGCTTTCAGGTTCAGCGTCGCGCCGGTGGGGAGCACCAGTTCGGCGTTGCCGGAGCGAGTGCGGGCGTTGATCTTGCCGGTAATGGCCTTGGCCGGGCGGAGTTGAATATCGCCGCGGTCCACGTCGATTTCCAGGTTGCCGGAGAAGTCGGAGAGTTCGACGTCCTTGGATTTGCTAGTGATCTGGATGGGGCCGGCGATGCGGCGGGCGTTCAGGTGCCCCTGCATCAGTTCCACTTCGCCATCGATGCGTTCCATGCGGATGATCGTGTTCTGGCTCTCGAAGCGGAAGGGCTTGGACAGATTGCGGAACTTCATCTCGCCGGAGTACTGGCCGATGACGGCTGCGGTACCCGTGATGTTCTCCAGTTCGATGTCCTGGCCGCGGCCCTTGATGTCGACGTTCCCTTTGGCGTTGATGATGCGGACGACATCGCTCTTGCGGAGGTCGACGCGAATGTCGCCACCGATGTTATTCATGCGGACGCCGGCGTTGTCACTGGAGACTTCGACGTTGCCGGTGACGTTTTCGATGTCAAAATCGCCGAACTTGCCGCGGTTTTCAATGGTCGAGCCTTTGGGGACGGTGATCTCCAGTTCCGTCCGCGCCTGGCGCGAGTTGGAGGCGCGTTCCAGGTTGGTGCGGATGATGATCTGGTCGCCGGAGCGGACGATCTCGAAGTTGGTGCTCTTGTCTTCCCGATTGGCGTCGTCGCGGGTCAGCGCCCGGATGGTCTTCGTGCCGGTGACGCGGATCTCTTCGGTCTCGGCGCCGATGATGCGGGCGTCGCCGCGGGCGTTATCGATGACGATACGAGGCGTCTTGCCAACGGCGGTTTGGGTGCCGTTGATGGGGTAGTCGAACCGTTCGCCCAGGATGTCCCAGTTCGGCAGATTGATGCCGCCGGCGCGGAACAGGTTGGCGTTGCGGGCCGCGTACATGCCGCTGCCAAGCAGGCAGATGAACACAACCAGCGCCCATTCGCCGCCGTTAACACCGCCCCGCGGGGTGAGCTGGCCTTTGTGGTGCCAGTTCAGGACCTCGATGGTGCGCAAGGTGCCCCAACCGATCAGCAGCCATGGCCAGTACAGGCCCAGCACATCCATCACGCGGAAGTCCGGGATGAAGTTGCGCAACAGGAAGATGGCGCCAATGAGGATCAGAATCAGTGGGCCGATAATGGAACCGCGTCTCATCGGGCACCTCCCTGGGGATTGAATGGTGGGGGTTCGGCGGGGAAGGCTCGTTCGGCGAGCCGGATCAAGCCGAGAAAGATAATGATCACAGGCCAGGTCTTCGAAACACTGACCACGCCGGCGTGATCGATCACGAACAACACGCCGACCAGGATGAGTGTGAGCGGGCCGCCCAGGGCACGCAGCAGCAAAGCGTTACTATTCACGGCCCACCTCCGGTGCGCTGCCGCCGCGGGTGCGTTCCAGCAGCATATAGACCCCCATCCCAATCAGCGCGATGGGCCAGAACTTGAAAATCTGGGAGAAGCGCAACACGCCAAGGTTGTTCAGCAGGAAGATAACGCCCAAGCCGATCATCACCGCCGGCCCCACGGGCGGGCCATCGGTGCGAACCGGGATGACGCTCGAAAACTCTTCCACGGCGCGGCCTTCGGCGCGATTCTTGGCGGTGTGGTACGCCTCAAACGCCATATAAAAGACCCACGCGGGCGCCAACATGCCGAACAGTGGCTGCATATCGCCGACCGAATCGGCGTTGGCCATGCTGATCAGCAAGCCGAAGATAACGACGTGAATCAGCCCCTTGGCGTATTGGGCGTTATAGATGGCGCCGACGCCGGGGATGAGGCCGAGGATGAACGCGAGACCCGGCGAGGGCGCGCCCGGCGCGTTCGGGTTGTTCACCGGCGGCGGTGCCGAAGGCGGCGCGGTCCAGGGGGAAGGAGGCGCGTTGGGCGGCGGCGGTGCGGGTACATGTTCGGCACAGTAAACAGTGCCAAGTGCCGCATGCTGTTCTTCAGCAGTGAGGCCTTTTCCGCAGATGCGGCAGTATGCTACCTGGGCATTTCCAGATTGTTCCATGACGAACTCCCCTAAAAAAATCGAAATCAGTGGCTCCGCTCCAGGCTCTAACGGCCGGGTGACGGTGTCGGTGCGGTACTTGTTTTCGGCGCGATCCCAGCATCTTTTTGCTGACTCTGCCTGTCCTGCTCTTCCTGGTCGGCCCATTCCTTGAGCCGGGATTGAATCTCGTAGACAACGCGAATGTTCTCGTAGTACTTCACGACCCGGGACCACTGGCGGTGGGCCCCGTCCTCGACGCCGGCCCATATCCGTGCCGGTTCCAGATCGGAAGACTTGAGCGGCCGGACCTCCAGGCCAAACACCTGGGCCAGCATGGAGATCGACAGGATTGTCATCACCATACCCATCGCCAGGCGTGGGGCCAGGACCGGACCGAGAAACTGTTTGATCGCTCCGAACCAGCCGGCTGCAACGGGGGAGTTGGCCTTGGCGGCCTTGCCGGACGTTTCGAAGAGGATCTTGGTGAGGAGCTCCTTGGGCGGTTCGACAACGGCCACGCGTTCGATGAAGGCGGTGACGCCCAGAACATCGGTGGCCATCTCGTCGCAGGAGGCACACGACTGGCGGTGCAAGTCAAAGGCCTTCTGCTGCTCGCCGCGGAGAGTTCCGTCGACAGCGTCACAGAGTAGGATTTCGAATTCCGCGCAGTTGCAAGTCATGGCTTTATACCGCCACCTGGTGTTTCCGGAGGATGCGGGCCAACTCGGCCCGGCCGCGGTTGAGCCGCGACTTGACCGTTCCTTCGGGGACACCTAAAGTTTCAGCGATCTCTTTATATTCCATCTCCTCCAGGTCGCGCAAAATCACCGTCTC
The DNA here is from genome assembly GCA_044358225.1 of Bryobacteraceae bacterium. Lineage (GTDB taxonomy): Bacteria > Acidobacteriota > Terriglobia > Bryobacterales > Bryobacteraceae. Next base: position 35,569 of record JBIKOG010000004.1, on the reverse strand, counting down.
CCGGAGTTCGGGGGACAGGCGCTGCAGCGCCCCCTGAAGCAGTTCGGAGGCTTCCCGGCCGGCCAACAGGCCGTCGGCACGGCTGCCGGCGCCGATCGAGCGCTCCTCCAGCATGGGCAGTTGTTCTTCAATAGAGTCAGTGATGCGCTCCTGACGGGTACGGCGGTAGTTATCGATCAGCAGGTTCCGGGTCATGCGGGAGAGCCAAACGGTGAACGAGCCCTCTCCGGCGCGGAACGACTTGAGTGTTCGGAAGAGGCGAAGAAAGACGTCTTGCGTGAGGTCTTGTGCTTCGGAGTCCTTCCCTATGAAGCGATAGCAGATCGAATATACGCGTCTGGTGTGGGTTTTGACCAGGTCTTCCCACGCCCCCTCGTCCCCGGCGAGGCACCGCTCCACCAGTAGTATGTCGAGGTCGAAAGATGGTTCCAAGCTCCGGCTCCCGAGGCGGGCAGTTTGGGGGATTCCCCAATCCGAGATGACTGTGTTCCCGAATTTCTGCGTTTCTACTGCAACAGCCAGTGCCATATCGTCCCCGGTCTCCTTCCTGGCGCGCTTCCCTGCTCACATTCCCCGCGTGAGCTCATTGCGCGTTCAAAAGTAGTTACGAGGATCTGCCATAATAAGTTCGCACGAATTGTTAGGCGTGGCTACCGTTTTTGTAGTTTACAACGGTCTTCCTCATTTTCTTTCGGTCTCACGTGAGTTTTACCCTGTCTTCTGATCTAGTTTCGCGATACCGGCGCTGGTTGCCGTGGATTGCCGTTTTCATCGTCGCCGTTCTGGTAGCGGCCAGCTGGCAACGGCTTAAGTCCTTTGATTGGAATGCGTTCGGCGCTGTCTACCGGAGCATTCGTTGGGGCTGGATGAGCATTTCGGCGTCCCTGGTGCTGGGCACCTACCTGGCCCGGGTCATCCGTTGGCAGCTGATGATCCGCCCGATCGCGCCCCAGGCGTCGGCATTACGAATCTTTAAGGCGACGGCGATTGGCTTCACATCGGTGATTTTGCTGGGGCGGCCGGGCGAATTGGTGCGGCCCTGGCTGATTGCGCGCGGGGAGGGGGTGCCGTTTTCATCGCAGATGGCCACCTGGTTTCTGGAGCGCGTGTTCGATTTGCTCGCCGTTTTGACGCTTTTTGGCATCGGTTTGTACGCATTTGACCCCTCTGGACGCAACGTTTCGGCGGGGATTGCGTGGGTTTTGAACGCTGGCGGAGGGCTGGTGGCGGTCATGGCCGGGGCCTGTCTGGTCATTCTGTTCTTCGCCGGCCGGTCCAAGGAAGTGGTGACGGAGCGGCTTTCCGGGGCATTGGCCTTCCTGCCGGAGCCCTGGTTGGGGCGCACCCAGGCGCTGGTCCATTCGTTCACCAGCGGCATGGCGTGCTGCCGCCGGCCGAGTGATGTCGTTTCTTTACTTGGGATTACGGCGGTTGAGTGGCTGATCATCGCCGGTGGCACGATCTGCTTCTTCCGGGCCTTCCCGGCCACCTCGCACATGAGCAACCTGGATACGGTGGTCTACCTGGGGTTTGTGGCCTTCGGCAGTATCGTGCAGATTCCGGGCATCGGCGGCGGCGTGCAGATCGCCGGCACGGTGGTGCTCACCCAGCTTTTCGGGCTCAGCGCGGCGGAGGCGACCGGCATCGCGGTGGCCAACTGGCTGGTAACATGGGTCAGTATCTTGCCGATCGGGGTGGGGCTGGCGGCGTCGGAAGGGCTACGTTGGAAGAACTTGCGGCAGATTAGCCACGAATTGCAGGAACAGGAACCGCAACCATGAAATGTCCATTTTGCGCGCATCAGGAAGATAAGGTCATCGACTCGCGGGAGAGCAAGGAAGGCGACGCGATCCGGCGGCGCCGGCAGTGCCTTGGGTGCGAGCGGCGGTTCACGACGTACGAGAAGATCGACGAGATCCCTTATATGGTGGTGAAGAAGGACGGGCGCCGGGAGAAATTTGAGCGGCAGAAGATCCTGAACGGGCTGTTGAAGGCATGTGAGAAGCGGCCGATCTCGATTACGAAGCTGGCGGCGATCGTGGACAAGGTCGAGGCGCGGTTGGCGGACAACTCGGAGCGGGAGCTTTCCACTACAGATGTCGGAGAGATCTTGATGGAGGAGTTGCGGGGGCTGGATAAGATCGCTTATGTGCGGTTTGCGAGTGTCTATCGGGATTTCCAAGACGAGCAGGCGTTTTTGAGTGAATTGCAGGTATTGTTGCGGACGCGGATGGGGGAAGGGCGGTAGGGATTTTCGCTACTTTTGTAGTATTTCTGGAAAAGTGATAGCACCACTTAAAGGTTACAGCTATATTGCGTAACCTTTTCACGCATTTAGCATCAGAAGGAATAGGAGCGAATTGGCTCTTAACTTTCAAGCGGTTGGATGCTATACTCAGTCTTGGAGCTCCTTGTGATAAGGGGTCGAGATTCGCGTGCCTGCCGGGCAATAGCCCCACCGCCCGAAGACCACAACGCAGCGAGCTTGTTCCGTCCCGATGGCGGAGAAGTGGGATGAATGGATCATTTTGACGATCAGTACCTTGGCGACTCAACCGAGCCACTAGGTCTACCCTTTGACGAGGAAACGAATTTCTTCCATCCGGAAGAAGTGCACGACGGGGAAGACTTTCAGGCGGCGGCACAACAGGAAGAGTCCATCTATACGGACGACCCTGTCCGCGTCTACCTGCGCGAGATGGGCGCCGTACCGCTATTGACGCGGGAAGGGGAAGTCAATCTGGCGCGCCGGATGGAGCGTGGCAAGCTCCGCATGCTGAAGGCGATCAGCCGTTCGGCGGTGGTGCAGAACCGCGTGATCGAATTCACCGACTTGCTGAAGAAGGCCGAAATCGACCTCGACAACCTGGTGGATCTGGGGGACGTGGAAGAAGGCACCCCGGCGGAAGCCAAGATGCGCAAGGAACTGACTGAGCGGGTTTTGAACCTCGGTCTGTTGCACAAAAAGCAGATGACGGCGTTGGAAAAGCTGGTGGAAACGCCGGCGCCCAAAGCGAGCGAGAAGAATCCGGTCGTTAAGAAGGCGTACCGGAAGATCTACTACAAAGCCGCCCGGGCCCAGGTGGAGATGAGCGTTGCGATTCGCAATACGCCGTTTTTGCCGAGCCGGTGGCGCGAATTCGCCAAAGAGATTGAGCGGACGGTTGAAGAGATCACGCATCTCGACAGCGAATTGCACAAGCTGGAAGCCCGCAAGGACCCGCAGCATGCGGTTCGCATTCGCGAACTGAAGCGCGACGTGAAGAAGAAGCAGGAATTTGCTGGCGCGTCGGTGGTGCAGTTGAAGCACACCATCACTGTCATCCGGCATGGCGAAGTGGAAGCCGAGAAGGCGAAGAAGGACCTGGTGGAAGCCAACCTCCGCCTGGTGGTTTCGGTTGCCAAGAAGTACGTCAACCGAGGCTTGCACCTGCTGGACCTGATCCAGGAAGGCAATATCGGGTTGATGCGCGCGGCTGATAAGTTCGAGTATCGTCGCGGCTACAAGTTCTCGACCTACGCCACCTGGTGGATTCGCCAGGCGATCACGCGCGCTATTGCCGACCAATCGCGCACGATCCGCATTCCGGTCCACATGAACGAGTCCATGAACAAGTTCCTGCGCGCAACGCGGGAATTGGAGAAGGAACTCGGCCGTCAGCCTACCAACGAAGAGATCAGCCGCCGGATGGATATTCCGGTGGAGAAGGTCCAGAAGCTGAAGACCATCTCGCGCGACCCGGTTTCCCTGGAAACGCCGGTCGGTCGCGATGGCGAGTCGGCTCTGGGCGATTTGATCGAAGATCGCTGGGTGGGTTCGCCGGTGGACGCCGTCATCGAATCAAACGTGCGCGACGAGACCGCCAACATTCTGAAGACGCTGTCCCCGAAAGAGGAGAAGGTCATCCGGATGCGCTTCGGCATCGGCTGCGACCGGGAGCACACGCTGGAAGAGATTGGGCAGGAGTTTGACGTGACGCGTGAGCGGATTCGCCAAATCGAAGCCAAAGCTCTGCGGCAGTTGCGTTCGCCGGAACGGGCGCGCCATCTGCGTGCTCTGCTGGCTGCCCGCTAGTTCTCTCGTACAAGTTTCCCCCGCAACGGGCTCGCGCCGCTCCTCCGACGGCCGGGCCCGTTGGGCGTTTATGGCACCCGCCTTTTTCCGGAGAAACTGTGTGTGACACGGTTTTAGAGACTTTCATTAAATTGGTGCCTGGCACCAATTTAATGAAAGCGCTTGTGAGACGGGTTTATGGGATTTGCGCGAGCAGGCGGAGCGCGGCGGGGTGGGCGGGTTCATAGTCCAGGACGGCCTTCAGATTGGCTTTTGCTGCGGCCGGGTTGCCGCTTTGATACTGCGCCACGGCCAGGTTCAGCCGGGCACTGATTAGCGCCGGGTTCCGCCCCAGAGCCTGCAGCCACAGCGCCATCGCCTCCTTCGCGTTGCCTTGGCGGATTTTGTACGTCCCCAGATTCACGGCCGCCGTCGTGTTGGCCGGGTCGGCCAGCAGGATTTGGGCGTAGAGCTTCTCGGCCTTCTCCTCGGCATTCCCTCGCTCGTGATACTGGGCCAGTTGGAGCAGTAGCGGGATATCCTTCGCATTCGCCTTGGCGGCCTCCTCCAACAAGGGGTAGGCGGCGTCCAGGTTGGCGGCGGCGTAGGCCAATGCCGTGTCCCGGGGACTCGCTTGGCCGGTCCAGAACTCGCGGAGCGCCTGGGCGGTCTGCGTCGACGGCTCCGTGGGCCGGTGCGGGATGGCGTGGTCGGTAAACGCCAGATGTTCCACGGAGCGGGCGGCGGCCCGCTTGGGCATGTGGCAATCGATGCAGTTCTGACTCTGGCTCCCCGTGCACTTCTTCTCCGTGTGGCAGGTCTGGCACTGCTGGTTGTAGTGGGCGGGTGTGGAATCGGTATGGGCTTCGTGACAGGTGCCGCACCACAGCTTCTCCCCGCTCGACTGGCGGCAGCGGCTGCGGTTCAGTTTTTCAAAATGACTGGTCGCGGTTGGCTCCACGCCTTCCGGCGTGTCCCAGATGAAGACAGCGATCGAGTCGCTGAGTTTTTCGCCGGGGGTGAAGGCGCCGCGGGCGCGGCCGGGGCGGGCGATGCGGGCGGCGCCGGTCAAGTGGCATTGGGCGCAGACGCTGTCCCGTTGCTCCGCCGGCAAGCTGGCCGGGTTAACGATGTTCCGTTTGCCGGGCGCCGCCGCGTGCTTTTCGCCGGGTCCGTGGCAGCGTTCGCAAGTCACCCCGCTATCGACAAACGGGCGCGAGGGGCTGGCATGGCATTGGAGGCACGCCGGTTCGACGGCGCGCGTCAGTTCCGGGTAGGGCTTGGTCTCGTAGCCGGGGGAAGTGTCCCACTTTTTCGGGGCCGAATAATAGGACAGGGGCGCCTGGAAAAGCTGGCCTGCCTTGCGGAACAGATAGCTGCGTCCGATGTGGCCCGAGCCGAGAAAGTACTCCAACTGGCGCGTGGCCCCTTCGATCTGGAGCTGATAAGTCGGCGTGACGTTGGGGTGGCCGAACTGTTCTTTGAATGCCGACTGGCCGGTGCGGCCGCTGGTCTGTGCCATGCCGGTGGCCGCGTAGTTCTTCGCGATCGCGGCATGGCAACGGGCGCAGACCGCGTTGCCGGTGTCGGCCAGGACGGGGAGGGCGGCAATGAAGACAAGCAGCGCGCGCATTTACGGGACGCGCAGGAATTCCGCTGGCGTGAGCGCACGGCGGGTCATGCGGGAGAGGCGGATGGCGCCTTTGAAATAGTCCACTTTGTTGATTCGCACGCCGACGGAGGTACGCCCGGGGCCTTCGGGAGCGAGAGTGACGGCCGCCTTAACCTGCAGTTTGCCGTTGACGTAGTTGCTGTACTCTTTGCCATCGTAGACGGCGGCGACGTGCATCCACTTGTCGGCGGGGTGAAGCAGGTTCACGTCCATCAGAGCCTTCGACCCGGCCGACGTCGCCGCAAAACTATCGAGCGCCCACTGCTTGTTGATGATGCGGGTTTCAAACAGGTAGCGATGCTGGGAGCCGTTCTCCTGCATATGGAAGAACCGCTGGGCGGGCGGGCCGTCGGAGTCCGGCCGGAAGATAACTTCCCAGGTGAATTTCTCAGCACCGGCCAAGGGGTGCACCTCGAAGAACAGCGCGTCGGTGGCGCCATTAAACTGGACCGCTTTGCCGAGCGGCGTATCGATGACCTTGGGCGCGCCGAGTACGGTGACGGCGTGGCCGCCGATTTTCTGGAGGTTGTCGAAGGTCCAGGTGACCGAGTCATCAGCGGCGAAGGCGAGGACGCTCAGCAGCGGCAGGAGGAGGCGAAAAGAAGGCACGATGCGGTTATATCATGACCGCACTGAACCACTGAAACATTTTGATACAATTCACCAACCCAACTACCTACTCGTTTAGGTGGGGTCTAAAACCATGAAGAAACTCCAAGCGTTTATATTGGCGATCGTCGCCATGCCACTGCTTTTGTCGCAGACGTTTACCGGAACCATCTCCGGCGTTGTGACTGACCCGAACGCCGCCACCATCCCCGGATCAACCGTACGGGTGCGGAATGAAGCCACCGGGGATACCCGGCAAGTGTCCACCGGTTCTGATGGGCTTTTTGTGTTTTCGCAATTGCCGCCGGGCGCCTATGAAGTGAGCGTGGAGAGCCGCGGTTTCCGGAAGAGTGTGCAGACGGGCGCCGCGTTGCGCGTAAATCAGACGTTGGAATTGAACTTCATCATGCAGCTCGGTGAAGTGAACCAGACGGTGGAAGTAGCCGCGGCGGTGACGCTGCTCGATACGCAAACGGCCAACCGGGCGGTGACGCTGGATCAACAGGCGATGCTGGACCTGCCGACGAATGCGCGGAATCCGTTTCAACTCGTCCACGTGAACGCGGGCGTCATCGCCGTGCGCACGGGCATCTCCCAGGCTACGCAGGATCAGAATCACAATCGGTTTTCGATGAACGGCGGGCGCGGGCAGGCCGGGTTGACGCTGATCGACGGCGTGCCGGCATCGGCGGTGGATTGGGGCGGGCTGATCGCTTCGCCGTCGGTGGACTCGGTACAGGAAATGAACATTCAGCGCAACCAGTTTGACGCGCAGTTCGGCAAGTCGGACGGCTCGGCGGTGAACATGATTACCCGAGGCGGGTCGAACTCGTTCCATGGTTCGGTGTACAACTTTCTGCGCAACAACAATCTGGACGCCAATACGTGGGCAAACAACCGGTCGAACATCAAACGGCCGAGCTTCCAGCGCAATCAGTTCGGCGGAACGTTTAGCGGTCCGATTTGGAAGGAGAAGAAACTGTTCTTCTTCACGGCCTACGAAGGCCGGCGCGAGGGCAACCCGGGCACCAGTATCACGAACGTGCCGACGTCGCTGCAGCGGTCGGGCGACTTCTCCGATACGCGAAACAATGCCGGCGTACTCTCTCCGATTTTCGACCCGTTCAGCACCGTGCCCAATCCGGCGGGCGCTGGATTTGTCCGGACGCCCTTTGCGGGCAATCGGATTCCGTCGTCCATGTTCGACCCGGTAGCGGTGAAAGTGATGCAGCTCTTCCCGCAGGCGAATGCCACACCGGACCCGTTCACGAATGCGCGAAACTTTGCGGCGGCGGGCAAAACGGTAACCACGAATGATCGCGTGGACCTACGCATTGACTGGGCGCGGAACGAGAAGATGACCATGTTCGGCCGCATCACGAAGGCGTGGCAGGAAAACGTGGCGCCGACATTCTTTGGCAACGGCGCGGACACGAACTTCTCCGACGTCAATCCGCGGCACCAGGTGGTGATCGGCACGACGTTGACGCCGACGCCGACGTGGGTGATCAATATTCTGGTGGGCTCTGGCCGCTGGCGCGAAAATCAAGTGTCGCCTTCGCAGGGGCTGAACGGGACGGCGCTCGGCTTCAGCTCCGCGACGGTGGGGCAATGGCAGGCGCAGACGTACCCCGGATTTTCGTTCCAGAATTACGCTTCTCTCAACAACCGGCGTTTCCTGAACGTACCGCGCGAGACGCACAATTTGCAGGCCAATATTACGAAGGAACAAGGCTCGCATAGCTTGAAGTTCGGGTGGATCACGGAGTTGGCGCGGCTGAACAATACGGACTTCAACACGCCTGCATTCTCGTTTGATCGCGGGATGACCTCCGGCCCGGTGGCGGGGCAGACTGCGACGACCTCCGGCGATGCGCTGGCATCGTTCCTGCTGGGAACGGGCGCCAGCGGGAGCGCGCCGATTGGGGCGGCGACGGCGGTGACGGCGATGTACCACGGCGCCTACTTTCAGGACGACTGGCGTGTGAACCGGCGGCTTACGCTGCACATGGGAATCCGCTACGAATTGCAGCAGGCGCGCACAGAGCGCTACAACCGCCAGAACAACTTCGATTTCAATGTCGTCAATCCGCTTTCGCAGCAGACGGGCTTGCCGTTGCGGGGCGGGTTGGTGTTCAACGACGCCAACAATCGTGGCGCGTGGCAGACGGACAAATTGAACCTGGCGCCGCGCTTCGGCATGGCGTACAAGATCACCGATAAACTGGTGTTCCGCGGCGGCTACGGGATCTTCTACCCGCAGACAGGCGGCGGCACGCGTGACGGGTTTGCGACCACCACCACCTGGGTCTCATCGGTGGGCGGCGACGGGATCAACCCCAATCGCTCGGCGCTGTTGAGCAATCCGTTCCCCCAGGGACTGTCGCAGCCGATCGGTTCGTCGCGCGGTTTGCTGACGCAGACCGGCGACGCGGTGAGCGCGTTTTCGGCGCACCATCCGCTGAGCTACGTACAGAACTACTCGGTCGATTTCCAGTACGAAATCAGCCGCGGTATGGTGCTGGAATTGGGCTATACCGGTTCGCAAGGCCGCAAGCTGTTGTTCGGCACCGGGCAGCAGGCCAACCAGTTGGACCCGAAGTATTTCAGCCTGGGCGCCGCGCTGGATGCGCCGGTGCCCAATCCGTTCTTCGGGCTGATTCCTACGGGTGTGTTGAGCGGCCGCACCGTGCCGCAGCAACGCCTGCTGCGGCCGCATCCGCAGTTTACGGCGGTGAACCTTTCGGGGGATACACCGGGCGCCAGTTCCGGTTTCAACGCGTTGGTGATCCGCTACAACTGGCAGATCTCCGGCGGGCTGAACCTGTTGACCACTTATCAATGGTCGAAGGCGATTGATAACGCCAGCGAATGGCAGGGCTGGGAAGTGGGCGACACACCGCGCAACTTCTATGACCTGTCGCTCGACCGTTCGATCAGCGCGCATGACCTGCCGCAGAGCTTCGTGAATGCGCTGGTGTACGAACTCCCGGTGGGCAAGGGGCGCAAGTTCGGCGCCGATATGCACCCGGTGGCCAACGCCATTGTGGGCGGCTGGCAGGTATCGTCCATCGTTCGCTTCGGCAGCGGTTTGCCGCTGGGTTTCACGTCGCCGAACACGCTGGGCAACTATGGTGTCCAGGTGCAGCGGCCGAATGTGGCCGACCTGAAGACGGCATCGGTTGAGAACCCGACGCCGGACCGGTGGTTTAACACGGCGGCGTTTACCGCGCCGTCCACCTACCAGATGGGCAACGCGCCGCGTTGGATTCCCAACATCCGCTTCGGTCCGACCAACCACGCCGATCTGGCCATTCTGAAAAACTTCCGGTTTATGGAGAGCATAAAGGCGCAGTTCCGCGCCGAGATGTTCAACTTTACCAACACGCCGCAGTTTGGCCGCGCCAGTACTACGGTCAACGACCCGAACTTCGGCAAGGTAACCGGTACAACCAATATCGGGGCCAGGAACGTGCAGTTGGGTTTACGGCTGCAGTTCTGATCCTCTGTCACGAATAAAAACGGGCCTCCTTCGGGAGGCCCGTTTTTATTGGTCGAAGTGTTTGCGCATGGCGGTGACGGCGTCGAGCAACTCTTTGTTGCGCCGGCGCAGGTTGACGACTTCGGCGCGCAGGCCGTTGTCCTGTGGTTGTGGTTGCGGTTGGGCGATGACGGGGTCGAAGCCGACGTAGGTGGTGGAACGGGAGAGGCGGAGGCCGCCGGCGTACTGCACGTTGAGGGTGACGATGATGGTGCTGGTGCGGGGGTGAAGGACGGCGCGGCCCTGGGCGGTGAAGGTGGGCGTGAGGTCCATGGTCTGTTCGCTTTCCCCGTCCTGGATGGTGAGCGCGGCCGACTGCAATGGTTGCGCGAGAATACCGCTTTGCTGCCAGATGGCGGCGAGTTCGCCGGAGCGGGATTGGACGTCCAGGGCGAGTCCCGGCGGCGGGTTGACTGTCCGCAAATAGTAAGCGGCGCCCGCGAGGGCGAGGATCAGGCCGACAGCCAGCCAGGGCAGGCGTGGCGACGCCGTTCGCACGCGCGGGACTTGTGTCGTCACCGGGGTGGGCGGCGCCATCAGGGAGAGCGCTTCGCTGGTTGCTTGACCGTCGGTGGTGGGCCGGCAGACGAGGGCGTCACTGGCCGCGCCGTTGACGGCGTTGAGCAGCAGGAAGAGCGGCTGTGTCTGGCGGCAGAGTTCGATTTCCGAGGCACGCAGCGCGGGCGCGTCGGGCGTTTGCAGGCGGAAGAAGCCGGCGAGTGCGGGGCCGGCGGCCTGGGCCGCCTGGCGCAACGCGTTGGGCTGGACCCGTTTGAATCCGGTGATGTGCGTAACGCCGTTTTCCGATGAGCCCAGCAGGATGCCGGCCGATTCCTCCTGGCGCGGGATGGCACGCAGGCGGCCCTGTACATATGGGTGGATCGCCACCGTGGATTGAGTAGAATTTACCGTTTTCGGACGCATAGTACCCCTCTTTTGGCGAGGTGCAACTCGACTGCCAATTGCCAGCGGCGCCACCCCAACCTGCTATGCGTGCGAGGACCTGTTTACGAGGCGCTCTTTTTTGCCGGATCTACGGCTACAGCCCTGGGTGCCGGCGCAGTCGCCCGCCTGGGACGGAAGCCGACGTAGATGGCGGTGTTCGAAAGGGGCGCTACGCCGCGGTACTGTACGTTGAGCGTGACGATGACATCGCGGCCGGTGGGACGGATAACCAGATGTCCCCTGCGCGAGTAGCGCCGTGTGAGGTCGATCGTCTTCTCTTTTCCGTCCTCGCTCACCAGCAGCGACGCCGATTGCAGTTGGTCCGCGGGGACGCTGGATTGCTCCCAGGTGGCGGATAGCTCATAGTCTCGCGCCTGCAGTTCCAGCGCGAGCGTGGGCGGCGGAGCAGCAGGCTGGATCCCCTGATAGCACCACGCGCTGGCGACGAGGGTGAACAGCACGGCAGTGGCGGCCGGAACCCATTTGGGTGGAGTGGGAAACTTGATCCGGAGGCGCGGCAAGGCTACGGCGGCTGGCTGCGCGGCCGCCGCCGGCGGGGCTGTTTCCTCGAGGAGCGAGATCTTCTCCTGCGTCGGGGGGGCATCGCCCTCCCGGGTCCAGACCTGCGCCGATGTACCGATCCCCTCGACGACCTGGATCAGCAGAAACACGCTGCGTCCGTGCGGGAGAATCTGGCGCCACTCTTGCTCCTCTTCCGGCTGGAGCGTGGTCATTCCCGGGGTTTGTACCCGATAGAAGCCAATGAGCTCCGGGCCGGCCGCGTTGGCCGCCTGCCGCAACGTGCTGCCGGCCAGCCGCTTAAAACCGGTGATTTGTACGGCGGGCCCGTCCGCTGTGCCCAGCAGAACGCCGCCCGTTTCATCCTGGCGCCGTTGGAGTCGCAGGCGCCCTTTCACATAGGGGTGTATATCGAGATCGAGAGCAACCAAGCGAACAGCTTCCATACAATCAACTTCCTTGTTGACCCGCCCGAGATGGCGGCAATATCTCTCAGCCTACCCCCCCGCAATCCAAGATGTATATAAGGTTTAAACCCGATAGAGCGTTGTTCGGAATCCCTTGACACCGCCCGCCGATCCCGCGACAATGGAATTCCAATAGGCGAACAAAAGGCGAAACTGAGATGTCGTTGCCGTTACGGAAATTGATCGATTTAGCCTCACCGCGGCCGCTGGTTTCGACGGTGTGCCCGTTTACGCCGAAGGATTTGCGGGGGGTGCTGCCGGGGTTCCCGGAGGGGGCGATTACGGAGATCAGCGGCGTGCGGTCGTCGGGGCGGACGACGATGTTGCAGGCCAGCCTGGCGGCGGCGACGGGGCTGGGCGAACTGTGCGCGGTGGTGGACGGGAGCGACGCGTTTGACCCTTCGTCGGCTGCGGTGGCCGGGGTGCGGCTGGAGCGTTTGTTGTGGGTGCAGTGCCACCACGACGTGCAGGACACGTTGAAGGCGGCGGACCTGATTCTGCATGGTGGCGGGTTCCGGCTGGTGGTGTTGGACCTGTGCGACTTGCCGCCGGTGGAACTGCAGCGGGTGCCGCCGGCGTGGTGGCACCGGTTGCGATTGTCGGTGGAGAAGACGCCGGGGGTGCTGCTGGTGACATCGACGGCGCCGATGCTACGGCAGGCGGCGGCGATGCAGGTGGAGCTAGCCGGGGCGCAGGCGCAGTGGCCGGGAACGCTGTTGGCCAGTGTGGACTTGCGGGTGCGGTTGCGGAAGCCGGTGCAGGCGGCCGGAGCGGCGGCGACGCTGCGGGCGCGGGCGGTTTGAGAGGGTTGTATGTTTGCCTGTCTGGTATTGCAGCGCGGGGCGGTGGATGCGTTATTGACGCTGATTGACGAGTTCTCGCCGCACTGGGAGCGATGCGACGAGCGCACGGTGTTGATCCCGGCCTACGGGCTGGAGCGGTTGATTGGAACGCCGACCGATATTGCTGCGGCGGTGCTGCGGCGCGCCGGGGCCTTGGATATCGAAATCTCGCTGGCCATTGCCGGGCACCCGGACACGGCGCTGCTGGCGGCGCAGAATATTGAGGGGATCACGATTATCGACGCGGGCCGGGAGGTGGAGATTCTGGGGCCGTTGCCGTTGGAGATTCTGCCCACGACGCTGGACGTGCTGGACACGCTGCAGCGGTGGGGCGCTGAGACATTGGCCGATTTCGCGGCGCTGCCGCCGTTGGGCGTTATCGAACGGCTGGGCGATGAAGGCGGGCGTTTGCAGGCGCTGGTGGAGGGCCGGGGGACGAGGCCGCTGCGCATTGCGCGGCCGCCGGAGGACTACACGAAAGAGATGCATCTGGACGAGCCTCTGTCCAATTCCGAGCCGCTGCTGTTTGTGATCTCCGGGATGGTGCACGACATCGTGAAACGGCTGGCTTCGCATGGCTTGGCGGTAAGTGAATTTCGCGGTACCTTCGGCACCGCGCATGCCATGCGCATCGCGTTTCCGGTACCGGTGCAGGAGCCGCTGGTGATTCTGAAGCAGGTACAGTTGGACCTGGAGGCGCACCGGCCGCGACGGGCGATTTCGACGGTGCTGGTGGAGTTGCAACCCACGCCGCCGCGGGTGACGCAGCACGGGCTGTTCACGCCGTCGGCACCGGAGCCGGCGCAGTTGCAGACGCTGCTGGCGCGGCTGCGCGCGGTGGCGGGGGACGATAGCGTGGGCTCGCCGGAGTTGTTGGACACGCACCGGCCGGACGCCTGGCGCCTACGGCAGGACGTGCTGTTCGCGGCCGGGCGCGTGACGGTGGACGACGACGCGGCGGTGCATCTTTCGTTCCGCTGTTTCCGGCCGCCCTTGGGGGCGCGCGTGGCGATTACGCCGCAGCACCGGCCGTCGCGTGTGGAGGCGCGCGGGGTGAGCGGGCGGGTGGTCTCCGTGGCGGGGCCGTGGCGCACGACGGGGGACTGGTGGCGGGACACGGCGTGGGCCCGGGACGAGTGGGACGTGGGCTTGGAGGACGGGGCGTTGTACCGGGTTTACCGGGAGCACGGTACGAACGAGTGGTTCGTGGAGGGGGCCTACGACTGATGGTGTTGCCGGAGTTGCGGGCGCGGTCCGCATTCAGTTTTCTGGAGGGGGCGAGCCTGCCGGAGGCGCTTATCGCGCAGGCGGCGGAGCTGGGCATTCCGGCGGTGGCGCTGCTCGATCGGGACGCGCTGTCGGGCGCGGTGCGTTTCCACAAGGAGGCCAAGAAGCGGGGCATTCGCGCGTGGATCGGGGCAGAGATCACGGCGGTCGAAGGCTTCCGCTATCCGCTGTTGGCGGCCACGCGGGAGGGGTATCAGAACCTGTGCCGGCTGATCACTCGGGTGAAGCTGGAGAAGCGCGCGGCTCGCTTTTCCGATATTGAGGAATACGCGGCGGGGCTGGTGTGTTTGGCGTCGGACCCGCTGGCGTGGGCTCTCGATCAGGGCATGGCGCCGCCGATGGTGGATAAGCTGCGCGGGGTGTTCGCCGATGGCCGTGTGGTCATCGATCTGCAGCGCCATTTTCTGCGGGAGGAGGAGGCGCGGAACCAGACGTTTCTGCAGATGGGATTGCCCGTTGTGGTGGCGAATGGCGTGAGCCACGCCACGCGCGAGGAGCGGTCGTTGATGGACGTGTTGACCTGCGTGCGGCACCACACGACGATCGATGATGCCGGGCGTTTATTGGCGCGGAATTCCGAACGGTTCTTCAAACCGGCGCGGCAGATGCAGGCGCTGTTCGCCGATATGCCGCAGGCGCTGGACGGGGCGCGGGCGTTGGGGGAACGCTTGGAATTCACGTTGGAGGACCTGGGGTATCAGTTCCCGCGCTACCCGGTGCCGGCGGGCGAAACAATGGACAGCTTCCTTTGGAAGCGCACGTTTGAGGGGGCCGAGCGGCGTTACCGGCCGCTGTATGAAAAGGCGCGGCGCCAGTTGGAGCGGGAACTCCGGTTGATCGAAAAGTTGGAACTGGCCGGGTACTTCCTGATCGTCTGGGACATCGTGGAATTCTGCCGGCGGGAAGGGATCATGGTGCAGGGGCGCGGGTCGGCCGCCAATAGCGCCGTCTGCTATTCGCTGGGGATCACGGCGGTGGACCCGGTGGGCATGGAGTTGCTGTTCGAACGGTTCCTCTCCGAAGAGCGCGGCGAGTGGCCGGATATCGATTTGGATTTAGCCAGCGGGGATCAGCGCGAACAGGCCATTCAATACGTCTACGCGCGCTATGGGCGGCTGGGCGCGGCGATGACGGCGAACGTCATCACCTATCGCGGGCGGTCCGCCGTGCGGGACGCGGGCAAGGCGCTGGGGTTTTCCGAGGAGCAGTTGGGCCGGCTGTCGAAACTGGTGGGCCGGTGGGGCGATGATGAAGGACTGGCCGAACGGATGGAGACAGCCGGGGTGACGGCCGATCATCCGCGGGCGAAGCATCTGGCGGCCATGGTGCAGGGCTTTCTGGAACTGCCGCGCCACTTGGGCCAGCACTCGGGCGGGATGGTGATTTGCGAGGGGCAACTGGATTGTATTGTGCCGTTGCAACCGGCGTCGATGCCGGGGCGCGTGATCGTGCAGTGGGACAAGGAAGACTGCGCCGACATGGGCATCATCAAGGTGGATCTGCTGGGGCTGGGGATGATGGCGGTGTTGAAGGAATCGCTCGATCTGATCCGCGTGCACTACCGGGAAGAGGTGGATCTGGCGCTGATTCCGAAGGACGATCCGGTGGTCTACGACGCACTGCAGCGGGCCGATACGATCGGCATGTTTCAGGTGGAGAGCCGGGCGCAAATGTCGTGTCTGCCGCGGATGCGGCCGGAGAATTTCTACGACATCGTGGTGCAGGTGGCCATCATCCGGCCGGGGCCGATTGTGGGCAACATGCTGCATCCGTACCTGCGGCGGCGGCAGGGGATGGAGGCGCCGGTGAGTCTGCATCCGTCGCTCGACGAAGTGTTGAAACGCACGATGGGCGTGCCGTTGTTTCAGGAGCAGCTGTTACGGATGGCGATGATCGCGGCCAACTTCACGGGCGGCGAGGCGGAGGATCTGCGGCGGGCGATGGGGTTCAAACGGTCGCAGAAACGGATGGCGGAGGTGGAGGAGCGGCTGCGGAAAGGGATGACGGCGAATGGGATTCTGGGCACGGCGCAGGACGCGATTGTGCAGTCGATCACGGCGTTCGCGCTGTACGGATTTCCGGAGTCGCACGCGGCCAGTTTCGCGCTGTTGAGCTATGCCAGCGCGTACTTGAAGGAGCATTATTTGGCGGCGTTCACGGCGGCGATTTTGAACAATCAGCCGATGGGATTTTATAACCCGATGACGCTGGTGAAGGACGCGCAGCGGCACGGCCTGCGGGTGCTGCCGGTGGATGTGACGGTGTCCGATTGGCTGTGCACGTTGGAGGCGCGGGACGGGGCGCTGTGCCTGCGGTTGGGGCTGAACTATGTAAAGGGATTGCGGCAGGCGGTGGCGGAGGCGCTGGTCGCCTCGCGGCCGTTTGCGAGTATCGATGAGTTGAAACGGCGCGTGCCATCGGTGTCGAAGGAGGAGATGTACCGGCTGGCGGAGTTGGGCGCGTTCAACCGGATTGGGGGCTCGGTGCAGCGGCATCGCCGGGATGCGGTGTGGCAGGCGAGTTTGGCGACGCGGCCGTCGGGGCCGTTGTTTGACGCCGGTGGCGATGCGCCGTCGCCGCTGGCGCCGATGGAGGAGCTGGACCGTCTGCAGGCCGATTTCCGGAATAGCGGATTGTCGATTGGGGCGCATCCCATGCGGTTTGCGCGGGATCGCCTGGACGCGCAGGGCGTGCTGCGGGCGGGGGATTTGTGGCGTGTGGGGAATGAGCGGTTTGTCCACGTGGCCGGACTGGTGATCTGCCGCCAGCAGCCGTCGACGGCGAAGGGGTTTGTGTTTTTGAGTTTGGAGGATGAGACAGGGATTTCGAATATCATCGTGCCGCCGAAGTTGTTCGCGGAGGTGCGGACGACGGTGTTGCAGCACTCGTATTTATTGGTGGGCGGGGTGTTGCAGAATCAGAGCGGGGCGATCTCGATCCGGGCGCGAAAGGTGGGGCCGGTGCGGAATGCGCAGGTGGCGGTGAAGTCGCATGACTTTCATTAACGGGGATTGCCGGCTATCTGGATGGGCTGGCAGGTTTCCCGTTGATCTCCGCCATGATCGCGTTAAAGGAGCCATAGCTCCACCTGGAAATTGCCGCTACAGGAGATGCACGTGATGTGCTCGTAACGGCAGTGTGGACAGGAAAAGCGCGATGGCTGGGATCATCCGCATCAACGACAAGCGCCGTATGCATAGGAAGTGGGGCGATTGGTGTAAGTTATCGGAATGGGAATTTCTCGGCGGCAGTTTCTGGCGGCAGCGGGCAGCGCGGTGGCGTGGGGGCAATCGCGGCGGCCGAACATCGTCGTCATCCTCGCCGATGACCAGGGCTGGGGCGACCTGAGCGTCCATGGCAACACCAATCTCAGCACGCCGAATATCGACTCGCTGGCGCGCGATGGCGCCCTGTTCGACCGCTTCTACGTCTGCCCAGTCTGCGCGCCCACACGGGCCGAATTCATGACCGGCCGCTACCACGCGCGCGGCGGCGTCCGCGGCGTCTCAACCGGCGAAGAGCGTCTCAACATCGGCGAGCGAACCATCGCCGAAGTCTTCCGCGAAGCCGGCTACGCCACCGGTATTTTCGGCAAATGGCACAACGGCAGCCAGCCGCCGTATCACCCGAATTTCCGAGGATTCCAGCAGTTCTACGGCTTCACCTCCGGCCACTGGGGCGAGTACTTTACCCCCGAGTTGGACCACAACGGCGCCATGATCCGCGGCAACGGCTACATCATCGACGACCTGACCGACCGCGGCATAGGCTTCATCCAGCAGAACCGTTCCAAGCCATTCTTCTGCTACCTGGCCTACAACAGTCCGCACTCGCCGATGCAGGTGCCCGACAAATACTGGGCGAAATTCAAAGACGCGGAATTGACACTTCGCGCGACGAATCCGAAACAGGAAGATATCGAACACACGCGCGCCGCGCTAGCGATGTGCGAAAACATCGATTGGAACGTCGGCCGTGTGCTGGCGAAGCTGAAGGAGTGGAAGCTGGCCGATGACACGGTTGTCATCTACTTCAGCGACAACGGCCCGAACGGGTGGCGGTGGACCGGCGGCATGAAGGGGCGCAAAGGGACGGTGGACGAGGGTGGCGTGCGCGCGCCGTTCTTGATCCGCTACCCAGGTCGCGTGAAGGCCGGGCACAAGGTGAAACAGATCGCCGGAGCGATTGATATCCTCCCGACGTTGACTGATCTGGCCGGCGTGAAATGGACGGCGCCGAAGCCGCTCGACGGCGTGAGCCTGAAGCCTCTGCTGACGGGCGATGCGCCGGTGGAGTGGCCGGACCGCATGATCTTCTCCCAGCAGCGCAACCGCTTCAGCGTGCGCACGCAGCAGTACCGGTTGGACGGGGACGGGAAGCTGTTCGACATGGTGGCCGACCCGGGGCAGAAGCGGGATATCACGGTGGAGCGCCAGGACGTCGCCTCGCGCCTGGGCGAAGCGATGCGGAAGTTCGCGGAGGAGGTGCGGCCCAGCGTCGGCCCCGATGACCGGCCGTATCCGGTGGGCTTCGGGAAGAACACCTGGTTGCCCGCGCGGGATGGCGTTGGCCATGGCGGTGTGGAGCGCAGCGCGCGCGCGCCCAACTGCTCGTTCTTCACAAAGTGGACGAAGAAGGACGACAACATTACCTGGGACGTGGAGGTGCTGCAGGCCGGCCTCTACAATGCCGATCTCTACTACACCTGCCCAGCGGCGGACGTGGGCGCGACGGTGGAGTTGAGCTGCAACGCAAGCCGAGTCACGGGCAAGATCAGCGTGGCGCATGACCCGCCGCTGCGGGGCAAGGAGCATGACCGGGTCGACCGCGGCACCGAATCCTACGTCAAGGATTTCAAACCGCTCCGTCTGGGCAAAATACGCCTGGAAAAAGGCCGCGGCGCCATGACTCTGCGCGCCCTGGAGATCCCGGGCCAGCAGGTCGCCGACGTACGGTACTTGATCCTGACCCGAAGCTGATGTCGAAATCGATTCTTCGGGACAACACCTACTCGCAGATCCTGGCGGCGATTCTCGATGGCCGCATCGCACCGGGCGAGGGGCTGCGGGAGGAGCGGTTGGCGGCGGAGCTCAACGTCAGCCGCACGCCCATTCGCGAGGCGTTGCGCAAACTGGCCGAAGAGGGCTTCGTACTCTACGAACCCCACCGCGGCGCACGGTTGCTGACGCCAACGGCGGAGATGGCGCGCGAAGTATTCCAGATTCGGGAAGGCCTGGAGGCTATTGCCGCGCGCGAAGCCGCCGTGCGGATGGACGCCGAGACCCGCGCCAGCCTGCGCCGGCACTTCGACGTCCTGCGCCCGCGCGTGCGCGCCGGGGATCTCTCCGATCTCGGCGACAGCATCCACGCGGCGATGTTCGATCATTGCGGCAATCAGCGCCTAGTCCAACTCAGCTCCGTCTTGCAGGGGCAGGTCAAATGGCTGCAGACGTTCGCGATCAATATTCCCGCACGGCCGGCCCGCGCATTCCGGGAGCACCTGCGCATCCTCCTGGCCCTGGAAGCACGGGACGCCGAAGCCGCCGAAGCGGCTGTTCGAACCCACATTCAACGGACGTTGACCGATCTGTTGCGCGCCTTCCGCGCGGCGCCCGGCCAACCCGGATAAAGATTGTATACAATTTACCCCATGGCGAGATTCTGGTTATTGCTGCCGCTGCTGGCGCCCGCCGTCTTCGCGCAGGACGCTGCGGATTTGTTTGCCACGCGCGTACAACCGGTACTTGTGCAGGAGTGTCAGGGTTGCCACGGCGCGTCGATGACGCTTAGCAAACTCGACCTTCGCAGCCGCGAGTCTCTGCTCCGCGGCGGTGCGCGCGGGCCGGCCATCGTTCCCGGAAATGCCAAGGCAAGCCTGCTCGTACGAATGATCGAAGGCGCCGATGGCGTGCAGATGCCACCCGCGAAACGCTTGCCCCCGGACACCGTGGCCGCAGTCCGCGCGTGGGTCGACGCCGGCGCACCTTGGAAAGAAGCGAAGACCGAAAACTGGGCCAACTACAAGCCCGAAGACCTCTGGGCCTTCCGTCCTCTGCGAACACGCGATGCCGCAAAGACCATCGATTCGTTTCTGAAACCCGGCCCCGCCGCCGACCGCCGCACGCTCATCCGCCGCGCGACCATCGACCTCACCGGCCTGCCCCCATCGCCGGAAGAGATCGACGCTTTCGTCAACGACAAATCCCCGCAAGCTTGGCCGCGATTAATCGATCGTTTATTGGCCTCC
This sequence comes from Bryobacteraceae bacterium, assembly GCA_044358225.1. GTDB lineage: Bacteria > Acidobacteriota > Terriglobia > Bryobacterales > Bryobacteraceae. Next base: position 15,386 of record JBIKOG010000004.1, on the reverse strand, counting down.
CCACGTTACGGCGAGCGCTGGGCCCGCCACTGGCTCGACGTCGTTCGCTATGCCGACACCGGTGGTTACTCCAACGATTTCGAACGCCCCAACGCCTGGCGCTATCGCGACTACGTCATCCGCGCCTTCAACACCGACAAGCCGTACGACCGCTTCATCCGCGAACAACTCGCCGGCGACGAACTCTACCCCGGCAATGCCGAAGCCCTCATCGCCACAGGCTTCCTCCGCATGGGGCCGTGGGAGCACACCGGGATGTCGGTGGAAGCCGTCACCCGCCAGATGTTCCTCGACGACGTCACGCACTCGACTGCCGCCACGTTCCTCGGTCTCACCGCCGGCTGCGCGCGCTGCCACGATCACAAGTTCGATCCACTGCCGACGAAGGATTACTACCGCATGCAGGCCGTCTTCGCCAGCACCGAATTCGTTCGGCCCCCGCTGCCCTTCCTCCCCTCCGAAAACGTAGCCGGCCTCGCCCCGGCCAAGGCCCACATGGAGGCCGTCGCCACGCTGGCGAAGCAGCGCATGGACGAGTTGAGCAAGCTGCAAAAGCAGAACAAGGACCCTGAACTGTTCGAGGAGTTCAAGCTCTACCAGAAGCACACGGCGCTCTACAAAGAATCGCTCGACCGCTTTGAACCGAAAGCCTTCGCCGTCTCCAGCGGGCCGCTCGATGGCGCCACCGACGGCGGTCCCAATCTCCGCTATTCCAAGGCTGCCCAATACAAACCGGCCGACGTCCACATCCTCCCCGGCGGCAACGTGCAATCACCCGCGGAGAAGGTCTCGCCCGGCGTCCTGGGGCTGTTGGAACGCTACGGCGGCTACCCTTCGCCCGCGGTGCCAGAGACCACGAAGGGCCGCCGCTCGGTCCTCGCCAACTGGATCGCCGATCCCCGCAACCCGCTCACCGCGCGCATCATGGCCAACCGCATTTGGCAGTATCACTTCGGCGAAGGCATCGCCGCGGACACCAACAACTTCGGCAAAATGGGCAAGAAACCCACGAATCCCGAACTGCTCGATTGGCTCGCCGCCACGTTCATCGAAAACGGCTGGAGCGTCAAATCGATGCACCGCGCCATCCTCCTCTCCGCCGCCTATCAACAGGCCGATCGCGCACCCCGCCGCGTTGAAGCCGAAGTGCTGCGCGACAGCATCCTCGCCGTCACCGGCGAACTCAGCCCAGCCACCGGCGGCCCAGGCACCTTCCCGCAAATCAACGAAGATGTCGCCCGCCAAGCGCAGCACCGCATGGGCTCGCTCGCCCCCGTCTACCGCCCATCACCGAAGAAGAGCGACCGCAATCGCCGGACAATCTACACCTTCCAACAGCGCAGCTTGGTGAACCCCATGGTCGAAGTCTTCAACGGCCCCAGCCTCGATCTCTCCTGCGAACGCCGCGATACGGCCACCATCCCCACGCAGGCCTTCACCCTCTTCAATAGCCAGTTCGTCCACGATATGGCCCTGGCGCTGGCCGAAAAAATGAAAGGCCAACCTGCGCGCAACGTCTTCCGCCGCGTGCTCGGCCGCTGGCCCGACGCCGCCGAAGAGCGAACCCTGAAGGCCACCCTGGACCGCCTGGCACAACTCAACCGCGCCGCCCCGCCCCGGCCCGCGCCCCAGCCGGTCGTCCACACCATCACCAGCGAACTCACCGGTGCCCAACACCGCTTCGTGCATCAGGAGGACCCCGAAGCCTTCGAACACAACCTCCACTCCAGTGAAACCACGCCCGCCGTTCGCGCCATGGCCGACGTCATCCTCGCCCTGCTCAACTCCAATGAGTTCGCCTATGTCTACTAACCTCTCCCGCCGTCATCTCCTCCTCGGCTCCGGCATGGGCCTCGGCTCGGTCGCCCTCTCGGCCATGATGGCCGAGCAAGGTCCACACCACAAAGCCAAAGCGAAAAACTGCATCTTCCTGCTCATGGAAGGTGGCCCCAGCCACATCGATACGTTCGATCCTAAGCCGCGCCTGGACGCCCTCCACATGACGAAGTTCCAGAAGGAGCGCAACAAGTTCGAAGCCAACATGAACACCGGCGAACGCTACTACGTGAAGTCGCCCTTCCAGTTTCGCCGCGCCGGAAAAATGGGCATCGAAATCAACACGCACTTCGAGGAGTTCTCAAGCGTTGTCGACGACATCTGCTTCTACCGCGGCCTCCGCGCCGAAAGCGTCAACCACCCCACCGCGCTCTATCACCTCAATACCGGCACCCAGTTCGGCGGCGACCCCGCCATCGGCGCCTGGACCTCCTACGGCCTCGGAACCATCAACAAAAACCTCCCCTCCTTCATCGTCCTGCCCGACACAGCCTACCCCCAAGGCGGCGCCGCCAACTGGTCCAACGGCTTCCTCCCCGCCATCCATCAGGGCACGCCCCTCCGTCCCACCGGCTCCCCCGTGCTCGACATGGCGCCGCCCCCCGGCGTCACCCCCGAGCGCCAGCGCGCCACCCTCGACCTGCTCAACACCCTCAATAGCAAGCACCAACAGCGCCACCCCTCCCACGCCGAACTCGCCGCCCGCGTCGAAAGCTACGAACTCGCCTTCCGCATGCAGGCCGAGATGCCGAAGGTCCTCGACCTCGCCACCGAAAACAAACAAACCCTCGACATGTACGGCATCGGCGGGCCGAACAAAGACGCCGACGCAATCGGCCGACGCTGCCTCCTCGCGCGCCGCTTGGTGCAGGCCGGTGTCCGTTTTGTCCAGGTCATCGTCATGGGTTGGGACTCGCACGACTACATCGAAAACGCCCACGGCGCGCGCATCCGCGCCATCGATAAGCCTATCGCCGCGCTGATGAAAGACCTCAAACGCACAGGGCTGCTCGACGAGACCCTCGTCGTCTGGAGCGGCGAATTCGGCCGCAGCCCCGATAACGGCATCCGTCGCGATGGCACCGCCTGGGGCCGCGATCACAACGCCACCGCCATGTCCTGCTGGCTCGCAGGCGGCGGCGTCAAGGCCGGTCACATCGTGGGCGCAACAGACGAAACCGGGCTCAAAGGAGTCGAAGTCGTCCACCCCATTCGCGACTTCCACGTCACCCTTCTCCACCTGCTCGGCCTCGACGATTCCAAGCTCCGCTACCTCCACGCCGGCCGCGAAAAACAACTCAGCCAGACCGGCGGCGAACTGATTCGCGAACTGCTAACGTAAGGTCATGCTTCTTCGCATACTGCTGCTCCTCGCCGCGTTGCCATTACTAGCCGGGGACATTCGCCTGCGTGGCTCACTCGTAGGCAGCGTGGAATCAAGCGGCGATGTCCGCATCCATGGAAGCCTCGTCGGACGCTTCGAAAGTGGCGGTGACATCCGCGTCAAAGGTAGCCTCGTCGGTAAAATCGAGTCCGACGGGACCATCCGCAAGAACGGCTCAATCGTCGGCAAAGTGGAGCCCGATGGCGATGTCCGCGTCAACGGCTCACTCCGCGGCAAAGTCGAGAGCGACGGCGACGTCCGCGAAAACGGATCCATCATCGGCTCCGCCCGCGGCGTGCCCAAAGCGCAAGCCGCGTGCATCTTCTTCTACGGTTTCTTCGATCTGAAATAGCTCTAAGCGAACGCCTTCCGCACCTTGTGCAGGAATGCCGTCACCACCTCGGCAGGGTCGCCTTCGCCCAGCGCCTCAATCGGCGTGAACCCACGATAGCCGACCTTGTCGATAATGGCGCGCACCCGCGGCAGATCGATCTCCACCTTCTTCGTGCCATACCAGACGTGCTCTTTGATCTGCCAGTTGCTCGCATACGGCAGTAGCTTTTCAATCTCCGCATACGGGTCGCCCTGCCGCAAACTGCCCACGTCGAGAATCACGCTGAACCAATCGGAGTTCACCATCTTCACCACGCGAATCGTCTCATCGGCGGTCTTCAGAAAGTCGTCGTGATGCTGCAATCCAACGATCACGCCGTTCTTCTTCCCATACTCCGCGCACTCCTGGAACGCCGGAATCATCCACTGCAACACCTGGTCGAACGTATATCCCTTCGGCAACTCCTTGCCCGCGAACACGCGCACCATATCGCTGCCCAGCTTCGCGGCCACGTCAATCCAGTCCTTCACCAACTGAATGTGCCCGCGCCGGCTCGACGGATCCGTCAGTGCAAAATCGTTGCGCACACCGGTCCCTGTAATCGTCACGCCATTCAAAAACGCGTGCCGCTTCAGGCTGTAAATCAGCTCGTCCTTCGGTACATTCGGATACCCCGGAAAGTAGTACCCGGTCATGTCCACGCCGTCGATGTTCTGCTTGGCGCAGTAGTCCACAACGTCATGCACCGTCATCTTCCCGGCCATCAGCGGCTTGTTGAATGAGTAGGCATTCAGGCCGATCTTGATCTTCGTGCCGGCGCGCCGTTGCGCTTCTCCGCCTGTCGCCGCCGCGAACGCCGGTGTCAATACGCCACTGCCCAATCCGGCCAGCAACCGCCGCCGATTCATCTGAAAGTCCATAAAATGCTCCTGAATTACGCCAAAATCTCGCGCAGCACGCGCGCCGGCGTCACACCCACCAGCGACTCATCACGCCCCTCGTAGTAGAACGTGTTCCGCTGATAATCCACGCCCAGCAGGTGCTGAATCGTCGCGTGAATATCGGCATGCCCCACGCGATGCTCCGCCACCGCGGCATACCCCAACTCATCGGTCTGCCCCAAATCGTACCCGCGCTTCACGCCCGCCCCGGCCATCCACATGTTGAACCCATACGGATTGTGATCGCGCCCCGGCGCCGCATTCTTCGCCTCAATGGTTGGCAGCCGCCCGAACTCCCCGCTCCAAACCACCAGCGTCTCGTCCAGCATGCCTCGCTGGTCCAAATCCGCCAGCAATGCCGACATTCCCTGGTCAATGTAATGGCACAACCCCGGCAACTGGCCGCCGATATTGGCGTGTGTATCCCAGCCCCCGCCGCCATAAATCTGCACGAAGCGCACACCGCTCTGCACCAGCCGCCGCGCCATCAGACAATGCTTGCCGAACTGTCCCGACGCCTTGTCGTCGCAGCCATACATCAGCCGCGTCGCCTCCGTCTCGCCGGACAAATCGGCCACCCGCATCGCCTCCACCTGCATCCGCGCGGCCAACTCGTAGTTGGAAATCCGCGCCTCCAAATCCTGGTCCGCAGGGTGATGCGTCTTCTGCTCCAGGTTCAGCTCTTTCACCATCTCCAACAGCTGCGTCTGCTGCGCCGCCGTCATCGTGTCCGGCCGCTTGATGTCGAAAATCGGCGCCTGCGCGTCGGCCCGCATCTGCGTCCCCGTGAACACCGGCGGCAGCCACGCCGACGAATGCGCGCGCGTCCCAATGCTCGCTCCCTCGCCCAGCGCGATATACCCCGGCAGGTTTTGATTCTCAGATCCCAGCGCATAATTCACCCACGAACCCAAGCTCGGGAACCCCGTAAATCCCCGTCCCGTGACGAACGTGAACTGCGCCGTCGAATGGTCAATCCGGTCCGTCACCATCGACCGCACGAACGACACCTTGTCCACCACCTTCTGGAAATGCGGCAGCAGGTTCGAAATCTCCCGCCCGCTCTGCCCGCATTTGGTGAACTCCCACGGGCTCGCCATCACTTCCTGTGAACCATTCAGCGCGCGGCCCTTGATTTCAAACGGAGCCGGTTTGCCATTGTACTTGCGCAGCAACGGCTTCGGATCGAACATGTCAATCGTGCTCGGGCCCCCGCCAATGTAGATGAAAATGACGTTCTTCGCCTTCGGCGCGAAGTGCGGTTTCCGCGGCTGCAAACTGTAGATCTTCTGCTCCGCCCCAAGCGCCATCATCGAATTCAGCGCCAATCCGCCGAAGCCGAGAGCGGCCTCCTGCAACGCCTGCCGGCGAGATAGAAATCGTTTCATCGCAACTCCTCAATAACTGTACAGAAAATCGTTTGCGCCAAAAAGCGCCTGCAAAAACAGCCGCAATCCATCCGGCCCGCTCGCCGCGGCGCGCTTGCCCAGTGCCAGTTCCCGCTCCGTGGCCTCCCGCGTATAAGCCGTCGAAACCGCCAGCCGCAGCGCCTGCTCCACATCGCCCTTGCTCTGTTCCAAAACCTGATCCGCGAACGCCTTCGTCGTCCGCAGCAACAGCGGGTTGTTCAACAGCGCCAGCGATTGCGTTGGCAGCGCCGACCGGAACCGCTGCGTCTGGTTATCCGCCGTCATCGTCGGCGCGTCAAAGGCATGCAGGAACGCCACCGGCCGCGTCCGCGACTGCTGCAAGTACAAGCTCCGCCGGTTCGCATTGCCCTTGGCGTCGTCCTCCAGCCACTGCCCATCCGGCCCGCGCTTCAGCGGTTCCTGCCGCCCGAACATCTTCGTCTGCAATAGCCCGCTCACCTGCAGCATGGAGTCGCGAATCGTCTCGGCTTCCAATCGCAACGGCGGCTTCCGCCACAACAGCTTCGCCGACGGATCTTCTTTCAAACACGCCGCCACCTCCGCCGAACCCTGCCGGTATACCTGCGACATCATGATTTCCTTCGTCAGCCATTGCAGGTCCCAACCCTTCTCCTGAAAGGTGACGGCCAGATAATCCAGCAACTCCGGATGCGTCGGCTTGTCGCCCTGCAACCCGAAGTCATCCACCGAACGAACCAATCCTTCCCCAAAGTGGAACTGCCAAACGCGATTCACAAACACCCGCGCCACCAGCGGATTCTCCCGTGATACCAGCCAGTTCGCCAGCGCAAGCCGCCGCCCCGTATGGTTCCATTCCGGGTGTGCCTGCGGGTCCGGAAACGCAAAAGGCTTCGCCGGATCGTCTAGCACCGCCGGCAACCCCGGCTTCACTTCCGCCCCCGGCGCCAGGTAATTCCCACGCTGCAAAATGTAGGTCGGCGACGGCGTCTTCGACACATCCCACGCCGCCTCAATGTAGTTCGGCTCCACCGCCGATTGATTCTTCCTCCGGTTCGCCCGCAGCGTCGCAATCTCCGCTTTCCACTTTCCAAACTCCGGGAACCGCGCGTCCAGTTCCGCGTCCGTCAACCCATCCTTCGGCGCATTCCGGTCCACTTCCAAGTCCGGATCATTCTCAATCGCCTCGCGCAACTGCGCGCGCCGCTCTACCGGCAACTCCCGCCCCGCCTTCACCTCCGCGCGGAACTTTTGATACGTCGCCTCCAGCAAATCGTCCTTCCGCCGCAGCAGTTTCGCCCCGCTGCTCGTCACGTCCTTAATCCACGTCTCCCGCTTCGCCGGATCCATATCCAGCACCATCCGGCTCGGCCACGGCCCGAAGTTCAAACTCCCCGCCAGCCAGTTTTCCGGATCCCAAACCGACTGATACACCGCCGTCAGCTTGTAATAATCACGCTGCAAAAACGGATCAAACTTATGGTCGTGGCACCGCGCGCAGCCGATCGAAAGCCCCAGCACCGAAGACAGGCTCGTCTCCATCGCCTTCTGCAGCGCATCGAAATACTTGTCCACCTCGTAGATCGTCTGGTTGTCCGTAATGTCCGCCGTCGTCCGCAGGAACCCTGTCGCCGTCAACGGCTCAATCTGCTCCGGCGTCGGCACCGCATTGTGCTTGTAGTTCACCAACTGGTCGCCGGCAATCTGCTCCAGCAAAAACCGGTTAATCGGCTTGTTCTTGTTGAACGCCTGAATCACATAGTCCCGATACTTCCACGACACTTCCCGCTCGGAATCCCCCGCGTCCCCCCGCGTGTCCGAATACCCCGCGATGTCCAGCCAGTGCCGGCCCCAATGCTCGCCATAGCGAGGCGACGCCAACAACCGGTCCACCAACTTCTCATACGCATTCGCGGACGTATCACTCAAAAACGCCTTCGCCTCCGCCGGCGTCGGAGGCAGTCCCGTCAACCCGAAATACGCTCGCCGCAGCAACGAAACCCGGTCCGCCTCCGGCTGCATTTTCCAGCCCTTTTCATTCAACTTCGCGGCAATAAACCCATCAATCGAATGCGTCCCCGCCGGCTTCACCGGCTTCACGAACGACCACCACTGCCGCGCCTCCGGCGTAATCCGCTTGGCCTCTTTCGCCGCCCGCTCTGCGTCACTCTCGCCCGCCGGAAACCGTCCCTGCTCAATATAGGTCCGAATCAGTTGCTTCTGCGCCGCCGTCAGCGCCCCGCCCACCGGCATCTTATCGGACGCAATCATCACCCACAGCAAACTGCGCTCCGGCTTGCCCGGCGCAATCGCCGGCCCGCTCGCCCCGCCCTTCATCACGCCCGTAAACGTACTGAGGTCCAACCCGCCCATCTTCTGCTGCGCGCCGTGACACTTCGTGCAACTCTTCTCTAATACCGGAAGAATCTCGTCCTTAAACAAAGGCGCCCGCTGCGCACACAGCGATACCACACTAAAAATGAGCCAAAGCCGCCTCATGCCAATTTTATATCATAGTGTCCACCCATGCCGCTCGTTCTAATCGCTTTGCTAACGCTTCTGCTCCCCGCCAGCGCCCAGGTCCGCAAACTCCACACGCGCGACCTCACCCGCCTCAGCCAGGTCCAGGTGGCCGAACAGCTCAAACGTTCCGACGTCATCTTCATTCCCGTCGGCGCCGTCGAAACCAACGGCATCCAGCCCTCCGGCCGCGACTACACCTGGCCCCTCGCCTACGCCCAGCTCATGGCCGAAGAAACCGGCGGCCTCTACACGCAAGGCCTCGTCTGGTCCTACCCCGGCACAACGGCGCTCGCCCCGGCCACCATCAACAACACCCCCGCCGCCGGAACCATCTTCCTCAAATCCCTCGCCCACTCCCTCCTCCGCCAGGGCTTCCGCCGACAGGTCTATATCTCGGCCAGCCACGGCCCCGCGCCCCTCACCGTCGGCACCATGGTCCGCGAGTTCTTCGAAGAGACCCAGGCCCCCATCCTCTACATCAACATGGACACCTACCTCCCCCGCCTCCAACTCACCGAAGCCGAACGTTCCCGCACCCTCTACGGCGCCTTCTCCCTCACCGGCCATCTCGTCGACCTCCCCCTCAAAGGCGACTACGGCCCCGCCGAATCCGGCCCCGCCGCCCCCGTCCCGGAAAACAAAGGCCTCGCCGCCCTCGGCAAGCTCGGCTTCTCCGGCAGCCTCACCCTCGGATCCTGGGTCCCCGACGTCATGAGCCACGGTGGCGACAACGATCTCCCCGCCACCGCAGCCGACCGCGCCGCCTGGGCTAAACTCGGCGAGGACCAACTCCGCGCTATCGTCAAACGCATGCGCATGATCGAAGCGATGGACGCCCTGCGCCAGCACGACCTCTACACCCAAAACTACATCGCCCCAAAATTCAACATCAAAAAGCCATGAACCGACGCCAACTCGCCCTCTTCGCCACCGCCCTCGCCGCGCGCGCCCAGCAACCCGCGCTGGCCTCAAAAACCTATAAATACGAAGACCTCCCCGCCCGCCCCAGCGGCAACGGCCAGAACAAATCCCGCCCCGTCCTCGACGGCAAAACCCACACCGGCTTCCGCGTCGAAATGCACGAAACCGAACTCGGCCCCGGCCTCGCTCCCCACCCGCCGCACTCGCATGTCCACGAAGAAATGGTCATCGTCAACGAAGGAACCATCGAAGTCACCATCGGCACTGCCGTCTCCCAACTCGGCGCCGGCTCGGTCGCCTACGTCGAATCGAACATCGAACACGGCTGGCGCAACATCGGCAAAACCCGCGCCCGCTACTTCATCCTCACCCTGCGCGGATAAACTAACAAGGTGCAAACGGACACAGCCGCCGTCCGCCACGGCGAAGAACTCAACACCGCCAACCTCTCCGCCTTCCTCGGCGAACCGGTCAGCGTCGAGCAGTTCCCCGGCGGCCATTCCAATCTGACGTACTTCGTCCAAACCCCAACAAAACAGCTCGTCCTTCGCCGTCCGCCCTTCGGCACCATCGCCCCCAAGGCGCACGACATGGCCCGCGAATTCCGCCTCCTCGCCGCCATCCACCCCCACTTTCCCGAAGCCCCGCAACCCTTCCAACTCTGCGAAGACCCCGCCGTCCTCGGCGCCACATTCTTCCTCATGGAGCGCCGCCACGGCCACATCCTCCGCGATGCCATCCCAGCGCAGATCCCCAACAGCGCGCGTGAAATCAGTGACCTCTTCACCGATTGCCTCGCCCGCCTCCATAACATCCCCCTGCAAAACGGCCTCGAAAAACTCGGCAAACCCGAAGGCTTCGTCGAGCGCCAGGTGAAAGGCTGGTCCGAACGCTGGCGTCGCGCGCAAACCAGCGACGTGCCATTGATGGAGCAGGTCATCGCCTGGCTCGAACAACACCTCCCCGTCTCCGGCCCGCCCGCCCTCGTCCACAACGACTACAAGCTCGACAACGTCATGCTCGCCCCCGGCAAAATCGCCGCCGTCCTCGACTGGGAAATGACCACCATCGGCGATCCGCTCACTGACCTCGGCATCACCCTCTCCTACTGGTGCTGGGTCAATCGCCCCAACGTCCGAACCGCCGGCGTCCCCTCCCTCACCCTCGAACCCGGCTGGTTCACCCGTGCCGAGTTCCTCGCCCGCTACGAACAACAAACCGGTCGAAACGTCAGCAATATCGCCTATTATGAGGTGCTCGGCGTCTTCAAACTCGCCGTCATTATCCAACAAATCTACCTCCGCTACCACCTCGGCCAAACCACCGACCCCCGCTTCCAGGACTTCGGCCAACGCGCCATTGGCCTCGTCGAACTCGCCGCCGAAATGGCCGACACCCTCGCATGAGCCACATCTATCTAATCCGTCACGGTCAGGCCGGCACGCGCCAGCACTACGACACTCTGTCCCAACTCGGCCAGCAACAAGCCCGTCTCCTCGGCGAATACTTCGCCGCCCACAACATCGAATTCCACGCCGCCTACTCCGGCGGTATGTCCCGCCAGCAACAGACCGCCGCGCAAGTCGCGGCGGCCTATGCCGACGCCGCCAAACCCTTCCCCGAAATCCAAACCCACGACGCCTGGCGCGAGTTCGATCTCGATCACGTCTACCGCGCCATGGCTCCGCAACTCTGCGCCGCTGACCCCGCCTTCAAAGCCGAATACGAAGCCCAGCGCGACCAGGCCCGCGCCGACGCTGCCGACGAAACCGCCGCCATCCACCGCCGCTGGACCCCCTGCGACATGAAAATCGTCGAAGCTTGGCTCCACGACAAATTCCCCTACGACGGCGAATCCTGGGCCGCATTCCAACAACGCGTCGCCACCGCGCCCATCCCCGATCACGAAGCCAACATCGCCGTCTTCACCTCCGCCACGCCCACCGCCATCTGGGCCGGCCGTGCCCTCGACATCCACGACACCCGCGCCCTCCGCATCGCCGGAGTGCTGCATAATGCATCCATCACCGTCCTGCGCGTCCGCGGCGAACAGGTCCGGCTTTTCAGCATGAACGAAGTCCCCCATCTCACCCGCGCCGAATGGAGAACACACCGATGAGCTTTGAACAAATCCTGTTCGATATATCCGACCGCATCGCCACCATCACCCTCCACCGCCCGGACAAGCTCAACGCCTGGACCGCGCAAATGGACCAGGAAGTGCGCGCCGCCATCGCTAACGCCGAAGCCGACCCCGACGTCCGCGTCATCATTCTCACCGGCGCCGGCCGCGGCTTCTGCGCCGGGGCCGACATGTCGCTCCTCCAAAGCATCGCCGATGCCGGCTCCATTCCCGATGGCACCCACCAGGCCCTCGGCCACCACGCGCCCGACGCGCTCAACCCCAACGCCCGCCCCGATTTCCAACGCAAATACTCCTATTTCCCGTCTCTCTCCAAACCCATCATCGCCGCCATCAACGGCCACGCCGTCGGCCTCGGCCTCATCTTGACGCTCTACTGCGACATCCGCTTCGCCTCCTCCGACGCCAAGTTCGGCACCGCCTTCGCTCGCCGCGGCCTCATCGCCGAATACGGCATGGCCTGGATGCTGCCCAAGCTGATCGGCCACGCCAACGCCCTCGATCTCCTCTTCTCCGCCCGCATCATCGAAGCCGGCGAGGCCGCAAAAATGGGCCTAGTCAATCGCGTCATCCCCGCCGAAACGTTCGCCGCCGATGTCCGCCAATACGCCCTCGAACTCGCCAATAACGTCTCCCCCCGCTCCATGAGCGTCATCAAAAAACAGGTCTACGACGCCATGTTCCAAACCCTCGAAGAAGCCACCATGGCCAGCGAAGAAGCGATGGTATCCAGCCTCCGCTCCGACGACTTCAAAGAAGGCGTCGCCCACTTTCTCGAAAAACGCGCCCCCAACTTCACCGGGAAATAAGCCATGCACTTCGATTTCACGCCCAAAGTCCAGGACCTCCAAAAGCGCCTGCAAGCGTTCATGGAAGAGCACATCTACCCCAACGAAAAGCTCTTCTACGAACAGGTGGCGCAGAACCGCTGGCAACCCGTCCCCATCATCGAAGAGCTGAAACCGAAGGCCCGCGCCGCCGGTCTCTGGAACCTCTTCCTGCCCCACAGCGCCAACGGCGCTGGCCTCACCAATCTGGAATACGCCCCGCTCTGCGAAATCATGGGCCGCGTCCACTTCGCCCCCGAAGTCTTCAACTGCTCCGCGCCCGATACCGGCAACATGGAAGTCATCGAGCGCTACGGCACCGAAGCCCACAAACAGCAGTGGCTCCAGCCCCTGTTAAACGGCGACATCCGCAGCTGCTTCGCCATGACCGAACCCGCCGTCGCCTCCTCCGACGCTACGAACATCGAAAGCTCCCTCCAGCGCGATGGCGACGAATACGTCATCAACGGCCGCAAGTGGTGGACCTCCGGCGCCGGCGACCCGCGCTGCAAAATCGCCATTTTCATGGGCAAAACCGACCCAACTGCCCACCGCCACAAACAGCAGTCCATGATCCTCGTCCCCATGGACACGCCCGGCGTCAGGATCGAACGCCTCCTCACCGTCTACGGCTACGACCATGCCCCCCACGGCCACGGCGAACTTAGCTTCACCAACGTCCGCGTCCCCGCGTCAAACCTCCTCTTGGGCGAAGGCCGCGGCTTCGAAATCGCGCAAGGCCGCCTCGGCCCCGGGCGCATCCACCACTGCATGCGCCTGATCGGTGTCGGCGAACGCGCGCTCGAGATGATGTGCCGCCGCGTCAAATCCCGCACCGCCTTCGGCAAGACAATCTCTGAACAAGGCACCATCCGCGCCCACATCGCCACCTCCCGCATCGAACTCGAACAGGCTCGCCTGCTCACCCTCAAAGCGGCCTACATGATGGACACCGTCGGCAACAAAATCGCCCGCGCCGAAATCGCCATGATCAAAGTGGTGGCCCCCAACGTCGCCCTCAACATCCTCGACCGCGCCATCCAGGCCCACGGTGGCGCCGGCGTCTCCGACGATTTCGAACTCGCCGCGATGTGGGCCAACGCCCGTACTCTCCGCCTCGCCGATGGCCCCGACGAAGTCCACCGCGAAGCCATCGCCAAATGGGAGCTCAGCCGATGAAAATCGCCCTCTTCCTTTGTGTGTCCCTCTCCGCCCTTCCCCAATCTCTCGATACCGGCAAGCGCATCTTCGAATCCCAATGCGCCCTCTGCCACGGCCAGGACGGCTCCGGCGGCCGCGGCCCCAGCCTCCGCAAGGCCAAGCTGAAGAAGACCCCCGACGACGCAGCCCTCAAAAAGGCCATCGCCGATGGCCTCCCGCCCGAAATGCCCGGCGCTTGGCAACTCCACCCCCGCGAAGTCGACGCCACCGCCGCCTACGTCCGCTCCCTCGGCAAACTGATCGTAGAAGAGATCCCCGGCATCCCCGCCGCCGGCGAAGAAATCTTCAATAAAACCGGCTGTGCCAACTGCCATATCGTTAACGGCAAGGGCAACGCCCGCGGCCCCGAACTCTCCGCCATCGGCGCCCGCCGCAACGCCAAACATCTCCGCGAATCCATCCTCACGCCCAATAGCTTCCTCCCCGAAGACTTTCTCCTCGTCGAACTCACCGACGCGGCTGGCAAAACCGTCAAAGGCGTAAAGGCCAACGAAGATCTCTTCACCATCCAACTCGCCCTGCCCAACGGCCGCCACGCCAGCTTCGACAAAGCGACCCTGAAAAACCTCAAACGCCTCACCGGCCAAAGCACCATGCCCGCCTTCCCCAACATCCCCGCCGCCGATCTCGATAACCTCATCGCCTACCTCGCCAGCCTGAAGGGGGCCGAATGAAATTCGCTCTGATCCTCCTCAGTCTCACCGCCCTCGCCCAGGTCCCCTTCGAACGCATTCGCGACGCCGCCAAGGAGCCCGGCAATTGGCTCACCTACTCCGGCAATCTGGCTGGCCACCGCCATTCGCCCCTCGCCGAAATCACCCCCGCCAACGTCGCCAATCTCAAGGTGAAATGGGCCTACCAGTTCCCCACGGGCCAAAATCAAACCAGCCCCATCGTCGTCGATGGCGTCATGTACGTCACCTCGCCCAACCGCGCCGCCGCGCTCGATCTCCGCACCGGCCGCGAACTCTGGACGTGGGAACGCCCCATCCCCAAGGACTACCAGTCCATCGGCTTCGGCCAGGTCAGCCGCGGACCCGCCATTCTCGACGACAAACTCTACATCGCCACCCTCGATTGCTACCTCGTCGCGCTCGATATAAAAACCGGCCAGCAACGCTGGGCCACCAAAGTCGAAGACTACAAGCCCGGCTACTCCATGACCCTCGCCCCTCTCGCCATCAAAGGCAAAGTGGTCGTCGGCGTCAGCGGCGGCGAAGCCGGCATCCGCGGCTTCATCGATGCCTACGACGCCAACACCGGCAGCCGCGCCTGGCGCTTTTTCACCATCCCCGCCCCCGGCGAACCCGGCAACGACACCTGGGCCGGCGACAGCTGGAAAACCGGCGCCGGCTCCACCTGGGTCACCGGCGCCTTCGACCCCGAACTCAACCTCCTCTACTGGGGCATCGGCAACCCCGGCCCCGATTGGAACGGCGATAGCCGCAAAGGCGACAACCTCTACACGTGCTCTTTCGTAGCCCTCGATGGCGACACCGGCAAGCTGAAGTGGCATTTCCAATTCACCCCGCACGACACCCACGACTGGGACGCCGCCCACGTCCCCATGCTGATCGACGCGCCAGTCCGCGGCAAGATGCGTAAGCTCATCGTCAACCCCAACCGCAATGCGTTCTATTACGCGCTCGACCGCGAGTCCGGCGAGTTCATCGCCGGCCAGGCCTACGCCAAACAAACCTGGGCGAAAGGCTTGGACGACAAAGGCCGCCCCATCGTCATCCCCGGCACCGAACCCAACGAAGCCGGCAACCTCGTCTACCCCGCGCTGAACGGCGCAACGATCTGGTACAGCCCCAGCTACAGCCCCAAAACGAATCTGGTCTACGTAGCCACCCGCGAGGCCGGCG
>JBIKOG010000343.1:0-6574 GCA_044358225.1 Bryobacteraceae bacterium | reverse complement strand
CGTCTCCGGCCGCAAACTCGGGTCAGTCTCCAGGCACCGCAAAATCACCGCTTCCCAATCCGCCGGCACGTCCGGGGCCACCTCCCGTGGCGCCGGCGGCGGCGTCGTCCCATGCCGGGCAGGGAACGCCCGCTTCCCCGTCACCATCTCATAAGCCAACACCCCAAACGCATACACGTCCGTCGCCGGACTCACCCGCAGCCCCCCCAACTGCTCCGGCGCCATGTACCCCGGCGTCCCCATCACCAACCCGCTCCGGCTCAGCCCGTCCTCCAGGCTCTCCTCCAACACCGCCCGCGCCAACCCAAAATCCCCGATCACCGCCCGCACCGCGCCGCCCGATTGCTTCACCAGCATCACATTGCTCGGCTTCAAATCCCGGTGCACAATGCTCTTCTCGTGCAGCGCCCCCAGCCCCGCCGCAATCTGCTCCAACAACGGCAACGCATCCGCCGGCCGAAGCTTCTTCTCATGCTTCATGTACTCGGTCAGCGTCTCCCCGTCGATCAACTCCATCGTCAGGTACAACAACTCCACCCCGCCCGCCCGCTCCCGCCCCACATCAAAAATCCGGCAAACGTTCGGATGCGTCACCTGCCGTGCCAAATGCACCTCGCGCTTGAATCGCGCCAGCATCTCCTCGTTCTCAATCAGCCCCGGCAAAATAATCTTCAGCGCCACCACCCCGCCCAGCTCCTCATCGCTGGCCTCGTACACCTCCCCCATCCCGCCCTTCCCAATAAACCGCCGGATCCGGAACCGCTTCGATACCAGCCGCCCCGTCGCCAACGAGGGCGCGTATCCCCCCTCCATCACCTTTGGCAATATCTCCATCGACCCCGTCTCGTCGTGGTGCGCCAACAACCCCTCCACCCGCGCCCGCAACGCCGCGTCATCCCCGCACTCCGCCGCAAGCACACCCTCGCGCTCCGGGCCTTCCACCTCGGCGGCTCGTAAAAAAATGGATTTCAGCCTGTCACTACCGACGGGTTCCATAGCTCCTGGGAAGTATGCCTAGTATAGGCCATACCTAGCTTGGGTGTTAAACCTGATTAAGCTTCCGGTATACTTTACCAAACCCAACCAGACCCCTATGCCACCAGCTTCCGAACGCGAACTCAAAATTGAACTCGATATCCTCCAACCCGGCAGCTACCGGGCCAAGTTCACCTTTGACAATCCCGACTCCGCCGCCGCCGGTAGCTCCGTCACCACCACCGTCACCCTTCCGGATGGCCTCGCCGGCCAATCCAACTTCGCCCCCGCCGACGACGCCAAATCCCCCTACGGCCAAGCCCTCTCCGCCGCCCTCTTCGCGGACCCCATCGCCCGCGATTTCTACAATAAAGCCATCGGCGATTCCGCCTCTTCCTCCCTCCGCATCCGTCTCTATTGCAGCGCCAACGCCCAGGAACTCCACGCCCTGCGCTGGGAACTGCTCTGCGATCCCGCCACCGGCCGTGTCCTCTCCATCAACCAAAACACCCCCTTCTGCCGCTTCATCAGCACCAGCGAATGGAAAACCGTCCATCTCACCCAGAAGTCCAAGCTTCGCGCTCTCATCGCCGTCTCCAACCCGTCCGACCTCGCCGAAAACGACTTCGCGCCCATCGATGTCCGCGCCGAAGTCATCCGCGCCTGGCTCTCCCTCACCGGCCAAACTGTCCCTCCCGAACTCAACCCCGCCCTCGCCGCCACCCCTCTCCCTGATCTCCCCGCCACCCTCCAGTCCCGCTTCGGCCTCGGCGACATGGATAGAATCACCGTCCTCGGTCACCGCGAAAAGGTCACCGTCGATAATCTCCTCCGCGAGTTCGCCGGCGATGTCGACATCGTCTACCTCGTCTGCCACGGCACCAATACCACCCGGCCCGTTCTCTATCTGCAGAAGCCCGATGGCGCCATGATCCTCACCGACGGCCTCACCATCGCCAACAAGGTCCGCGCCCTCAAATCTCCTCCCCGCCTCATCGTCCTCGCCAGTTGCGAAAGCGCCCGCGCCAAGGACGACGGTACCTTCGCCGAAACCGCCATCGCCCCCCTCCTTGCCGATGCCGGTGTCCCCGCCATCGTCGCCATGCAGGGCAAGATCAAAATGCCCACCGTGGCCCTCATGATGCCGGAGTTCTTCCGCCAGTTAGCCTCCCACGGCAACATCGCCCAGGCCATGGCCGACGCGCGCCGCCTCGCCATGAGCAACAAACGCTTCGACGCTTGGATGCCAGCCCTCTTCCTCCGTCTCAAGGCCGGCTCCCTCTGGTACACCCCCGGCTTCGGCGGATCCCAAGCCGACGAGGATTTCGCCTGGGATTCCATCGTCAACGCCGTTCGCAAACAGGCCCTCTTCCCCATCATCGGCCAGGACCTCGCCGAACATATCCTCGGCTCCTCCGCCGATATCGCCTCCGCCCTCGCCGACGCTCACGCCATCCCACGCCCCCAGTCCGAAAAACCCGATGCCGCACGCGTCACCCAGGCCGTCGAAACCAAACTCCAGCGCGAAGCCCTCTATAACAGCCTCAACGACATCAGCTTTGCTCGCCTCAAAGCCGCCGCTCTTCGCCTCGTACCCAACCTCCCCCCCACCGACTTCGAACAGGTTCTCCTCTCCACCATCGTCGACGCGCTCGCCAAAGATCCTAATGACCCCCTGAATATCCTCGCCAGCCTCGATGTCAAAGTCTTCGCCTGCGCCGCCAGCGATCTCCTCCTCAAAAATCTCCTCCGTAAACAAGGCAAAATCCCCTACGAAATGTGCGTCGATTGGCGCGACGAAACCGTCAACGATTTCGACCGCGTTTCCACCGCCGCCGCCCGCCTCCTTAGCGATTTCGAAGCCGCCCCGTCCGCCGATCCATTCAGTCTCATCGATGCCTGGGAAGCACGCATCATCGATGCCGAACGCCGCACATCCCTCCCCATCTCCCTCCGTACCATCCGCGACGCCCTCTTCGACCGCATCGACGACAACCCCCAAACCCCGCCCCTCGACCTCGTCCGCGCCTGGCGCGCCTCCCTCGTAGATCCCCCAGGCGACAAAACCACCGCCCCCTGGCCCATCCAAACCCCCGTCGTCTATTACCTCTACGGCAAAAAAACTTACACCGACTCCCTCGTCCTCACCGAAGACGACTTCTTCGACTACCTCATTAAACACTCCAAATTCGACCTCATGCCCCCCATGATCTCCTCCAGCCTCCTCATGGGCTCCGTCCTCTTCCTCGGCTTCTCCTTCGATGACTGGAAGTTCCGTATCCTCTTCCGCACCATCATGCAGAAAGGCGGCGCCAGCCTTCTCGAAAAATCCGGTTTCAAACACGTCGGCGTCCAACTCGATCCCGATGACTACACCCCCGCCGACGCCATCCGCCTCAAACGTCTCCTAGAGGCCTACTTCACCGCCTCCAAGATCAATATCTATTGGGGTTCCAGCGCCGATTTCCTCCGCGAACTGAAGAAGCGTCTCGCCGTCGCTCCTCCCAGAATCAGGGCCGCCCGCTAACTAAGGCGCCCTATGCATAACCCCTTCCCCGGCCCACGCCCCATCGCTCAATCGGAACCCATTTTCGGGCGCAACCGTGAAATCACGGAGCTCCGCCACCTTCTCATCGCCGAACGCATTGTCCTGCTCCACTCCCCCTCCGGCGCCGGCAAAACGTCTCTCATCAACGCCGGCCTCATCCCCGAACTCGAAGGAGTTTTCGACGTTTGGGCGCCCACCCGCGTCAACACCCAAACCCCACCAGAAGTCACCACCAACCGCTACATCTGGAGCACCATCGACG
This sequence comes from Bryobacteraceae bacterium, assembly GCA_044358225.1. Classification (GTDB taxonomy): domain Bacteria; phylum Acidobacteriota; class Terriglobia; order Bryobacterales; family Bryobacteraceae. Next base: position 2,789 of record JBIKOG010000343.1, on the reverse strand, counting down.
GCTGGAAAAAACCTGGCGAGCAACCCTCCCTGAAGGAGTTCGTCACCGCCAACACAACCGCCCAAAACCCCCTCCTCATCTTCGATCAATTCGAAGAAATCCTAAGAACCCGTCCCACCGATACGGATGGCCAAAAGGAGTTCTTCCGCCAACTCGCCGACCTCCTAACCCTCCCCAACATCTGGGCCCTCTTCGTCATCCGCGAGGAATATCTCGCCCCGCTCCTCCCCCACTTTGCCACCCTCCCCACCCCCCTCCGCCACCGCGTCCGCCTCGATCTCCTCACAAAATCCCAGGCCGAAACCGCCATGCGCAACACCGCCACCGTCGGCGGCCGCGTATTCAAACCGGAGGCGCTTTCCCCATTCGCCACCCGCCTCGCCGACGTCGCCGGCTTCATTGAACCCATGCACCTCCAGGTCGTCTGCCGCCAACTCTGGGACGCCATGCCCGGCGACGACCTGTCCATCGACCCCGTCGACGTCGACAAGTTCGGCGACGTCACCGGCGCCCTCCGCGCCTACTATGACGGCCGCGTCAAGGACAACCGCGCCATCCGCGAATGGTTCCAGGAAAAACTCATCAAAGGCGGCATCCGCGGCCAGGTCCAAATGGGTGCCGAACACAGCGAAGGACTCCCCAACGAAGTCATCGAAACGCTCTTCGATACCCACCTCGTCCGCGCCGAGGAGCGCCGCCGTAACCGCTGGGTCGAACTCGCCCACGACCGCCTCATCGAACCCGTTCAACTTGCCAACAAGGAGTGGTTTGAGAAAAACCTCCACGAGACCCAAAAACGTGCCGCCTTCTGGGTCAAACAACACCGTCTCGAAGCCCTGCTCTTAACGGCGGAAGAGCTCACAACCCACCGCCGCTGGATCGTCGAAAACGGCGCCACTCTGACCCCAACTGAGCAGCAGTTCCTGGTGGACTCGGAAAAACGCCGCCTCCGCGAACAACACGAACTCGGGCAGCAAACCCGCATCCGCCAGGCACTCTCCCGCGCCCTCCGTCTCGATGCGCGCAAGGACTTTGGCGGCGATCGCAGCGTGGACGCCCTCGCCAAACTCGCCTTCGCCCTCCGCCTCGATCCGGACTCCATCGCCGCCCGTGTCTGGATCGCCGGCCTGCTGCAACAGCAAAGTTGGTGGCTGGAAGTCGACATCGCCCGCACGTTCACCAACAGCGTCGAGTTCCCCGCAACGTGGAATGGTGCCTATTCCCCCGATGGCGCCCGCTTCCTGACGCCGTCGGCGGAACGTCAACTCGTCTCCCTCTGGGACCTCCAGACCGGACAACGGATTGCGTCCTCCGGCCCCACTGCTACCGGTGATATCAGCCCCGATGGGTCCCGGATCCTTCGGAAGTCCTCGGAAAAAGGCGCCATCGAGTTGTGCGGCGCATCCCTCACCCCTTGTCCATATGCCCTCCTGCGGCAACGGAATGCCAACAACGGGGCGATATTCAGCCCCGATGGCCGTTCTGTCGTAACCATTGATGTGCTGCGTCAGGCGCAAATATGGGATTCCGCTTCCGGAGAACGCGTCGGAGAGGAGTTCACAGTTCACGAATCGCCGGTCTTCAGTCCAGACGGTAGTCAGATACTGGCCATGGACTCCGGTTCCATTACGGTCCGTGATCTGGCCACCGGCGACACCGTCGGCCACCCAATGCCCTTGCCGGAAGACCTGCATTCACTCGCCTTCAGCCCGGATGGTCGCCTGGTGTGCGTGGTGACGAAAACGTGGGATTCCTCTCCCCAACGAGTCGAAATCTGGAACTTCCTGGCCGGTAAGCCCTGCGAATATCCCTTGGCTCATCTCAACCTCGGTTGGGATCCCGTCTTCACTCCGGACGCTTCCCGCCTCGCCACGGCGGAGACCGAAGGCATCGTTCGGCTCTACGAAGTGGATACCGCTGCCGCGCTCGATCCGCCTCTGACGCACAACGCTTCCGTCAAATCCGTCGCGTTCAGTCCCGACGGAAGCCGTATTCTTACCTCGGCTGAGGACAATCTCTGCCGGATCTGGAACGCCGCCACCGGCTCGCCGATGGGGACACCGTTTCCGCACCACGGGGACTTCAGGAAACCCGTTTTCAGCCCGGACGGCACTCGGATTGTTACCTCGCCCAGCGGTGGGGGCATCAGCGAAGGCGGGAATGCCCAACTGTGGGACGCCTTCACTGGTCAACCATTGGGCCCGCCTCTAGGTGCAGGCACGGGCCTGCTGAATATATCTTTCAGTCCCGACGGCCGCTTCGTTCTCACCGGATCGAGTTGGAATTGCACCGCGACCGTTTGGGATACGGCCACCGGCGAACGCTGCGGCTCACCCCTCGTGCATGATGCCATGGTCATCGCCGCCAATTTCGCCTGCGGCCAGCGTTATGCAAGTACAAGATCATTCGCATTTATCAACTACCTGATCGACGTTTCCGCCCGCCAACCGGTCGGCAACTGGCAGTTACGCGAGCTACCCGTCACGTGGGCGACTTTCAGCCCGGACGGTCAGCGCATCGCAACGGCCACAGTGATCTCCGCGCAACAGTGGGACGCCGCAACAGGCGAGAAACTTGGACCGCCGTTAGAACACGCCAGCGACGTTCTGACGGTCGCCTACAGCCCGGACGGCCGCTTGCTCCTCACCGCATCGTGGGATCAAACCGCGCAGCTCTGGGACGCCGCCACCGGCGCCAAAGCCGGACCGCCGCTCCCTCACGATCATGGCGTTCTTTCCGCTGCCTTTGCCCCCGATGGTAAATCCATTCTGACCGTCGCGGGCCGGGTC
>JBIKOG010000443.1:0-3479 GCA_044358225.1 Bryobacteraceae bacterium | reverse complement strand
TCCGGCCCGCCTTTCGCTCATGAATCGGATATCCGTGCCGCCTCCTGCAGCCCCGATGGGCAACGGGTTGTGACTGCTGCCGAAGACGGCACCGCCCGGGTCTGGAGTGTCGCCACCGGTTACCCGCTCGGTCCCCCGCTCCTCCACCCGGATCGTGTCGATAACGCGATCTTCTCCGCCGACGGGGAACGCGTCCTCACCCTCTGCCGATCGGAGATTGCTCAACTCTGGAACCCTGCCACCGGTGAGCCCTTGGGCCCGCCGATGGCGTCCACCTTTCCCTCTCTGTTCAGGGCGGCCTTCAGCACGCACGAACACTTCCTCCTCACCGCCACACGTTACGGACACATCGATGTCTGGGATCTATCTGCCGGCGTTATCGTCGACTTCAAAGCACTAGGCGAGGATGGTCAGCCGGTTCCCGTCAGCCCCGACGGCCGTTCCCTGGCGGTGGCCAGCGCCGGTGATGGGAAGTTTAGCCTATTGCTTGACTCCGGCAACGGCCTCCAACCCGTCGGCCAGCCAATGCCCGGCGATGCGCCTGCCCTCAGTGCGGATGGCCGCTTCGTGTTCACTCAGACGGAATGCTTCGGATCTGTTCAGGTCACCGCCCGCCGCCTGGCGAATCGGCCGACTGCCAAGATACCTCTTCTCGCTGAAAACTATGCCGCCTGCGCCGCCTTTAGCGCCGATGGACGATGGATCGCCGTCGGCTCCACCGGTGGCGGAACCACGATTTGGGATGCCGTCACCGGCCAACAATTCGGAACACCGCTGGTGCACGACGGAGGCGCACAAGAAGTGTCTTTCAGCCCCGACGGTCAATGCCTCGCGACCGTCACCGGTGACGACTTCACCGCTACCCTCTGGCGGGTATCAAACGGCGAACGCATCGCCATCTTAGCCCAGGAGGTGCTAAACCTCGCCTTCGCCCCCGACGGCAAAACGATCTGGACAGACGGTCGCGCCGGAATCACGGTGTGGGACACGCAATCCCGTGAGGCACTTCGTACCCGTCCCAATAGCCGCAAACCCGTCTTCAGCAAGGATGGGAGTCTCGTTGTGACGCTTGAAAAAAATGGAGCGCAGGTCCTCGATCCATCCACCGGCGCCCGCGTGGGCGCGCGCATGGCGGAAATCGGAGACATCCAGCGCGCTGTGTTCAGCCAGGACGGAACCCGCGTCCTCACCTGCGCCGAGAAAACAGCCCGAATATGGGACTCCCTAACCGGTAGGCCCGTGTCTCCCGCCATGGAACAGGCCGGAGAAATCATCTCCATCGCCTTCAGCCCAGCCGGCGATCGCGTAGCGACCGGTTCCCTCGACGGCACCGCCAGAATCTGGAACGCAAAAACCGCAACCCCCATCGGAATGCCCCTCATTTTCGGCTCCCGAGTGGAAATGGTGGCATTCAGTTCCGACGGACGCGCCGTCGCCGCCCGGGAATGGGAAGGTCGCCTCCACATCCACGACGCGGCCAGCGGCGAACTCATTGAGGAGACAGTCACTGGCGAAGCTCCCCTCGCCGCCTTCAGCCCCGACGGCCAACACATCCTCACCTCCAACACCGAAAATCAAGCCTGCCGCTACCGCTTCCTCATCGACTCCGGCACCCCAGAAGACACCCAACTCCTCGCCGAATTCGCCGAAGCCGTCGCCGGCCAAGCCGCCAGCGAAGACGGCACCCTCACCCCCATCGACCAATACGCCGCCCTCCGCCGCGTCATCGAAAAAGCCGAAACGAACCCCGGCCCCCTCGGTGTCTTCATCCGCCAGTACATACCCGAGTAACCCATGAAGAACCCCTTCCCCGGCCCCCGCCCCATCGGTCAATCCGAACCCATCTTCGGGCGCAACCGCGAGATCACCGAGCTCCGCCACCTCCTCATTTCCGAACGGCTCGTCCTGCTCCACTCCCCCTCCGGCGCCGGCAAAACCTCTCTCATCAACGCCGGCATCATCCCCGAATTCGAAGCCAATTTCGCCGTCTGCCCGCCCACCCGCGTCATCTTCGAAATGCCCGGTGTCTACGATAAATCCATCATCTGCTCCGCCCAAATCGGCGGCTCCCCCCTCCCCGGCCAATCGCTCGCAGACGTCCCCCTCCATGACTTCATCGCCAGCCTTCCCAAAGACAAAAACAAGTTCCTAGTCCTCGATCACTTCGAATCCACCGTCCGCGCCGCCCTCGCCAATCCCGGCTGGCACACCGGCTTCTTCCGCCAACTCGGCCAGCTCTTAAACGACCCCTCCATCTGGGCCCTCATCTCCCTCCGCGAAGACTTCGTCGCCCCCATCCTCCCGCTCCTCGAATACATCCCCACCCGCCTCCGCGCCCGCTACCGCCTCGGCTTCCTCTCCCGCGACCACGCCGAAAGAGCCATGCGCGAAACCGCCCTAACCTCCGGCACCCGCCAGTTCGCCGATGGCGCCGCCGCCCGGCTCGCCCAAACCCTCTCCAGGGTCAACATTCAGAACCCCGACGGCGGCTTCACCCTCAGCGAAGGCGACTCTGTCGAACCCCTGCAATTGCAAGTCGTCTGCCGCCGCCTCTGGGACGCCATGCCCGACGACGACCTCTCCATCGACCCCATCGACATCAAAAACTTCGGCGACGTCGTCACCGCCCTCGGCGCCTACTACGAACAATCCATCGAAGCGCTCACCCCCAACGATTCCTTTGCCCAGCGCTCCATTCGCGAATGGTTCGACCAGCATCTCATCACCCCCGGCGCCATCCGCGGCCAGGTCCTCCGCGGCCACAACCACACCGAAGGCCTCGATAACGCCATCATCGAAAAACTCCTGGAAACCCACCTGGTCCGCGCCGAACTCCGCGGCACCTTCACCTGGTACGAACTCGCCCACGACTCCCTCGTCGCCCCCGTCCTCGCCACCAACAAACGCTGGTACGAAGCCAACCTCAGCCCCTTCCAGCGCGCCGCCGCCCTCTGGCTCGCCAACGACGAAGGCGCCGCCTTTCTCCTAACCGGCGAAGCCCTCGCCGAAGCAGAACGTTGGAAACAGGCCAATGGGCCCCGCGTAACCACCCACGAACACGAATTCCTCCAAAAATCCCGCGATAAACAGGCCGCCCTCGATCGCGAAGCCCGCTATCTCGCCGATCTCGAAGCCGCCTACGCCGAAGTGCGCGCACAGCTCTCTCGCCTCACCCTCAGCAAGGCCCGCGAAAGTAAGTCCAACCACGAACCGCGCACCGCCCTCGCCTTCGCCGCCCGCGCGGCCAGTCTCGACCCGGCCTCCGTACCCGCCCGCCTCGCCCTCACCACCCTCATCCGCTCCACCAATTTCCGCCGCCATTTGTGGTCCGCTCCCGCCGCGGTTTTCGAGGACCAGCCGCAGTTCGCCGCCTTCAGCGCCGACGGATCCCGCCTCGCCACCAAGCAAAAACGCGCCGTCTTCGTCTGGGATGCGCGTTCCGGCGCGCCCATCTCTCCGGAAGAGGGCCTCCCGCTCGG
>JBIKOG010000355.1:0-6143 GCA_044358225.1 Bryobacteraceae bacterium | reverse complement strand
GGGGTCGAGCCGGACGTTTTGGGGAGGAAGGACGCCGTGCTTTTTGTAGATTTCGGGGTTGGGGGCGAAGGTGTGGATTTTGGCGCCGGCGCGGGCGTAGGTGAAGTCGAATTTGGGTTCGCCGTCCCAGAAGCGGAGGGGGCCGATGACGATGCCGCGGACGCCGCCGGCTTCCCAGGCGTCGAGGATTTGGGGGAAATTAGACAGCCACTGCTCGAGCGGGTAGATCATGTACATCCAGGCCGTGAGGTTGGATGGGGTTTGTTGGGCGTTTGTCGCGGCGGCGGTGAGGAGGGTCTGGGCGAGGTGGCGGCGGGTGAGGAGCGGGGGCATGGCGCCTATTTTATGCCGGAAGGAGGATTTCCCCGGCGGAGGGGCCGGGGAAATCGGGAATCTAGGAATCCGCTGGTGTCACGGTACCAGGGGGAATCCTAGGCGGGCCAGGAGAGGGCGAGGTCGACGAAGGTGCGGACGCAGACGCCGGAGGGGCCCTTCGGCATGTAGGGTTTGTTGTCGTCGATCCAGCCGGTGCCGGCGATATCCAGGTGCACCCAGGGGGTGTCGCCCACCCACTCCTTGAGGAAGTAGGCCGCGGTGATGGCGCCGCCCCAACGGCCGCCGATGTTGCCGATGTCGGCGTAGGCGGATTTTAGATATTCGCGGTATTCGTCGTCGAGCGGCATGTGCCACATCTTTTCGCCCTGGCGGGCGGCACTCGATTGGACCTGTTGGCGGAAGCCGTCTTCGTTGGAGAACAGGCCGACGTGGATGTGGCCGAGCGCTACGACGACCGCGCCGGTGAGGGTGGCTACGTCGACCATGTGGGTGACGCCCTGGCGCTTGGCGTATTCGATGGCGTCGACCAGGATGAGGCGGCCTTCGGCGTCGGTGTTTAGGACTTCAATCGTCTTGCCGCTCAGGCTGGTGACGATGTCGCCGGGGCGCTGGGCGTTGCCGCCGATGGCGTTTTCTACTGTGGGAATAAAAGCTGTTACGGCGACGGCGGGTTTCAACTGCGCGATCGCTTGCATGGCGCCCAGGACGGCTGCGCCGCCGGCCATGTCGTACTTCATCTTTTCCATGCCGTCGGCGGGTTTGATGGAGACACCGCCGGTGTCGAACGTCACGGCTTTGCCGACCAGGGCGAGGTGGTCCTTGGACGGGGTGGCGGGGGTGTAACGGATGACGATGAGCGACGGCGGATGGGGGGAGCCCTGGGCGACGCCCAGGAGCGAGCCCATGCCGAGCTGGGTCATACGGTCCTTGTCGAGGACGTCGATTTCGAGACCCTCGGAGGCGGCGACCATGGCGCGGGCGTGGGCCACCAGCACGGGCGGGGTGAGGATGTTGCCGGGCTCGTTGGCTAGGAAGCGGGTGAAGTTTTGGGCTTCGCCGAGGACGTTGCCTTGGTTCACGGCGGCGGCGTGGTCACCGGCGGCGACGATTACGAAGCTGGCGAGTTCGGTCCGTTCGTCCTTCTTCGATTTGTGGGCGTCGACTTCGTGGTTGCCGATGTGGACGCCTTCGGCGGCGGCAGCGATGTTTTCGGCGGTGGCGAGGGCGGGGTCGAGGGCGAGGGCCAGGTTGGCCGCGCCGTTCGACTTGGCTTTGCGGACGGCGGCGCCGACAAGGCGGCGGAGGATGGCGGAATCGAACTTGGCGGCTTTGCCGGCGCCGAGGAGGATGAGGCGTTTGGCCTGGAAGCCCTGGGGACGGTGGAGGACCGTGGTTTCGAAGGGCTTGCCTGCGGCTTCGCCGGAGGTCTCGACGTCGGAGAGCCACTGGGCGTTGGAGGCGCGAATGGCGTCATAGGACGCGCTGGCGGGCCGGGCGTCAGCATCGAACTGGAGGACGAGAAGCGCGTCGGCTTCGACGGCGGTGATGGGGGCGTTGGAAAGTGTGACCTGCATGGGGATCTTTTACTGGGCTTTGGCGCGATTGAGAGCGGCGCGGGCCTCGGCGTTTTGTTCCTTCGTCTTTTCGGCGGCGCGTTTGTCGTGGAGTTTTTTGCCACGGCCCACGGCGATTTCGACCTTTATTTTGCCATCCTTGAAGTACATTTTGGTGGGGATGAGGGCGAGGCCTTTTTCGCGGGTTTTGCCGTGGAGCTTGTCGATTTCCTGGCGGTGGAGGAGCATTTTCCGTTTTCGGCCAGGGAGGTGGTTGGCGATGTTGCCATGGGAGTATTCGCTGATGTGGGCGTTGCAGAGGAACGCTTCGCCGCTTTCGATGGTGCCGAAGCCGTCTTTGAGCTGGACTTTGCCGGCGCGGCAGGCCTTGACCTCAGTCCCGGTGAGGACGAGGCCGGCTTCGAACCGTTCCATGAGTTCGTAGTTGTGACCGGCGGCGCGGTTGTCGCTGATGATCTTGAATCCGGAGCCGGGGTTGGCCTTAGCGGCGCTCAAAACGTTTCTCCTGCACTTTGTACTCAACGGTGGCGCGGGTTGCGCCGTCAATACCTATCAGGGGAGCTGTACATTCTCTCCCCGAAGCTTTTATTTTAGCACGCGACGAAAACGGAACCCTCTGCAAGATGCTGAATATTCGACAGTTAAGTAGCCTGTTGGCATGCGCCACGATCCTTTGGACGGGTGTCGTCCCGGTGGAGGCGAAGACCCGGAAGGGTGACAAATTCTATGGCGCGGGCCAAAAGGCGGAGCTGGGACGGGATTTTGAGAAGAGTTTGGAGCAGTACGAGCAGGCGCTGAAGGAAGACCCGACGGACACGGCGTACCAGATGGCGGTGCGTCGAGCGCGGTTTGCGGCGGCGGCGGCGCGGATCGACCGGGCGCAGAAGGCGCGCGAGGCGGGGAAGGTGGAAGAGGCGCTGCTGGAGTTTGAGCGGGCGTTCCTGATCGACCCGTCGTCGTCGCTGGCGGTGCAGGAGATCAAGCGCACGAAGGCGATGCTGGACTACCAGAAGCGGCAGGGGGCGGCGTTGAAGCTGGACGAGATCGGACAGACGCCGGCGCAGATTGCGAAAAAGCGCAACGAGGAAAAGATCGGGACGATTCAGCCGGTGCCGGAATTGAAGCCGTTGTCGCGGCAGGTGACGTCGTTGAAGATGAACAACCAGAACGTGAAGGTTCTGTATGAGACGTTGGGCAAGCTGACGGGGATCAACGTGATTTGGGATCCGGAGTATCAGCAGCCGTCGAAGAACTACAACGTCGATTTGACCAACACGAATTTGGAAGAGGCGCTGGATCATCTGTCGGTGATGACGAAGACCTATTGGAAGGCGCTGTCGGCCAATACGATTTTCCTGACGAACGATAACATTACCAAGCGCCGGGATTACGAAGATAACGTCGTCAAAGTTTTCTATTTGCAGAACATTACTTCGGTGCAGGAGCTGAACGAAATTGCGACGTCGGTGCGGTCGGTGACGGAAATCCGGCGGCTGTATACGTACAATGCGCAGAACGCGGTGATCGCGCGCGGGACCGTGGACCAGGTGGCGCTGGTGGAGAAGCTGCTGGGCGATTTGGACAAGCCGAAGCCGGAAGTTCTGGTGGACGTGATTGTGATGGAAACGGCCGTGGGCCGGACGCGGGATCTGGCGGCGACGATTGTGACGGGAGATTCGCCGGGGTTGAAGTTCAATGTCTCACCGGCGACGACTTCGTCGGGCACGACGACAACGGGTGGATCGAGGGTGTTGGGGCAGTTGAAATCGTTGGGATCCAATGACTTCACGGTGAATTTGCCGGGGGCGCTGCTGCAGGCGGTGATGACCGACCGGAACAGCAAAGTGCGGCAGACGCCGCAGATTCGGGCGGCGGACGGACAGAAGGCGCAGTTGCGCATCGGCTCGAAAGTGCCGACGGCGAGCGGCAGCTTTGGTTCGGGGTTGGGCATGGGCGGGGTGGGCGGCGTGAGCCCGCTGGTGAACACGCAGTTTCAGTACATCGAAGTGGGCGTGGTGATGGATATGGTGCCGCGCATTCACGGGGATGATGAAGTTTCGATGCACGTGGAAATTGAAATTTCGAACGTTGTGGAGCGGATTGATATTGGCGGGATCCGGCAGCCGGTGATCGGGCAGCGGAAAGTGGTTCACGACGTGCGGTTGCGCGAAGGGGAGATGAACCTGATCGGCGGGTTGGTGAACACGACGCAGACGCGGAACATTTCGGGCATTCCGGGGCTGATGTCGATTCCTTATCTGGGCCGGTTTTTCTCGAGCGAGACGATTGAGAATTCGCAGAACGAACTGGTGATTGCGCTGGTTCCGCATATTGTGCGGACGCAGGAGATTACGCCGGTGAACCTGCGCGGGGTGGCGGCGGGTAACGATCAGACGGTGCGACTGGTGTACGCGCAGCCGGACAACGCGCAGCCTTCGGGCGCTGGCGCGGCGGCTCCGGGCGGGCCGGCGCTGGGCGGGCCGACGCTTCCGAGCGATGTATCGACGCCGGCGCCGGCGAAGCCTTCCCTGCCCCCGGCGGCTCCGGTGAAGATGACCTTCCAGCCGGAGGGCGTGGTGACCAAGGCCGGTTCGCCGGTGGTGGTGACGGTGCATGTGGCCGATGCGGTGGACCTGTTCCAGGCGCCGTTGCGGATCAAATATGACCCGAAGAAGGTGAAGCTGCTGGCGGCGACGCCGGGGGCGTTTTTGTCCAACGACGGGCAGCGGGTGAGCTTCTCGAGCGACGACCAGGCGGCGAAGGGCGAGGTGGCGATCCAGATGAGCCGACCGGCGGGAGCGCCGGGGTTGACGGGGGCGGGGGCGTTGTTGTCGCTGAGCTTCCAGACGCTGGAGGCGGGGACGACGCAACTGAGCGTGGTGGACAGCGCGTTGCAGAATTCGAAGCTGCAGAGCGTGCCGGCGCCGAAGCCGACGGTGGGGGTGGAGATCCGGTAATGCGAGCGATCAGCACAGGACGGCAACGGAGCCAGCGGGGTATGACGCTGGTGGAGCTGATTGTCGCGTTTACGATTCTGGCGCTGTTGACGTCGATGGCGGTGCCGCTGGCGCGGAGCCGGGTGCGGCGGGAGCGCGAGAAGGAGTTGCGGATCGCGCTGCGGGAGATTCATACGGCTATCGATAAGTACAAAGACATGGCCGATTCGGGGCAACTGGGCCAGCAGAACGCGGCGAAGGAAGGGTATCCGGAGACGCTGGAGATTCTGGTGGAGGGTGTGAAGGTGACGGGCCAGGCGGGCGGGGGCGGCGGGATGCCGGGCATGCCGGGGGCGAGTGGCGGTGGGATTCCGGGAGCCGGCGGGACGGCCGGGAGCGAGAGCAGCGAGAAAAAGATGCGATTTTTGCGGAAGATTCCGAAGGATCCGTTTACGAAGAGTACCGACTGGGGCAAGCGCAGCACGCAGGACGATCCGAAATCGACGTCGTGGGGCGGGCAGAACGTGTTTTCCGTGTATTCGAAGACGATGGAGAAAGCAGCCGATGGAACGCCGTATTCAGAGTGGTAAGCGGGCTGGGTTCACCATTATGGAGCTGATGGTCTCGATGGCCATCGTGCTGGTGGTGATCTCGGTGGCGGTGCCGTTGTACCAGAAGTCCGTGATTCGGGCGCGGGAGAGCGTGTTGCGGCAGAATTTGTTTTCGCTGCGGACTGTAATCGACGAGTACACCTACGATAAGCAGAAGGCGCCGCAGCAGTTGGACGATCTGGTGCGGGAGGGGTATTTGCGGCAGATGCCGCTGGACCCGATCGCGGGGAATTCGACGTCGTGGAAGATCATTATGGAAGATGCGTCTTCGTCGGCGAGCCAGAGCGAGCCGGGGATCTTCGATGTGCGGAGTTCTTCGGAGAAAACAAGCCTGGAAGGCACGCCGTATAGTGAATGGTGAGGGCCGATGGTGTTAAAATCGGAGAGTTGCTCCCCGATCGTCTAATGGTAGGACACCGGCCTTTGACGCCGTGAATCGTGGTTCGAGCCCATGTCGGGGAGCCAACCTCTTAAACTGTAACGCCGCGCGGCCAGTTGACCTTTACGAAATCGTATTTTTTGAGCCCGTCTCTATCCCCAACATTCGCCGATACTTGGGGTTTTGACCGTTTCTCCGTTTCGAGACTAGCTAAGTCGGGCGACGAACTGAACCTCCACGGTTGAGATCGTTGGCCTCTCTCAACCGCTCAAATTCTCCGTTTTCTCTGTTGACGGAGAGGCTCATG
>JBIKOG010000259.1:0-10125 GCA_044358225.1 Bryobacteraceae bacterium | reverse complement strand
GAAACGTACTTCGCGCTGACAAGTACTTTTCTAGATGCGGGCGAGTTCTGCTCGCGGCGTGAGCCGGAACTCTGAAAATGCCTACTTTAACCACGGGCTGCTAGAGTCCGGAAATACCCAGGTCCCACCCGGTTGAAGTGATACTTCATCCGCACCAACGAATCGGACAAATCGGTCCGCACCCCGCCCCCGTGCGTCGAATCGTCGTTGAATGGAATCATCCGCGTCGTCGCGACAGACTCCACCCCCGGCACCGCTGCCAGCCCCCCCAACGCCCGCTCCGCAAACGCCCCCCGCGCCGCCGCGTCCGCATAGTTCTCCGGCACCAGCCGAATACTCACGAACATCGTCTTGTCCAAGTCAAACCCCGGCCGCATCCCAACTGACTCCATTAAATTTCGCGCAAACAGCACCGCCGTCGTCAACACAATCATCGATACCGCCACCTGTGCCACCACCAACCCCCGCCGCAACGTCAGCCGCCCTCCTACCTGGTGCTCCATCTCTTTCAATACCCCCGCCCCCGCCGCCCGCAACGCCGGCAGCATCCCCACCAGCAACGCCGTCAACACACCAACCCCGGACGCGTAGGCCAACAACCGCCAGTCCGGATCTATCCGCAACTGCACCGGTACCGGCAAATCCAACTCCAATCCCGTCACCATCCGCGTCAAAACCAGATTCAAACCCAGCCCCGCCACCGTCCCCAACACCGCCAACAACAAACTCTCCGTCAACATCTGCCGCAGCAAACGTCCCTTCCCCGCCCCCAAACTCGCCCGGATCGCAAACTCCTGCGCCCTTGCCGACGCCCGCGCCAACAACAACCCCGAGACGTTCAAACAAGCGATCCCCAGTAACAGCGTCACCACCGCCATCAACATAAAGAAGAACAACGTCAGTGACTTCTCCGTCGCCACCCGCGCCACCCCGTTCACCGGTATCAACCGGATATCCTCAACGTACTTGAACATCCGCTCCGGCATGGCTTTGTCCAACTCCGCCGCCACCATCTCTAGCCGCCGCATCGCCGTCGCCGAAGCCATCCCCTCCGGCAGCCGCAAGTACAACTGCACCTCCCCCTGCCCCCGCTGGATCGTCGTGTACAAATCCGGCTGCAACCCCATCCCCGTCAACGTCCGGTGGTCCTCCGGCAACACCCCAATCACCGCATGCGGCCGCCCATCCAGAATCAGCGACCGCCCCACAACACCGGGATCCCCGCCCAACTTCCCCTGCCACATTCGATACGAAATTACCGCGACAGCCTCATCCCCCTCCGCAATCCCCCGCCCCGCCAATACCGGAATCCCCGCCATCCCGAACAAATTCCCCGTCACCCGCATCGCAAACAGCCGCCGCGTCTCCTCCCCGTTCCGCCAATTGATCTCGCTCTCCGCCCGATACCCCGCAGCCCCCGGAAACGCCTTAGCATCCCGCACAAACTCATACTGCGCCAAACCCAAATGGCTGCTCCCCGCCAGCCGCGCATAGGCCAACGTCGCCCCATCCCGCACCGACGGATTGCTCAGCAAAAACTCCATCGTCAAACTGAAAATGGCCGTATTCACCCCAATCCCCAACGCCAGCGACAACACCGCCGTCGCCAGAAACCCCGGCTCCCGCCGCAGCCCCCGCGCCGCGTACCGCAGGTCGGCAAGAAACTCCTCCACCCACCCAAACTGCCAAGCCCCACGCGACTCCTCCGCCATCACCGCCACAGACCCGAACTCCAACCGCGCCCGCCTCCGCGCCTCCGCCAGCGGCACGCCCCCCCGCACCAACTCATCCGTGCGTTCCTCAATATGAAACGCCATCTCCTCAGCCAGCCCGCCATCCACCTCCCGACGGCCCAGCAGAAACGCCAACTTATTCCGGAATTCCATAAAATTGCACCTACGCGTTATCCAACACCAGCTCAATCGCCCGCACCATCCGCCGGAACTCGGCATCTTCCTGTTCCAGTTGTTGATGGCCCGCAGGCGTCAGCGTGTAGAAACGCGCCTTTCGATTGGATTCCGACAACCCCCACTCCGCGCTCAGCCAGCCCTTCACCAGCATCCGGTTCAGCGCCGGATAGAGCGACCCCTCTTCCACCGTCAAGAACTCCCCCGAGGCATCCTTAATCCGCTTCGCAATCGCGTACCCATGCAGCGGCCCCGCCGCCAGCGTTCGCAAGACCAGCAGATACAACGTCCCCGGCAATAGATCCTGTGTCGAAGTTCCCAATTCGCTCCCCTGTCTAGACTATGTATAGCCCGGACAAGGGAACCTGTCAAGCCGAATCCACTCGCGCCTTCTCGCAAGCCTGCGCTTACTTGTCCGTCCGGGCCGGGATCACAAAGTTCTCCCACCACGGCTGCGGAATGCTGGGATAATCCACGTGCCAAAAGTTGCCGTATAACTGCGTGCGCTGGTAGGTGAGATGGTCATAGCGCGCATGAACCCCGTGGAGAGTGTCATTAGCGGGTTGAAATAACATCATGCTGTTATTACACCGGTGCTCCGATTCTGTCTTGCACCAGTCCCACGGAACCCAACACCGGTCCGCCTGCGAGTTTCCCTTCCAGTACTCTCCGACATAGCTATAGTTAGGATGAAATCGCAATAGATGTGTGTGGTGTTCCACCTGGTCCGCCTGCGGATTCGGATTGAGATTGACCATGAAAGTCAGCGCCTTTCTCCGAATGTCAGGATGAGGACTTATTTCATATCCATCTAAGTACTTCTGCAATCCGGCATCGTAGTGAATGCGATCGAGTGGAAGTTCATACAGGTCCGCCAGCGCGTGTATCAGTTCTCTACTATATAAGAAGCCGAGCACATCCTGAACGACTTGTGACTTCGCCTGCTTCAGTCTGAATACCAGGCCAAACCCCTCGCACGAAGAGCTGACCCACGTGCCACGGTAGTCATTCTTAATCTTCTCACGATGCCATTGCACGTAAGCGTTCGGGTCTGTTGTACAGCCAGGAAAAGTGATGATCTCATAACCAACCTCCAAGAGACTGTCAATGAGCGCTTCATCGGACGTTTGGGGAGGTAAGAGTACCTCAGGGGCTGTGGAGATCGCGGCAAAAGCATCCGCCGAAAAAAAGTCTTTCACCAATCGGTGCGCAAACGGGTGCCCGGCAACGGGTGTGCCCACCAGATTCTTCAAAATGTCTAAGTGAAGCGGAACCATCCTTGCAGCACCTCCTTAGGCGGCAATCAATACTCTAACGCACCGTTTCTCCAGGGACAACCTTGTTATCTGAACCCGGCTTGCCTGCCTTTCACCCCCCGCAAGCCCCCTCCAACCGCGCCTTCACCGTCCGCCGATCCAACCCCAACCGCTTCGCCGTCTCCACATACGACCCGCACTGCCGGTACACCAGCGCCACGTAATGATTCAACACCTCATCCGCCGTCAACTCCCCCCGCCCAAACCGGTCAAGAAACGAATCGCCCGGACTTGAAACCAACGGCCGGTACGTCTGCCGGATCAGGACATTCCGCACGCACTGTTCCAACTCCCGATAGTTCCCCGGCCACGCATACCCCTTCGGCAAATGCGAACCAATCCACTCCCGGACCACCGGATACACGCTCTCCGCCTCCGCCCCCACCGCCCGCCGCGTCATGTACAGAACGAGCTCATCCAACGCCCCCGGCGCCTCCGCCACCTGCTCGGCCAACGACGGCGTCGCAATCAAATCCGCGCATAGCCGGTAATACAAATCCTCCCGGAACCGCCCCGCCCCAATCTCCTTCGCCAAGTCCCGATTCGTCGCCGCAATCAACTTCCCCGCAAACCGCTTCAACCCCGTGTCCCCCACCGCCGCATACTCCCGCGTCTCCATCACCCGCAGCAACTTCACCTGGATCGGCATCTCCATCTCCCCCAACTCGTCCAGGAAAACCGCCCCCTGCGCCGGACAAGCCTCCAGCCAACCCACCCGGTCCGCAATCGCCCCCGTAAACGCTCCCCGCTTATGCCCGAACAACTCACTCTCAATCAACGACGGCGACAACGCCGCCAAATTCACCGCAAAAAAGCTCTCCCCCTTCGGCTGCGCGAACGCCATCCGCGCCCCCGAAAACGGTAGATACCGCGCCCCCGCAATCGCCCGTGCCACCAACTCTTTCCCCGTCCCCGACGGCCCCGTTATCAGCGTCGGAAAATCCCCCATCTTCTGCCACAACACCCGCCGATACCGCCGCAAATCACAAGTAAAAATGGATTCCCAAATACTCCCCCGCAACCGCGCCGCCGGCATCGACGACCCAATGATGTGGTCAAAGATCCGGTGAAACGCCCGCCACAACTGCCAGCAGCAAGCAAAGAAGTGTTCCACCGAAAGCGCCGTCTCATACCGCTTCCCCGGCAGCTCAAAGAAATACGCCCAGTCGGCCGCAAACTTTCGATAAAACCCGAAATGCCCGTTCGCCCCCACAAAGCTCTCGTAATAGCGCTGATAAAGCAGCGAATGCACACACTCCTCGTACAGCCCGAACTCCCCCTCGTCCACCAACAACCGCTCCCGCACCGCCTCCAAAACCGGCTCCAACTTCTCCTGAATCCGCCATATATTCGGCCGCGCCCGCTCCGGATCGGCCACCGACACACTCCAAATCGGATCCCCCGCCACAAACTCCCGCCCCAACGCCCGCCGCTCCATCTCCTCACGGGCGGGCGAGAACGGGTTAGCATAGGCAAGAGCCGCCACAGCCTGCAAAAATGGACGTTCCGAAGCGCGGATAGCCGTGTGCATAAAATGATCATACCGTGTACGAAGAATGGATGAGTCTAATCCACCCCCGTTCGCGCATGAACCCCTGGAAGGACGAGAATGCAATCACTTACAAACAATGAGCCCCTTGGCCACCAAAATGCCCCTACAGAGGGCATGACACACTCCAGCTACGCCACGCTCCTCAAAGACCGCGGCTTCCAATCCTTCCTCTGGACCCAATTCCTCGGCGCCTTCAACGACAACGTCTTCAAGATGATCGTCTCCGTCGCCGCCGTCGCCTATACCGCCGGCAACGCCGAAGCCGGCTCCCAATACCTCGCCCTCACCGGCGCCGTCTTCGTCCTCCCCTTCCTCCTCATGGCAGGCTGGGCCGGTCAACTCGCCGATCGCTTCTCCAAATCCCAAGTCCTCATCGTCACCAAAGCCTTCGAAATCCTGACGATGATCTTCGCCCTCTTCGCCCTCCAGGCCACCAGCATGCCCATGCTCCTGGGCGTGCTCTTCCTATTGGCCGCGCAAGCCAACTTCTTCTCCCCCGCCAAATACGGCATCCTCCCGGAAATCCTCCCCGAACGCGATCTCTCCCGCGCCAACGCCCTCCTCGAACTCACCACCTTCGTCGCCATCGTCATCGGCGGCGGATTCGGCACCCTGCTCTTCGAACACTGGAAACACGAACAGTGGAAGATGAGCGCCTTCTTAATCACCCTCGCCGTCCTAGGCTCCCTCATCTCCCTGGGCATCCCCAAAGTCAAACCCTCCCCCTCCACCGAACCGTTCCACTGGAGCCCCTTCTCGGAAATCGTCAAAGGCTTCCAAATCCTCGCCAAAGACAAGCCCATGGCCCTCACCGTCGCCGGCATCAGCTTCTTCTGGTTCATCGGCGGCCTCGTCCAGCTCACCCTCGTCGTCTTCGTCAACCACACCCTCCACGGCAGCGAATCGCAAATCGGCCTCCTCGTCGCCGCCCTCGCCATCGGCATCGGCGCCGGCTCCATGGCCAGCGGCCGCATCTCCGGCGAACGCATCGAACTCGGCCTCGTCGCCCCCTCCGGCGTCCTCATGGGCCTCTCCGGCATGGCCTTGGGCACCGTCTCCACCGAAGCCTGGGCCTTCGTCTGGCTCACGCTCATGGGCTTCTTCGGCGGCCTCTTCATCGTGCCGCTCAACACCTTCCTGCAGGACGAAGCCCCCGCCGCCGAAAAGGGCCGCATCCTCGCCACCAACAACTTCGCCAACATGCTCGGCGTCATCCTCGCCTCCGGCTTCCTCTGGCTCCTCCACGACAAGCTCCACTGGTCCGGCGAAATGATCCTCCTCGCCGGCGGCGTGATCAGCGTCCTTGCCAGCCTCTACATCCTCTTCCGCCACCTCCTCCGCGCCACCGTCCGCTTCGGCTGCTGGACCATCCTCCACATCCTCTTCGATCTCGAAGTCAAAGGCGGCCACAACATCCCCACCAAAGGCGGCGGCATCGTCGTCGGCAACCACGTCTCCTATGCCGACGCCTTCCTGATCGGTTCGGCCACCCCGCGCTTCATCCGCTGGATCCTGTGGAAGACCCTCTACGACATCAAGTTCCTCACGCCCATCTTCGAACTCCTCCGCACCGTGCCGATCGATCTCTCGAAGCCCCGCGACGCCGTCTCCACCCTCGTCTTCTGCCGCGCCGAAGTCGAAGCCGGTGAACTCGCCGGCATCTTCCCCGAAGGCCAGATCACCCGCACCGGGCACCTCCTCCCCTTCAAACGCGGCTACGAGCGCATCGCCGAATCGAAGTCGGGCAAGCAATACCCCATCATCCCCGCCTGGATCGAAGGCCTCTACGGCCATCCGCTCAGCATGAAGGGCGGCAAGCTCTTCGGCTCCTACGACCGCTGGCCCCGCCCCAAAGTGAAGGTCATCGTCGGCGAACCCGTCCTCGGCCCCATCCCCCCGGAAGCCCTCCGCGCCAAGGTCATGGAGTTGGCGAGCCAGGCCGCCACCGACAAACGCGAACAGCACGACACCATCGGCCGCCGCTTCGTCGCCGCCGCCCGCAGCCAGTGGTCCAAACTCGCCATCGCCGACTCCTTCGGCAAAGAAATGACCTTCGGCAAAGCCCTGATCGGAGCCCAACTCCTCCGCCGCTGGCTCGATAAGCACGCGCCAAACCAGCCCATGATCGGCCTGCTCCTGCCCAACTCCGTTGGCACCGCGCTCGCCAACATCGCCGTCACCCTAAGCGGCCGCACCGCCGTGAACTTAAACTTCACCGCCGGCGCCGCCTCCATGGCCTCCGCCATCGAGCAGTGCGAAATCAAAACGGTTTTAAGCTCCAAGCTTTTCCTCGTCAAACAGAAAATCGACCCCATGCCCGGCGTCGTCTACATCGAAGAACTCATCCCCAAATTCAGCGGTGTCGATAAGGCCATCGCCTTCCTGCAATCGAAGTTCCTCCCCGCCGGCATGCTGGCCAAAGGAACCACCGACGACGTCGCGGCAATCATCTTCTCCAGCGGCTCCACCGGCGAACCCAAAGGCGTCGAACTCACCCACTGGAACCTGATCTCCAACATGGAATCGGTAGCCCAGGTCTACCCCGTCGGCCCCAGTGACGTGATGCTCGGCATCCTCCCCTTCTTCCACTCCTTCGGCTTCGGCTACAACCTTTGGTTCCCGCTGCTGAACCGCTTCCCGGTCATCTTCCACCCCAACCCGAGCGACGCCAAAACCATCGGCGAACTCAGCCAGAAGTACGGCGCCACGTTCCTGCTGTCGACCCCGACCTTCGCCTCCACCTACGCCCGTAAGTGCAGCAAGGAGCAGTTCTCCAAGATCCGCTACGTCCTGGTGGGCGCCGAAAAGCTCCGCCCCGCCGTCGCCCAGCAGTTTGAAGAAAAGTTCGGCATCCGCATGCACGAAGGCTACGGCTGCACGGAAATGGCCCCCGTCGTCAGCGTCAACGGCCCGGACTTCATCTCCGACGACCCTGCCCAGAACAGCCAGCTCGGCTTCAAAGGCGAATCCGTCGGCCGCCCCCTCCCCGGCGTCAGCCTTCGCTTTGTGGACCCCGCCACGCTCGAACCGGTTCCCTTCGGCCAGGAAGGCATGTTGCTCGTCAAAGGCCCCAGCCGCATGCGCGGCTACCTGAAGCAGCCCGAACGCACGGCCAAGTCCCTGGTCGATGGCTACTACAACACCGGCGACATGGCCCGCTTGGACGACGAGGGCTTCCTCTTCATCACCGGCCGCCTCTCCCGCTTCTCGAAGATCGGCGGCGAAATGGTCCCGCACCTCAAGGTCGAAGAGTGCCTGCAGGAGATCATGGACGAAGCCACCTGCCTTGTCATCGGCGTCCCCGACGCGCAGCGCGGCGAACGCCTGGTGGTCCTGCACACCAGCAAGACCCTCACGCCAGCCGCCATGGTCGAACACTTAAACAACGCCGACCTCCCCGCCCTCTGGATACCCAAACCGAACCAGTTCTTCGCGGTGGAATCGATCCCCACCCTCGGCACCGGTAAAACCGATCTCCGCAAGTCCACCGATCTAGCCATCGAACTGGCCTCGCAGGTCCGCCAACCCGCCGTCGCCGACTAACTAACCGCCCCCAACCGGGGACACTCTGATCCCCAGTCCGACAGCTCACCCCTGTCCCAAACGAAGAGTGTCCCCCTTCCCGGCCAGCCATCATCACCCGCTCGCAGCCACCAACCGCCACCGCAAGCCCCGCCCCCCCCTTCACCAGAGCCAAGATAGAGGCATGGCGACGCCGACTGAAGAGTTCCGAATCGATAAATCGCAGTTCTCCGTCGCCAGCCTTACCGATCCGGACGATTCGGTAGCCTACTGGCTCACCCGCCCCCCCATCGAACGGCTACAAGCGCTCGAACTCATACGAAGGACATTGTATGGCGAAGCCAGCACGAGCGAGCGACTTCTAAGAGTTCCTGAGGTTTCTCAACTCGAACGGCTTTGATTACATCCTTGTCGGCGGCTACGCCGTGGCACTGCACGGCTTTATCCGCGCCACAAACGATTTGGATGTCTGGGTGCGAATGAGCCCCGAGAATGCCGCAAGAGTTGTCCGCGCACTGAACGAGTTCGGCTTTCGACCCGCCGACCTCACACCAGCCCTGTTTTTGAAACCGGACAGCCTGGTACGTCTCGGTGTCCCCCCAATTCGAATCGGGATCCTCACCACAATCTCCGGCGTTGATTTCGATACATGCTACGCGGAGCGCGAAACGACCCCAATCGAAGACTTGACGATCCCGGCAATCAGCCTCCCGCGCCTTCGTCAAAAAAAGGCGGCCAGCGCCCGGGCCAAGGACTTGGCGGACCTCGAGAACCTTCCTGAATAAGGTCAGTCCCGCCCGCCTCGGAACAGCATCTGAAATCGCTTCCTGTGCCATTCCAGCACACCTGACGACTAACTTCACACGAAACGGCGCCGTAACTGGCGCCGTCCGTGTTGGCATGAAGTTATTCATCCTCTTACTAACTGCAACCAGCATCCTGTTACAGGCGCAACAAATCGAGGTCGGCGTAAAAACCAGCGTCACCCTAACCGATCAAATCAAATACGCGCCCGACAAATCCGTTCCCGTCAGCATCGGCGGCACCATCGAAATCAAACTCCCGGCCAACTTCGCCATTGAAGCCGACCTCCTCTACAAGCGCCTCCGCTCCAACTCCAGCTACAACCTCTTCCCGGAAGGCCCCTATATCTCCAACACCAAGGGCGAATCATTGGAACTCCCCGTCATCGGCAAATACTACTTCCGCCCCACCCGCGGCTGGCGCCCGTTCCTCGGCACCGGCTGGGCGCTCCGCCGCACCTGGCAGGAAACCGAAATCCGCCAAAACAATGGCCGCGACCTGTTCAGCCGCCCCTCGGAAATCGGCATCGGCGCCGTCGTCTCAGCCGGCGCCCGCTACGAATACCGCCGCGTGAAACTCGCCCCCGAACTCCGCTACACCCGCTGGGGCGCCGGCAACGACTTCCCCCGCCGCAATCCCAATCAACTGGAACTCCTCTTCGGCATTTCGTTCTAAACCGCGGCACACCACGGGGACATCCGCCAGCCCGCAGGCCGGATGTCCTCAGCCACTCTGACTACGAACGGCTGCCCGCTCCGCTGGCATCTGCCAACCCCAAAGCCACCAAAACATCCTTCGCACCCGCAATATGATCGCGAACTTTGTACGAGCCTTGAGGGTACCGGATCGGCCCGCGCTCACGGTCGACAATCTCACCTCCCGCCGCAATCAGTACGGCATGCGGCCCGGCGGTATCCCAGCTGTTAAACCCGCCACCACTGCCCCGATTGATTCCTGTAACATCACATTCGCCCCGGGCAACCATACACGTTCTCATTTGACCCGGAAATGCGGTGCCCTCGTA
>JBIKOG010000460.1:0-2919 GCA_044358225.1 Bryobacteraceae bacterium | reverse complement strand
GCAGATTGAGAACGCGCTGTTTGACGCCTACGGGCCGCGGTGGATTTCGACGATTTACGCGCCGGATAATCAGTATCGCGTGCTTCTGGAGGTGGAGCGCGGGTTCCAATCGGACCCGAGCGAGGTGTCGAACTTGTATGTGCGGTCGACGGATGGGAATCTGGTGCCGATTGACGCGGTGGCGAAGTTGGAGCCGCGGGCGGGGCCGCAGGCGATTAACCATTACGGCCAGTTGACGGCGGTGACACTGGCGTTTAATTTGAGCCCCGGGGCGTCGCTGGGCGATGCGGTGAAGCAGATTGAAGACCTGGCGGACCGGACGTTGCCGGCGACGGTGAGCCGGACGTTCCAGGGGACGGCGCAGGCGTTTCAGCAGTCGTCGAAGAACCTGATGCTGCTGTTGTTTGTGGCCATTTTCGTGGTGTATCTGGTGCTGGGGATTTTGTACGAGAGCTTCATTCACCCGCTGACGATTCTTTCGGGGTTGCCTTCGGCGGGGTTCGGGGCGCTACTGACGCTGTATCTGTTCAAGCTGGATTTGAACATCTATTCGTTCGTAGGGCTGATTCTGTTGATCGGCATTGTGAAGAAGAACGCGATTATGCAGATCGACTTTGCGCTGGAGGCGGAGCGGACGCAGGGGCAATCGCCATACGATGCGATTTACCAGGGGTGCTTGATCCGATTCCGGCCGATTATGATGACGACGATGTGCGCGCTGCTGGGGGCGTTGCCGATTGCGCTGGGACAGGGCGCGGGCGGGGAAGCGCGGCGGCCGCTGGGATTGTGCGTCGTCGGGGGCTTGGTGTTTTCGCAGTTCATTACGCTGTATTTGACGCCGGTAGTGTATTTGTATCTGGCGAAGGTGCAGACGAAGATTGCGGGGGCGCGGCCTTCGGCGCGGCCGGGGGCGGGGCAGCCTGCGCTGGCGCCCGCTGGGGATTAAGATTATTGGCATGCCATCGATGATTGGAGCTTACGGCGACTGGGCGTCGCGGATTGCGGCGGACCCGGCGCGGCTATCGTTCCGGAGGCCGGAATTCAAGGACGTGACGGCGTGGAAGCGGCGGGCGCGGGCGCGGTTTACCGAGCTGCTGCTGCCGCCGGGACCGGCTGTGGCGCCGCAGGTGACGGTGCAGCACGCGCAGGAGTTTGACGGGCTGTCGATTGAACACTTGAGCTGGCAGTTGTCGTATGGCCCGCCGACGGAGGCGGTGTTGTTGAAGCCGTTGGGGGCGAAGGGGAAGTTGCCGGGCGTGGTGGGGCTGCACGATCACGGCGGGAATAAGTATTTCGGCGTGCGGAAGATCACGATGGCAACGAAGGATCCGCATCCGCTGATGGTGAAGCACCAGGAGCGTTACTACAGCGGGAAGGCGTGGGCGAACGAGTTGGCCCGGCGCGGGTATGCGGTGCTGGTGCACGATACGTTTGCGTTCGGCAGCCGGCGGGTGCGGGCGGCGGATCTGGCGGCGCCGGTGAAGGGCAATCTGGTGGAGCGGGATCCGGAGTCCACCGAGGAGATTGAGAAGTACAACCAGTTTGCCGGGCAGCACGAGCACATCATGGCCAAGAGCCTGTTCAGCGCGGGGCTGACGTGGCCGGGGGTGTTCAGTTATGAAGACCAACGGGCGTTGGATTATCTGTGCGCGCGGCCCGATGTGGACGCGGCGCGGGTGGGGTGTTGCGGGTTGTCGGGCGGGGGATTGCGGACGGTGATGTTGACGGGGTTGGACCCGCGGATTAAGGCTTCGTGCGCGGTGGGGATGATGACGACGTGGCGAGACTACCTGCTGAATAAGTGCCACACGCATACATGGATGTGTTACGTGCCGGGGTTGCCGTTGGACCTGGACTATCCGGAGATTCTGGGGCTGAATGTGCCGGCGGCGGCGATGGTGTTGAACAACAGTCAGGACCAGTTGTTCACGTTGCCGGAGATGGAGCGGGCGGACCGGATTCTGGGTGAGGTGTACAAGAAGGCCGGGGCGGCGGATAAGTATAAGTGCGGGTTTTATCCGGGGCCGCATAAGTTCGACGCCGATATGCAGCGCGATGCGTTTGCGTGGTTCGACCGGTGGCTGAAGTAGCGGGGCTGATATGATGCGGTTCATGAACCGCATTGCCTTTGCGCTTTTGTTTGGATCGTTGGTGTTTGGACAGGCTCGGCCGCTGATCGGGGTGGGCGGGATTGTGCATGAGACGAACACGTTCAACCCGAAGAAGACGGGGCTGGCGGAGTTCGCACAGGGCATTGGCGGGGCCGATGGGATTCTGCGCGGGAAGGATCTGATTGCGCAGTCCGCGAAAGCGGGCAATACGATGGCGGGCTTTATTTACGGGGCTTCGAAGCATGGGTTCGATTTGCACCCTTCGATTCTGGCCGGGCCGCAGACGATGGGGACGGTGCTGGATTCGGCGTTTGAAACGCTGACGAAGGAGCTGATCGACGGGTTGCGGGCGGCGCCGAAGCTGGATGGGATTCTGCTGTTTCTGCACGGGACGATGGTGACCGAGAGTCATCCGCATGCCGACGCGGAGGTGGTGCGGCGGGTGCGGAAGGTGTTTGGTGATGCGATTCCGATTGTGGTGGTGCATGACTTTCACGCCAATATTTCGGAAGAGATTGTGAAGCTGACGACGGTGTTGCTGGCTTACAAAGAGTGCCCGCATCTGGACGCGCGGGAGGCGGGCGTGACGGCGTCGCGGATTATGGCCGATATTGGGTCGGGTAAGGTGAAGCCGACGCAGGCGCTGGTAAAGCCGCCGATGCTGTTGAACATCCTGTACCACAACACCTACGCGGCGCCGATGTTGCCGATTACGGATGCGAGTAAGAAGTTGGAAAAGCAGCCGGGGGTGATTGTGGCGTCGGTGGCGGGCGGGTATCAGTACGCCGATATTCCGGCGATGGGGCCG
>JBIKOG010000257.1:0-10176 GCA_044358225.1 Bryobacteraceae bacterium | reverse complement strand
CCTCGCGACGACACCCGCAAAACTCGAGGCCAAGATGGGGCGCTACTCCTTTCCTGTAGGACTCTTTCATTCCCTACTACATGCCGGTTTATCCCGGCGCACTGTCAGACACCTCATTTTTTTCCTAGGCCCCCGGATTTCTCCTCCTCCCCGTCCCCGCCCGCCACAAATTCCCCTATAGTGAAGTTTGGAGCAAGCTCGCTCCGTCCCCCTGCATCCGCATCGGCCCGGCGCGACGCAGGAGGTGAGTTCGATGAACTGGCACCTGGTCCGGGATGGCAAGCACTACGGCCCATTCGATCAACAAGCGCTACAGAATCTGATCGCCCAGGGGCAAATACAACCCGGCGACATGGTGCGCCCCGACAACTCCCCCAACTGGATCCCCGCCTCCCAGGCCCTCCGTGCCGCCCCACCGCCAACCGGCAAAAAGCGCGGTTGCCTCGGCTGCCTCACCCTCCTCATCGGCATCCCCGCCCTCCTCCTGCTCACCCTCTTCCTCTGGCTGAAATACAAGGACTCCAGCAACATCACCCTCGGCCCCGCCACCCCGCTCACCACCCAAACCATCCCTCCATCCGGCGGTGTCATCGCCATCCCCAACGGCCCCATCCTCACCGTCTCCTCCGACGCCTACACCCAACCCACCACCTTCAACATCACCTCCACCGAAATCACCGCACACAACCTCGGCCCGCTCTTCCACCCCGCCTCCCCGCTCATATCCATCGACAACGGCCACGGCTACGCCAACGACCCCATCATCCTCAAAATCCCCATCACCCTCGCCAAAGACGAGTTCGCCCTCGGCTTCTTCTACGACCGCAAAACCGGCCGCCTCGAAGGCATCCCCCTCGTCGCCGAAGACGCCCGTTCCATCACCATCCTCACCCGCCACTTCTCCGACATCGTCATCTCCAAAGCCAAAAAGGCGGAGGTCATCAACGCCCTCCCCGTCGACAGCGGCTACCTCCCCGGCGCCGACGACTGGCAGTTCACCAACTTCGGCTCCTGGCTCGCCCCCGCCGGCCACTGCGCCGGCCAGTCGATAACCTCCCTCTGGTATTTCCTCGAAAAGAAGAAGGCCGCCGGCGAGCGCGCCCTCTACGGCCGCTACGACAACAACGACTACGGCATGGGCACCATCGACCTCCAGCACGACGACTCCTGGGGCTACCGTTTCGCCTCCGTCGTCCAAAGCGAGCTCGATTGGAACAGCCTCAGCCGCCGCATCGTCCGCAAGTTCAACGGCTTTAACAGCGGACTCACCTGGCTGGCGTTCGCCTACGCCATCCACCTCACCGGCGAGCCCCAGTACATCGAAATCTGGGGCCAATCGACGGATAAAGCCGGCAAAACCACCGAAGCCGGCCACGCCATGGTGGTCTACAAAGCCGACGCCACCGGCCTCTACATCGCCGACCCCAACTACCACGGCAACGGCAACCGCAAGATCACCCTCGCCGCCGGCCAGCTCCAACCCTACAACTCCGGCCTCAATAAAGCCGAAATCGACAAAGGTAACGGCATGTCTTTCCCCGTCCTCCTCTACATCGGCAAAACCGCCATTGCCGACTGGCCCAACGTCGCCACCCGCTACGCCGAAATCGCCACCGCCAAAATCGGCAACGACAAATTCCCCAAATGGAAAGTGTCGTATCTGGTCAAGGACGGCCCGAATCCGAAGTGGCTCGAACTCCCCAAAGTCATCAAGATGGCCGAACCCAACATCCGCCTCCACATCAAGTTCCCCTACGGCTCGGGCGCCGCGCCGTACCGCGTGACGGTCTACAAGGGAACCGCGCCCCAGAACACCGGATCCTTTGACGCCAACGGAGACGCCTACTACACGGCCTCACTGGAGAAGGGCGTCAACAATCTCGGTTTCTACTACTTCCAGTTGGACGCCAACGGGGACGAGCAATACATCGACTTCAAGCGTGTCCGAATCCTCTCCGGCGACGAAGATCTCACCGGAACCTGGAAAGGCGAAATGACCGTCCGCGGTACGGAGGTCTTCCGCAAGTACATCGAAACCGGGATCGTGGCCGTTCTCCGCGCCTTCCTGCCGGACCGTTCCGAATCCGACCTCCGCGCCGCCGCCGCCGCGTCGATCACGATGAACGTCGAGACCCACCCCTTCACCCTGCAACTAGCCAAACGCCCCAACGACGAAGCCAAGTACGACTTCACAATGACCGGCCCGGAGACGGTAACAGGCGTCGCCGACTACAAAGACGGCGAACTCAGCTGGCGAGCCCGCGCCGCCGACCGCTCCACCGCCGACTATCGCGGCACCCTTGCCGCCAAAGGAACGCTCAACGGCACCATCAACATCTCCGCCTGGGGCCTCATCCCCAACGCCGCCACCAGCACCTTCCACGCCAAAAAAAACTAGGGACAGTCCACTCAACTACCTATTTTCCCCCCTACCCCCAGACGCCGTAAATCAAACGTCTGAAACTGGGTCTCGTTGGCGACGGTGTTCCCAAATCGCCCCCGCACAGATCCCTACGAGCGGCATTGCCGCTGCCGGACCCTACCTCGTAGAGAGCGTCAAATTGAGCCGCGGAAGGGGGAAGTACTCGAAGTTCCGGCAGCCACTTGCCCCTTCCGGATCAATATCGGCGCCACCAGCAACGCATAACTCGCCATCGCCCGAATTGCCCCGCCGCCGGAATTCTGGACGGCCTCAACGGCTCCGTCGACAGAAATCGCACCCCGGTCCACTTCTGCTATCCGGCCACCTGAATCGTTCGCCCGGCCTCGATTTCCAAAATACCTATCCATCGCCGAATCGACATGAAATGCCACCCCGGTCTCCGTCCCACCCTACACCCCCCGGGTCCCATCCCCCGCCTCCCAACTCGTCGCCGCCGCCACCGAGTCGTCTAAGCCTGTCTCCGGAACCATTCGAGAACCTCGCGCTCCAGGTAGCGAGTCTGGCTGATGGTGATTTGTTTGCGCGCGGAGATCTCGTCCAAGGCATCACCGAAGAAATCGCGGAGCGGGATCCCGTGGGCTTGGTCGGGACCATATGCCCTCAGCCGGCGGAGTGCCAGTTTCGATTCCCGGCGGGGCCGCTGACGGGGAAATGTCTCCAGCCCTACCTCGGCGCGCCACCGCCCGTAGATCGCGACAGAACCGCTCGGTGGCCGCCGATAGGACCTGCGCGTATCCAGGACGAATGGGATACTCCGCTCTGCATAACGTTTCCTAAAGCGGGCGAGTCACATCGCGGATAACTCACTTGAACAGGAATCGATTTCGGGACAAGTTCGGCGGGATCCGGATCGGCGGACTGCATGATGGCATCGTTGGCGCCTGTGGCGAGGGAGGTTCCTCCTCATAGAACCGTACTCTCGTTCGCAAACGGATGCCCATCCCGACTGCGAAGATCTCGTCACCGGAGGCCTGAATCCCGAAGAACTGGACGCTTCTCCGCACGAGCAGGTGCGTGTCTCTTCGTGCCGATAGACCCATCGAGAAGGAGCAGTCGCACAAGGATGGCGTCTGCGTTCCCGTACTCATCGCGATTGCCGTTCCCAAACGGGGGCCCTATCAATGGACCACCTATTTCAGAGACTTGCGGAAAAGGAATGCGCTGGAATGCGTCGATTCGGAGACTTCTGGGAGCTCCCCGGAGTTCGAGGAACGCACCGGGACAGGCCACGAACTCCTGGGCCGTCTGCACAAATGTCTGAATGCCGGTTACGATGCGTCGTTGGGAAATGATCTACGGCACCCGCTTCAGGACGATGGCTTAACCACCAGCCGGTGACAGGCAAGCACCTCGAGCGTGCTCGGCGATCCCGCCATCGTTCGTACACGTAGCAGGATCTGGAAATGACAAGCCGGCCCAGCCGGGTCGATTCCGTGGGCCTTGAGCGCTCGGGACAACTCGGCCAGGTTCGCCACAAACTGGCCCGCGGCCTCCGTGCCCTCAGCGTTTGTACCCGCCACCAGCAAAACCTTGCCGGCCTGCTGCGGATTCGCCACCAGCGCGATGATCGCAAAGGCGTCCCCCGTGTCCCACCCGCCCGCCGTCGGCACATATCGCGGCAGTTCCCCGGGCTGAACCCGTTTGTTGCGAACAATCTCCCGGTTCAGCTCAGGGTCGCGGACAAAGTCAAAGTCCAACTGGTCTTGAAACAGCGTTCCCCACGGATTGGACCGGGCGCTGCCCAGAATCACGAAATCGTCCTCCGTCCGAAAAGCACTCAACTGTAAACTCCGCGCTGGGCTGATCTTCAGCCTTGCCGCAGTCGCTCCAGCCAGTTTGGATACCGCCATCCCAATCCCCACATCCACCGCCGCCACATTCACCCCGCGCAAAACCCCAAACGCCTTCTGCATATCTTTCCCGTAGGCATCCGGATTGGCCACGTAGCGCCGGTTCGCATAGTCGGAAAGCGAGATTTGGGTGCCCGTCAATTGCTCCATCGCGGAAAGGTCTGGATCGGCCAGAACAAGCTGGAGTTGATGGCCATCCTGCAATAGAACGGACCAGGGCAAGACGTCTCTCGCCGACAGACTTCCCGCGCCGCGGTGGCCATTCCATACCCACGCGGCAGGCATTGCTACTGCTCCAAGCAACACCGCCACCAGTGGCAGTCTGCGCCACCCGTCGCTTCGCCGAGGTGTTGTTTCCGCCGTCGGCTGCGCCGATCGGGCCACGGGGATAGGCGGAACCAGGCGGAACTCCGGCGTGTACGATCCCGCATGAAGATCCACACGGATCGGACCGTTCGTCTGCGAATAATACTGTTGCAGTCGCTTGCGTACGTCGGACGCCGTAACGCGAACTACCGCGTCCTCTCCTGTGTCATACGACGGGTCCCGCCCAAAGAGCGCCACCCCAAGGTTGCGCTCTTTCAGTTCGTCTCTATGTCCAGCCAGCGTCTTTTCAATAATGTGCTGCAGAAACTGCTGGCTTCGCCGGCTCCCTTTGAAGGCGGGGCTTTCAAACAAATCGCGAAGATGTTCGCGGAGCGCTGATGTCGGTACAGCCGTCTCCGGTGACCGTCCTGGGTCATTTGACATACAAATCCCACTCCGGCATCAGCATAGCACGCCGTAGCTACTGTTAGAAGTGCGAATGGCTATGTAGTCTTTTTATTTCAATCATTTGCGTTCCCGTTAGGAACCGCTCCTAACGTTGTGTTGCGGCCCGTTCCAGGCTAATCTCAGGAAGACAACTTGGGAGGTTGCAGATGTCGCAGAAAATCAGGATGCTGGCCCATGTGGGAGTACTGGCCGTCGCCGGAGCTTTCTTGTGCTTCGCGCAAGCCGAGCGAGGTGGCATCGCCGGTGCGGTTACGGACTCCACCGGTGCCGTCATGGCTAGGGCCCGCGTCTCCGCCACGAACCTCGCCACTGGCGCTGTTGCCCGCGTCGAGACTACCGATGATGGCTACTACAAAATTCCCTACCTTCCGGCGGGCAAATACAGCATGCTCATGGAAAGCGCCGGGTTCGCCGCCCACAAAGTGGCCGGCGTCCCCGTCCTGGTCGGCCAGATCACCACCATCGACGCTGTCCTCAAACCCGGCAGCGTGCACGAAGAAGTCACCGTCACCGCCGACGCCCTGGCGATTGAGCGCGTCAGTTCCTCTCTCGGATACGTGGTCGGTACCACCCAGGTCATCGAACTGCCCACAGGACGCAGTCCCTATTCGATGCTCACGCTCTCTCCCGGCGTCATCGCCACCGGCAACGCCGGCACCGGTCCCATCGTCAATGGCGGCCGCTCCAACACCTCTGCCATTCTTTTTGACGGCCAGGAAACCCGCAACAATTCGACGCTCGACAATGCCTACACCCCGCCCCAGGAAGCCGTGGCCGAGGTCAGGTTCATCACCAACAGCTTTTCAGCCGAATACGGCCGCTCCGCCGGCGGTGTCGTCGTCGCCGCCGGCCGCTCCGGCAGCAATACCTATCATGGCAGCGCCTATAACTACCTGCGGAATGACAAACTCAACGCCAATAGTTGGGCCAACAATCGAAACAACGTCAGCCGCGGCCGCCAGCGCCGCAACGAATACGGGTTCACCCTCTCCGGGCCGGTCTTGATCCCTCGCCTCTACGATGGCGCCAACAAGACCTTCTTCTTCTTCAACTGGGAGCAGAACAACGACCACGGCGTCAGCACGCCCACCGCCCAGGTGCCCACCCCTCTCCAGCGCGCCGGCGACTTCTCCCAAACCCTCACCGCCTCCGGCGTCCTTATTCGCGTCTTCGATCCTCTCACCACCGTCGCCGACGCCTCCCAGCGCAGCGGCTTCGGCCGGCAGCCGTTCCCCGGCAACCTGATCCCAGCCTCGCGCTTCGATCCCATCATGCGCAAAGTAATGGGATACTACCCCGAACCCACCCTGCCCATCTCGCCAACCATCCAGCCCAACTGGTCACAGAACTTCGCCAATATCGTCAAAACCGACCGCTGGTTCATCCGCGGCGACCAGAATCTCAGCGACACCAACAAGATCTTCTTCCGCTTCGGCCGCCAGTCCACCCCGCGGGTCAGCCCCTTTACCAACATCGCCTTCCCCGGTGAGGGCACCAACGGCGGCGGAAACCAGTCCTCCATCGCCCACACCGCCGCCCTCAGCGACACGCACGTGTTCCGCCCCAACCTGATCGGCGAATTCCGCGCCAGCTACTCCCGCTCCATCATTACACTCACCCCGCTCAGCGTCGGTTTCGACATCACCACTCTCGGCCTCCCGCAATACTTGAAGGCAGCCTCCGGCGATGCCATCTTCCCGCGTTTCAACATCGGGGACCTCACCGCCATCGGCCCGGACCGCGCATCCCACAACGTAACCGCCGAAACAACGCCCGAGTTCCAGGGACACCTCACCTGGCTCAAAGGGTCCCATGCCGTCAAAACCGGCTATGACCTGCTCCTCTGCGCCTTCAATACCTTCCGGCCCGATTATCCCTCAGGGCTCTTCGGCTTTGGCCGGAACTTTACACAAGGGCCGGACCCCGCTACCCCCCTCGCCACCGCCGGCTATGGCTTCGCCAGCGCCCTGCTCGGCGTGCCCGATAGTGGCAACTTCACCGTCGGGCCGTCACTCGCCCTGCTCCAGCCTAGTCACAACTGGTACCTCCAGGACGATTGGAAGCTTCGCCCCAATCTCACCATCAACCTCGGACTGCGCTTCGAGTACCAAACCCCATTCAAAGAGCGTTACAACCAGCTCGCCTATTTCGATCCCGACGCCACAGAACCGATCACCGGACGGGCCGGCTTATTGACGATGACCAGCGCCAACCGCCGCTACCCCAGCAATCCCAATTACAATTGGGCGCCTCGCGTTGGCCTCGCCTGGACCGTCTTTCCCCAGACCGTCTTCCGGGCGGGCTACGGTGTCTTCTTCGCGCCTGGTAGCGGTGGCGTCGGCTCCAGCCCCGGCGATCTCGGCAGCGGCTCCTCGGTCAGCACCAATGTCTTCTTCGGCCAGCCCCCAGCTGCGCCAAACACTCCCATCGCCGGCGCATCTTTGGCCAATCCCTTTGTTACCGGGCTCCGGCCTTACCCGAATTCCCTTGTCGGCGGCGGCATTTCCGCCATTTGGCCGGAGTGGCGTACCCCTACCAATCATATGTGGAACGCCAATGTGCAGCGCACCTTCGGCTCGAACCTCCTCGTCGAAGCTGCCTATATCGGCACCCGCGGCATGCGCATCTGGAACAACTACAACCGCAATGCCACCGACCCGCAGTTTCTCTCCCGCGGTTCGCAATTAAATGGCCTGGTCCCGAATCCCTTCTTCGGTAAAATCGCCATCGGCACCATGAGTACGGCTACCGTGCGCCAAGGCATTCTCCTGGTTCCCTATCCTCAATACGCCGCCAGTGTGAATCAAATCCGAGCCTCCGTCGGCGATTCTATCTACCACGGCTTCACCCTGCGCGCGGAACGGTCTTTCTCCAAAGGCTTGATGTTCCAGGTCTCCTTCACTGGCGCCAAACTCATCGACAACGTCAATGAGCGCTTCCTCGGTGGAGCGAACTTCATCAATCCCTACGACCTAAGCCTCTCCCGCTCCATCTCCGCCGCCGATATCAACCGGCGTCTCGTCGCCAACTGGGTTTACGAAATGCCGTTCGGCCGCGGAAAACGCTACCTTTCCAATGGTATCGGCGGCATGATCCTCGGTAACTGGCAAATCAGCGGCATCCTCTCCGCGCAGACTGGCCAGCCCATCTCCATCACCGCCGCCTGCAGTTTCCCCGGCGTCTCAGGCCTTGGCTGCTACGCCGACCGCTCCAAGAGCGGCGTGATTACTTCCGGCGAACAAACGATGGACCGCTGGTTCGACACCACCGCCTACACCAATCCCACCCCCTACTCCTTCGGCAACGGCTCCCGCACTGAACCGAATCTGCGCAACCCGGGATCGTTCACTTTCGATTCCGTCCTCAGCCGCTGGCAGCCCATCAAGGAACGTCTGCGCCTGCAGTACCGCGCCGAGTTCTATAACATGCTCAACCACCCCAATCTCGGTGCGCCGGCCGCCGCAATCAACTCGTCCACCTTCGGCCTCATCAACACGAAAGCCGGCAACCGCACCATGGTGATGGCTCTTCGTCTTGAGTTCTAGCCGACGGCAATGCCCCTCATGCGTATCACCTGCATCACTCTTCTCTTGGCGCTCGGCTCGTCGTGCGCCTTCCCAGCCGATCCCGATCCGTCAACTCTGGACAAGAAAGTGTTACTCGGTTACCAGGGCTGGTTCACCTGCCCCGCCGACGGCACCGGCCGCTGGACCCACTGGTCGCGCGGTGTGCCCACGCCCGACACCTTGACCGTCGAAATGTACCCCGACTTGAGCGAGTACGACAAGGACGAACTCTGCGAAGTCCCCGGCATGACCATCGCCGGTCAGCCAGCCTTCCTGTTCTCCTCACGCAACGCCCAGACCGTCAATCGGCATTTCCGCTGGATGAAGGAGTACGGCTTGGACGGCGTTCTCGTGCAACGCTTTGTCGGCGAAATTCGCTCCAAACGCGCAGGCGGCGATGTCGTCTTGAGGAACATCATGGCCGCCGCTCTGGAGTCAGGACGCACCTTCGCCATTGAATACGACATCTCCGGCGGCAATCCCACTACCTTTGCGCAGATTCTCAAGGACGACTGGATGTACCTGGTCGACGAACTGCAACTCACCTCCCACCCCACCTATCAGCACCACAACGGCAAACCCGTCGTCTCCATCTGGGGCATGGGACTCAACGACACCGGACATCCGCCCGCCGATGCGCAAGAGGCTAAGGACCTCATTGCCTGGTTCCGATGGAGCGCCCCGGAGTCGCGCTACCAGGTCACCTACATGGGCGGCACGCCGTCTCGCTGGGCCACCCTGACAGCGGATTCGCGCAGGGAAGAGCCCTGGGCTGAGGCCTTCGCCATGATGGAGATCGTCCAGCCCTGGAACGTCGGCCGATACAGCGACCTTGCCGGCGTGGATCGATGGAAAAACGCTGTCATCACCCCTGACTTGGAGCGAACGGCGAAAGGTGGCCAGGCCTATATGCCGGTTGTCTTCCCGGGCTTCTCCTGGCAAAACCTGAAACGCAATGACCGGCCAAACCAGATCCCGCGCCTGCGGGGAGATTTCCTCTGGCGCCAGGCCTACAACGCCAGGATCGCCGGCGCCACGATGCTGAAAATCGCCATGTTCGACGAAGTGGACGAAGCGACGGCGATCATGAAAGTGGTCTCCCGCCGCGATCAGGCCCCGGAACAGGGCTTCTGGCTCGCCCTCGACGCCGACGGCGCCGACCTCCCCAGCGACTGGTACCTGCGCCTCGCCGGCGAAATTACCCGTATGTTTCACGGCGAGCGGGAACCGGCCGTTGAACTACCCGAAAATCCTGGCCCGACGACCGGCCGGGTTCCACGGAAACAGTAGTAACGAACGCGCTGGACATGGCGGCAATCGAGTCCCTGGTACTCGCTCACTGATGCCACGGTGCGCAATTCCACCCCTGTGGAAAACGCAGTCACAAGGGAAATAAAAGTTTACATCTCCCCCTAACCTGACTTTCGCAGTTCGCACCGCGAAACAAAGCTAAACCCCATAGAATCATGGAAGCCCTCCGCTAGGTCTTCACCACAAATATCGCGATCTCAAGCCGAGCGCACAGAAGCGGGCGTACTCGTAA
>JBIKOG010000256.1:0-10192 GCA_044358225.1 Bryobacteraceae bacterium | reverse complement strand
TTCACATTCCCATGCGCGTCCCACGTATCGGTGTTCTGATTGCCCAGCCCGCCATGATACAGCTGAATGAACCGCACGCCCCGCTCCGCCAGCCGCCGCGCAATCAGGCACTGCCGCCCGAACGGCCCGGTGATCGGATCGCCAATGCCGTACAGCTTCTTCGTCGCGTCGCTTTCGCTCTCCACGTTCACCGCTTCCGGCGCGCACCCTTGCATCCGGAACGCCAGCTCATACGCCGAGATCCGCGCCGCCAGCTCCGAGTTCCCCGGGTTCTTCTCCAGGTCCATTTTGTTCAACTGTTCCAACAGCGCCAGCCGCCCCTTCATCTGCTCTTCCGCCACGCCCTGCGGCGGCTTCAGATCGAAAATCGGATCCCCGGCCGAACGGAAAATCGTCCCCTGATACGCCGCCGGCATGTAGCCCGCGCTCCAGTTCGAAGGCCCGCCAAACGGGCCGCCCCGGGCGTCATAGATCACCACAAAGCCCGGCAGGTTCTGGTTCTCCGAACCCAGCCCGTACGTCACCCACGACCCCACCGACGGCCACCCCATCCGAATGGTCCCGGAAGACAACTCGTAGTGCGCCATCACGTGGTCATTCGACCGGCCCTTCAACGACCGGATCACCGCCAACGAATCGGCATGCTTGGCGACATTCGGAAACAGCTCCGAGATCTCCAACCCGCCCTGCCCATACTTCTGAAACTGAAATGGCGACGGCATCAGCGGCCCCGGGTGCCCCTGCCGCACCACCACATCGCCCTTCCCCGGCAGCGGCTGCCCGGCATACTTCGTCAACGCCGGCTTCGGATCGAACGTGTCCATCTGGCTCACGCCGCCGCTCATGAACAACGAAATCACCCGCTTCGCCCGCGGCGCAAAATGCGGCTTCTTGGGCAGAAATGGCGACGTCACCATCTCGGTCCCGCCGCACGCCGTCGCGCCCAGCGCGCCGTCCTGGCCCAGCATCCACGCCAGCGCCACGCCGCTCAACCCCTGCCCAGCCTCGAACAGGAAGTTCCGCCGCGACGCAAAGCCCTTCGGCAATTTGTTGGTATCCATACTCACCGCAAGTAAATGAACTCGTTCAAATTCAAAACCACGTGCGCAAAATCCCCCATCGTCCGGGTGCGCAAAAACGTCTCGCCCACGCGCAACTCTTCGGCCGTCGGCTTCCGGCCCACAGCCAGCTCATAGGCCCGCGTCACCTGCGCCGCCGCGTCCGGCCCGGCCTCGGTCGCCACGCGATCGGCGAACCGCGCCGCCTGCTTCAAAACCCATTCATTGTTCATCAGCGTCAACGCCTGCGTCGGCACCGTCGAAACGTTCCGCCGCCCGCAGGTCAGGTTCTGGTCCGGCAAATCGAACACCTCGAAAAACGGCAGCGGCAACCCGCGTTTCCGATACACATACACCGACCGCCGCCACACCTCCGGCCCGTCCTTCGTGTTCCGCCAGACACCCTTATCCATCGACGCCAGAATCTCCTGCGACAACTCCGGAAACACCGCCGCCCCGCCCATCTGCTTGTTCAACCCGCCCGACACCGCCAGGATGTTATCCCGCACAATCTCCGCCTCCAACCGCTGTGGCCGGTACCGCCACCACAGCAGATTATCGGCGTCCGTCAGCAGGTGCTTCTCCGTCGCCCACTGACTCGACATCTGATACGCCTCGCTCATCATCAGCAGCCGGTGCATCTGCTTGATCGACCAGCCCTTCTCCACGAACTCCACCGCCAGCCAATCCAGCAGTTCCGGATGCGTCGGCGCCTCGCCCGTCTTGCCGAAGTTATCCAGCGTCGTCACAATCCCGCGCCCGAAATGGTGATGCCAGATCCGGTTCGCCATCACGCGCGCCGTGGTTGGATGCCGGCCCGAAGTCAACCACTTCGCCAGCGCCAGCCGCCGCCCCGACGTGCGCCCATCCGCTGGTGGCAACGCCGGCGGCGTCGTCCCATCATCCAGCACCGCCACAAACCCCGGCGCCGTTTCCGACCCCTTGCTCCCCTGGTCGCCCCCATGCAAAAAGTGCGACGGCGGCGCGACGTATGGCTTCGTACCGTCGGCCAGGAAGGAGCCCTCAATCTTCTCCCGCGTAATCCCCTTGCCCGGCGCCGGCTCGTCGCCCGCGCCATCGGGCGTCAATCGATAGTCGCCATCGGTCACGCCCATCGCCACCGGAATCGCCTTCGGCCGCGTCTTCTCAATCTCGCGGATCCGTGCCTCCAACGTGCGCTTCTTCGCCAGGTCCGCCGCCGCCATAGCCCGGTCAATCTCCACCGGCGAAACAGCCGTCGTGCGAATAATCTGATTGGCCAGCAACACCTGCCCCGGCGTGCGGTCCTTCTCCGGCGTAAACACCGCCTTCTGAATATGCTCCGGCCACTTCTTGTACTTCGCCGTCAGCAGCACGTCCCGGTACGGCTGCTCCAGCAGCTTAATCTCATCCCGCAGCGGCTTGGTCTGCTCGGCAATGAACGCCATCTTCGCCGCATACGCCTTCGCCTCCGCCTCCGGAGTCAACGGATGATCCACCTCCACGTAGCCCCACAGCGAAGCCTGCAGCCGGTAATAGTCGGCCTGCCCAATCGGGTCGAACTTGTGATTATGGCACCGCGCGCACTGCACGGTAACGCCCATCACACCGCGCCCCAACGTCGCGATCATGTCGTCCAGATACTCATACCGGAACTGCGGATTGTCCTTCTCCCGGAACCCCACCTTCGCGTAGTTCCGCAAAAACGCCGTTGCAATCAGCCGGTCATAACTCCGCTCGCCCATCTCGTCCCCAGCCAACTGCTCCGTCAAAAACACATCAAACGGCGTGTCCTTGTTGAACGACTGAATCACATAATCCCGATACCGCCACGCATTCGGCCGGTCGAAATCATGCTCGTAGCCATTCGAATCGGCATACCGCGCCACGTCCATCCAGTGCCGCCCCCACCGCTCCCCGTAATGCGGCGAAGCCAACAATCGATCAATCAACTTCGCCCACGCGTTCGGCGACGAATCCTCCACAAACTCCCGCACCTCCGCCGGCGTCGGCGGCAGTCCCAGCAAGTCCAAGTACGCCCGCCGCGCCAGCGTCGGCTTATCGGCCTTCGGCGCCTGCGTCAACCCGCGTCCGGCCAGCGCCGCGCGCAAGAAAGCGTCCACCGGATGCGCCGAGCCATTGGCGGGCACCGCCGGCCGCTCCGGCCGTTTGAACGCCCACTGCTCCTTCGCCCCCGCCGGCACCATCCAAGTTTCCATTTTCTTCAAATCCCGCGCGCCAGCAGCCGACGCGCCCAACACGCCCTCCCACTTCGCACCCTGCGAAATCCAATCCCGCAGCACCGCCACTTCCTCCGCCTTCAACTTCCCGTCCATCGGCATCTGCGGCTTGTCCAACCCCGCAACATGCCGGTACAACGGGCTCTTCTCCGGATCCCCCGGCACCAGCGCCGCGCCCTTCCCCGCCCCCTTCATCGCCGCCGCCCGGTCCCGTAGGTCCAACTTGCCCAGCTGCATCGCCGGCCCATGGCACTTCAGGCACCGGTTCTCCAGCAGCGGCTTCACGTCGTGAACAAACGACACCACGCGCTCCTGCCCGAACACGGCCAAACTTCCCAGTAACGCAATCAGCAAACGAGGCAACCGGCGCACTCCTTAGTGTTGGCATTATATGGCAACCGCCACACCATCCGAAGGCGTTCAAAGCAACTGGCGATGGTCGATCAACGCCACCGTTCGACTGCATAAATCCGAAGGCAACCCGTTCACCGCGGCGGCCGGACCACAGAGCGGCTTCCCACGGAGTGCATGTCCCCTCGACACGCCTATTGAACAAGCCCTTGCCGCATGGCGAAACGAACAAGTTCGGCGGACGAGGAGAGCTGGAGTTTCTTCATGACCTTGCTCCGGTGCGCATCCACAGTGTAGACACTGATGGTCAGTCGGGTCGCGATATCCTTGGCGGTACGGCCCTCGGCAAGCAGGAAAAACACCTCGCGCTCCCGAACGGAGAGTAGGTCAAGCGGGTTGCCGACGAACTGCTGATAGTCCGAAAGCACCGAGTTGGAAACGCCCGGACTTATATAACTATTGTTGGCTGCCAGGGCCCTGACGGCGGCAATCAGTTCCGTATCCACCGCGTCCTTCAGCAAATAACCTCTGGCGCCTGCGCGCAGCGTTTCCCGCACATAAATCGCGTCCTGATGCATGCTCAGGATCAGAATCCGGACATGGGGAAAGTTGCGGGTGACCTGCTGCGTCACCTCGACGCCGTTCATCCCTGGCATCGCGACATCGAGGATCAGTACATGCGGGGTAAGCACGGGGATGAGACGAATAGCCTCCGGCCCCCCTCCCGCCTCTCCCACCACTTCAAACTCTTCGAATTGAGAGAGGATGAGACGGAAACCGCGGCGGACCATGGCGTGATCATCGGCAAGGAGAATGCGGGTTCGGGACATGACTAGGCGGCCCCTTTCAGCGGCGCTTCGACGAGAATCTCCACCCCGGCGGGCGGGGCGTTTCGAATCGTGATCCGGCCGCCCAGAGCGTTGGCGCGTTCGGCCATGCCGATCAGGCCGAGGCTGCGCCCGGAAGGCTCGGGAGTGGGCATACCGGCGCCATCATCGACAACGCGGAGAAAAAGAGTACTGTTGCTGGATTTGAGGCGCAGCGAGACCCGCTTGGCGGAGGAATGGCGGGAGACGTTCGTAAGGGCCTCCTGCGCGATGCGGAACATATGGGTCTCAATTCCAGGAGACAGCCGGTCGCGCAGGGTGGAGGTGTAATCGACAACGATTCCGGTACGCTGGGAAAACCCGCGGGCGAGTTCGCGGAGGCCAGCATCGAGGCCGAAATCGTCGAGGATCGACGGGCGCAGGAGCCGGGCCATCTCGCGGGCGTTCGCAATGGAATCCTTCACCATGGACCTGGCATCCTCAAGGCGCACTTCGCCGTCGGGGGAGTCGGCATGGACAATAGAGAGCGTGGCCTCGATGGCGTTTAGCGTTTGGCCGAATTCGTCGTGAAGCTCCAGGGAGAAGCGGCGCGCCGATTGTTCCTGCTCGTCGAGGATGTGGAGAGCGAGATTCCGCAAGGTGCCGGACTCACGCTCCAGCGCGCCAAAGAGTCTAAACGTAAACACGATCGATCCGACTGTCCCGGCAATAGCCAGCGCGACGGCCCCGCCGAGAAGTGCGGCCGAACGCGCGAAAAAGTCGGAAAAACGGCGCATGTCGGAGGAGCGCAACTGTTGCGCTTCCTGATAGCTGGAGTCAAGCAGGCGAGCAACCGTGGCTACGAACCGGCGGTGATTGAGGGCGATGTCACGCTGTCCCTGGGGCGTGCCGGAAAGCGCCGCGTCAATGGAGGCAAATAGGAGCTGGGAGGCGGACTCCAGCGCGGACCACGCATTGGCCTGATCGGAGGGAACGGATTGACCGCGAACCTCGGAGGACAGGCTATCGATGGCGGAACGCAGGCGCCGGGCCTCCTGACGGTGTGCGGCCGTGCGCCTGCGGGCGGAATCCTCCTCCATCTCGTAGAGGAGTTCGCCAACGCCGGCCTGTTCGTACTGCAGTTTATCGATCAGCTCCACCTGGCGGAGTTGCCGGTCCGACAGGCGCTCCGCGTCGATCCCGACGGTCTGAATCGCTCGCAGGAGCAAAACACCGGAGACGAGCAGGATGAAGACAACCGCGCCAAAGCCAAAAGCCACATACCACAGTGTGCGGCGTTGAAATCGGACTTTATGAGAACTCAGAGGCATGATACAGAGATTGGGAATCGCGATGTAGTGGGTTGTCTCATAGTCGCAGGGGAACGGCACTACTGGATATACCGAATTACCAGTAGATAGAGATCATGAGGCTTCTGATACCCCATAGCCTTCATTAGGTTCGAATCCCGAATCGCATTGATTCTATTGAGAAAAGTGGGTCTGCCTGCCAGCCTGAGGAGTTACGTGAGGGCGCGCCCTCCGGAAGGTAGCCCAGTGGTTTTACAACGTCTTTGGGAATTCAACAAGATCTTGGACAGTCGTTTTGAGGATCTGCGGTCTCCACAGTGGAAGCAGATTGTGTACCGCGACTTTTCAGCGGGACTGATTACAGCCATGACGGCGATCCCGATGGCAATGGGATTCGCGATCGCCATGGGCATGCGCCCGGAACAGGGCATCATTGCCGGCGCATTGGCTTGTGCCGTGGGGCGAACCTGGGGCGGATCGAAGTATCAGGTGTATGGCCCGACGGCAGCCTTTATTCCAATCATCTTCGCCGTGATGCAGAAATACGACCACGGGTTTCTGGTGGCGGGGTCCATCATTGCAGGCCTGATCCTGATGGTCATGGGCCTGACCGGGTCCGGGAAGATCGCCAAACTGGTTCCGAACTCGATCGTTGTTGGGTTTACCGTAGGAATCGGAGTGACGATTGCGGCGACGAATCTGTTTGACGTCCTGGGGATTAATGGCGTGGCGGCCGGAGGAAATCTGTGGTCGAAGCTGCGGGGGGTAGTTGAGCATATTGGGGAAGTGAACGTCATTGCGATGGCGATCGGGCTCGGCACCTTCGCGTTTACGAAGGGCCTGTTGCGGGTGTCGATCTTCATCCCGGCGCCCTTATTGGCGGTTGGGCTGGCGACATTCGCGGCGGCAACCTGGTGGAGCGACGCTGGCTTGACGCTCGTCCGCACCAAATTCGGGTCGATTCCAAACAACTTCTTCGTGTTTACGCCACCATCAATGCCGCCGATGTCCGGTCAGGTCATCATGGACATGGCTTACCTGGTATTCGGAATTGTGTTTGTCTCGGGCGTCGA
This sequence comes from Bryobacteraceae bacterium, assembly GCA_044358225.1. Classification (GTDB taxonomy): domain Bacteria; phylum Acidobacteriota; class Terriglobia; order Bryobacterales; family Bryobacteraceae. Next base: position 3,375 of record JBIKOG010000256.1, on the reverse strand, counting down.
ATCGCTGCTGTGTTCGTCAATGGCGGACCGGATGGCGGGTAACCGGAAGACGCCGTTCAACCCGGACAAGGAGTTCTGGGGCCAAGGGCTGGTACAGGTGATCACCCCGCTGGTGAACGGCTTCCCTTGCACGGGCGCACTGGCCCGGACGGCGACCAGCATTAAAGCCGGAGCAATGACGCCGCTGGCGGGATACTTCAAGGCCATTCTGAAGCTGGCGATGGCTTACTATCTCGCGCATTGGCTGGAGATGGTACCCATGGCGTGTATCGGGGGAATCTTGTTGTGGGTGGCGTCGAACATGATTAACGTGAAAGAAGTCAGACACGTAATGGCGACAACGCGGTTTCACACGGCGTTGATGATCTACACGGCGGTGATGGTGCCAATGACCGATTTCCTGACGGGCGTGCTCTCGGCGCTGATAATCTACTTCCTCTCGCGTAAGTACTTTGAGGCGGACGCGAAGGAACTGGACAGCTCGAAACAGCTCGTGGAGGCATCCCTGTGAGCGGCGTGTTTCGTAGGATCGTCGTGGGTTCCCATGGAGAGGGGCCCGATCCGGAACTGCGATCCGCGGCGCTGCAAGTGGCCGCGGACGACGCGAATATCGATAGTTTTCACGTAGCCGCCGAAGGTCATCGGCGTCGGGAGACGCTGGATGGGCTGCTCGGGAAAGTAGTGGAAACCCACGCCGATCTGCTCGTGATCGGGGGTCGTTCCCATTTGATGGCGGCACGCGCGGCAATGATGGCGTCGTGTTCCATCCTCATGGTTCCCGACAACACGGAGTTGAAAATTGGCCGGGTGATGGTTCCTGTAGACTTCTCCGGGCACGCTAAGGAAGCCCTCCTCGTGGCAAGGGATATCGTTCGCCAGCATCGCGGCGATATCGAAATCGTCTGCGTATTTGTGGAGTCTGAGGACGCACCGTGGCACGCCATGCGGGACGAGGGCGTCGAACATGGCCATAAACTAACGGCGGTTCATGATTTCGTCCGGGAAGTCCTGGGCGCCGTCGATGGGGTCCGGTGTCTGGCCGAGCCGTTGGACAGAAGTGGAGCGCGGCTCGGGGCCGGGCTTTCGCTCCCTCATACAATCGAGGGCGCCGATATTGCGTCAACGATTGAGATTGTGGCGGAGCGGGAGAAGGCGGATCTCATCGTGCTTGGGACACGGGGACGCACCGCGTCGGCCGCAATTCTACTGGGGTCGGTGACGGAAAAGGTGATGCAATTCGCTCAGCGTCCCGTGCTGGCGGTAAAACGGCGGGGAGCAAACCTGGGAATTCTGGACTTTCTGGTCTCTACGACGCATGGCTGAAAAGGAGAAGGAAACCATGCGTAAACGCGACGATATGGATGCCTTTGGGTACCTCCGGGACGCAATGCTGAATCCGCAATCGGCACCGGTGCCGGCGATGCCTCCGCTGATTCCGGAATCGGCCCGGCTCAGCTTCCGCAAACTCTGGCAAGGGGTATGGGAAGCCATTTCCGGTCGGACGAATAGGACCGCCGCGCAGTACCGGAGCGCTCCGCTGCAGCTTCTCAGCCTGCGGCCGAAGAAGAACGTCAGCCCAATCACGCCGCGAGGGGAGACACGGCGAAAAGCGGAGTAGCCGACCGAGTGGGGCTACTCGTTGGGAACGGAGCCTTGAGCCGTCTTCCCACCCCATCCCATCTACCGGCATGGCAATGCGGGATCTGCCGTTTGCTGTCTACGCCACAATCGACTGAAACACCGCGCGCTCAAAGTCCCGGTCCAACTGCCGCGTTGAATTGTCCACCGGGATCATCATCACGCCCACAAGCTTCTCCACCGGGTCCATCGAGTCCGAGCGCATTTCCGCTAATTCGAAAACGGCCGCGCCTGCGGCACATTCATCGCCTCCGGCCGCGCCGTCCGCAATCGTTGCGACGTCTCCTTCGCCACCCGCGCCTCCTCCGCCTTGCCCATGCGGAACAATGCCTGCGACAACAACAAGTACGGCTGCGCGTTCCCCTCGTCCCGCCGCGTGGCCTCCTGCAACTCCGCCACCGCGCCCGCCAGTTTCCCCTGCGCCATCAACGCCCGCGCCAGCCCCAGCCGCGCCACCGTGTAGTCCGCCCGCTTCTCCAGCGCCGTCCGGAACGCCCCCGCCGCCCCGTCAAAATCCTCCCGCCGCAACAACACATCCCCCCGGAAATAGTGCGGCTCCTCATACCCCGCCTCCGCCCCAATCGCCTTCTCAAAATACGGCATCGCCTCGTCCCACCGCCCCAGCTTGTGCAAGTGAAACCCCACCTCAAAATTCGCCCGCGCCGAAGCCGGGAACTTCGCCAACGCCCGCCGTGCCAACGCAAACGCCTCGTCGTGCTGCCCCGCGTCCTGCCGAGCCTTGATCGCCACCAGATACAGCGCCAACTCCTCCGGCGCCAGTTGCAACGCCGCCTCCGCCATCCGCGCCGCCTCCGCAAAATACCGCCCCTTGCTGTACTCCACGCTCATCACTTGCATCAGCTTCCGGTTCCCCGGCTGCAACGCCAGCGCCCCGCGCCACGCCCGCAGCGCCGCATCCGTATCGTTTCGCCGCGCCAGCACCGTCCCCAACAAATAGGCCGAATTGAAGTCCCGCGGATTCGCCGCAACCGCCCTCCGCAGCCACTCCGCCGCCTCCCCGTCCTGCCCCGCCCGTACCGCCGTAAACCCCAAATTGAACAGCGACGGAAAATGCCCCGGCGCCTGCTCCACCGCCCGCCGCCACAGCCCCACCGCCTCCCCAATCCGCCCCGCCGACGCCAACTCCAACGCCTGCGCCGACAACGCGTCCGGCCCCTGCAAAAGCGCCAGCATCAGCACCAATCCGCTCACCGCGTCCCCTTCCCTTCCTCCAACTGCACCAGCTTGTTCACTCCCTCAACCACAAACCGCTCCGTCCGCCCGCTCGGCCACGCCACCGTCACCCCGTCCACCTTCCCCGCCTTCCCCAAACCAAAGTGCAGCCGCCGCCCGTTATACGACAAAAAGCTCGATTGGCTCAACACCGCCTGCGCCTGCTTCCTCCCCCCCGCCTCCACCGTCACCACCGCCCCCGGCCCCGGCCCCACAATCTGCAACCACCCGTTGCCCGTAGCCGAATCATTCCGCAACAACGACGGTCCCTCGTGCATATTCATCACCAGAACATCCACATCCCCATCGTTATCGAAATCTGCGAACGCCGCCCCCCGGCTCGACCCGCGCCCCAACGGCAACCCCATCTCCTCAAACTTCCCCCCGCCCAAATTCCGATACAGCAACCGCGGATTCGCATACGCCTCCCCCGCCAACCCCGGAAACACATGCCCGTTCACCAGAAAAACATCCAACCACCCATCGTTATCAAGATCCACAAAC
>JBIKOG010000062.1:0-33637 GCA_044358225.1 Bryobacteraceae bacterium | reverse complement strand
GGCGGCCGAACAGCGGTTGAATCAGAACCTGCCGCTTGAGGAAGTCGCGTTCAGCTACTCCAAGCTGACGGTGGAATACTTCAAGACCGACCACGCGACGGCGAAGTTGCTCGGCTCCGGCGGCAAAACGTTCTGGGACCAGACGACGAATCTGGGTGGTTGATCCGCAGGGTTTCGATTCGAAAACAGACGCCGGCACTCCTTCGGGAGGGCCGGCGTTTTGCCGTTTGGCGGGTCCGGCGGCGGGAGTTTATTTTCACGAATCTGATGGGTTTTGGAGACGGGTTGCGCGATGCTTAATTGAGAGCGGAAAGATAACCTATCAGCCGCGGCTCAGCGGTGTTCCCGGCGCAAAGCAATCCGGGCAATTCCGGAGAGACACTGGCAGGAACATTGCGGTTCACGCGGCTCGAACAAAACGTGGACACGTACGGCAGAAACCCGAATTTACAACCTTAGGAGCTTTCCATGGCAACCGATTATTTCTTAGAGATCAGCAATATCAAGGGTGAGTCGACGGACTCCAAGCACAAGGATTGGATCGAGCTGATCCAGTTTGAATTGGGCGTGAACCACGCCGTGACGGGTTCGTTGTCTTCCGGCGGGTCGCAGTTCAGCGAACGGGCGAACTTCAAACTGTTCACCGTGAAGAAGACGATCGACATCGCGACGCCGAAGTTGTTCTTCTTCTGCGCCAAGGGCGAACCGATTCCGAAGATGCAGGTTCACTTGTGCCGCGCGACCGGCGAGAAGACCACCTACCTCTCCTACATCTTTGAGAACTGCCACGTGCAGTCGTTCACGGCGGCGGCGCAACAGGCGCTGAACCAGAATCTGCCCCTCGAAGAAGTGGCATTCAGTTACTCCAAGCTGACGGTGGAATACTTCAAGACGGATCACGCCACGGCGAAACTGCTGGGCTCCGGCGGCAAGACGTTCTGGGATCAGACCACGAACGTCGGTGGTTAATCCCCGCCAGGTCGTGTGACGCATCGACGCCGGCTCTCCTTCGGGACAGCCGGCGTTTTCTGTTGTCCGGGGGATTTAACATCACCCCGGTATTCTTTCAGGCCAGAACAACCGATATGCAATTTAGGAGCATTATTTGGCTACCGATTACTTTTTAGAAATCAGCAGTATCAAAGGCGAATGTACCGACGCCAAGCACAAGGACTGGATCGAGCTGGTGGAGTTTTCGCTTGGACTACAGCACGCCGTAACGGGCTCGCTGAGCTCCGGCGGATCGCATTTTTCCGAGCGTGCGGACTTCAAGCTCTTCACCATTACAAAAACGATTGATGCCGGGACGCCGAAGCTGTTCCTGTTTTGCGCCAAGGGGACGCCGATCCCGAAGTTGACAGTACATCTGTGCCGTGCGACCGGGGAAAAGGCGACCTATATGGCTTACATATTCGAGAACTGCCATGTGCAGGGTTTCGTTTCTCTAGCCGAACGCACGAACGGCCAGAACCTGCCAATGGAGCGAATTGCGTTCTCGTATGCGAAGCTGACCGTGGAATACTTCAAGACCGACCACGCATCGGCGCGGCTGCTGGGTTCGGGCGGAAAGACCTTTTGGGATCAGACGACCAATTCGGGCGGGTGAGCGGGGCAGGTGAAAAGCAGGCTCACCGCTTCGGTTGCGTGCGGTGAGAGCGGACTGACGGGGCACCGGTGACATTTCGGGAGCGCGGCCATTCCGGATGAAACGATTCGGGCCTAGCCTGCACAACTCCAATCGAGAGGTGCATATGGCGATTCTGACGACACCGCAAGAACTGCTGCCCTTACTGGGGAGCGTTGTGACCGCGGAGGATCCGCTGGCGGCGCTGGAGCGGAAGGGTCATTCGTTCAGCCCCGCGCTGAAGAGCAGCCTGCAGCCGAGACGGGTACCGACGGCGACGGAACGGGCCCAGTGGACCAAGGCGGCCAGGATGAGCGGGCCGGTAACCTTCACGGCCGGAAAGACGACGCAGGCGGCGGCGCGGGAACTGGCGACGGGCGAATATGAGTTCACGGCTGGGATTCGGATGGGCGTAGCCAACGAGATTCTGGCGGGGACGCTGGCGAATGGGACGTTGCCGGACACCCTGTTTTTGGACGAGCTGTTGTCTGCCGGGAGTATCGACCTGTTCATGGGAGCGTTCCGGATGGACCGGCCGGGCGGGCGGATCGGGCGAATGCTGTTCACGGCGCCGCCGGTGCTGGCGGTGGTGGGCGAAGGGTCAGACCGAGTGGCGGTGACGTTTCCATTCCGGCTGCTGTTCGAGCGGATTTCCAGGACGGCGGGGCGCACGATCCGAACGGTGGTCACGCAGGCGACGGGGCGGCTGCGACTGATTGTGGGGTTGACGACGCAGGTGGCGACGGTACGGGCTGGCGAGCGGCGGCTGGAGATGCAGATCGACCTTTCGCAGTCATTGGACGCGCGACTGGATATTGACCCCGGGTCGCCGGTGCAGCGGGTGAGCCAGCCGGCGCCGGGAGAGGTGGATGGGCTGGCGGTGTTGATCCAGAATGCGCTGCAACAGCAACTGGCGGAGCGCTTACGTGTGTCCATCTCCGCGCAGATTCCGATGCCGATCGGGCGGCTGGAGATCCACGAAACGGCAATGCTGACGCGTGGCGACGCGCTGCTGGTTGGGGTGAAGGTACAGGGAACGCCCGCGCCGGGAAATCCGGAGACGCTGGTGGCGCATTTCCCGAACGCGGCGACGAACTTCTTCACGCGGCTGCACGATCAGGTGCTGCGCATCGCGGTGCGGAGCGCGGCGCGGAGCGGAGAGCTGACGGCCATGGCCAGACGGACGCATCCGGACGCGCAGATTTCGAGCGCGGATGTGGCGTTCGGAAAGGACACGATTTCGCTGATGGCGACGGGCAAGGTGGTGGACATGTGTCCGTTTGGCGTGGACATGGGCTTCACCATGACGACAACGCTGCGATTCACGCTGGAGGGAACGCGGATCAAGGTAACCAAGGAAACGAGCATCGATCTGGACAACGCGGACGTGGCGCTGTGCCTGCTGACCAGCCTGGGGACGGCGCTGCTGGCGGCGATCGGCGTATTAACAATGCAGGGATTTCTGGCTGCGCTGGGGACGTTCAGCGTGATCGGGGTGCTGACGCTGCTGCTGGAGTTTGACGTGCCGGATTTGCTGTCCCGGCTGCTGGAGGAGAGCAAGAACGAGCCGATCTATGTGGAACTGGACGCGCCGCTGCCGGGGACGGATCTGCTGCCGACGCTGACGGGGCCGTTGGTGCGGCTGGACGAGAGCACGATGCTGTTGCTGGCGCGACTGGGGACGCGGCCCGACGATGTGAACACCTACTTTTACGTGCGGTTTATGGAGGCCGACGAGCTGGGAATTGCCAGGGCGATGCGGGGCGTGGGGGTGACGATGATGGACCGGGATTCCCCTGCCCCGGCAGGCGATGACGTCGTGCTGCCCGCGCCAACGACGCGGACGACGGCGCACCAGACGCCGAACGGCGTGATCGCCACGACGACGCGGACAACCTACGAACGGACCCGGGATGAGGCGGTACGGACCGGGACAACGGACTACTCCGGACGGGTGCGCATGTACATTCCCTGGGATGGACTGGCGACGCGCGGCGGTGTGAAGGTCGAGGAGATCCGGCGGTGGAACGTGGACACCGACGACGAGGAGGGCCCCGGGTCAACTCGCCGCACCGATATACGTGAGCCGCGGCCGGATTTCTACTTCAAAGTGACGCGGGGGAATGGGAGTGTCGTGGATACCCTGCAGATTCCCTCGGGGTTCTTCCTGAATTTTCAATCGGCGCGGGTCGGGAGTTTCGCCGCGCCGCTGACAATTGCCTTTGGTGGAGGACGGCCGGTGGTTCTGGAGCCGGTGATGGGTTAAGGGCGAGGTCTACCTGGGGCCGCTGAACCAAATGGCGTTGGGAGCGTCGGAGCAGGCGGCGGCGATGTCGGGCCAGCCGTCGCCATCGAGATCGCCAATGGCGAGGCCGTAGACGGCCCCTTTTCCATCGCCCCATTTGCCTTCCTGGAAGTTCAGTTTTGCACCCGTAGAGCGGTTGAAAAAGACAGATCCGGGTGCCTGATAGTTACCGGCGACAATGTCCAGTTTGCCGTCTTTGTCCATGTCGGCAAGGCCGATGGAATAAGGGGCAATGGATTTGTCCCCGAGCGGAACGGGCGCGGCGAATTGTCGTTTGCCGGCGTTGAGGAAGACGAAGAGGCCCAACTGTTCGTCGCCGACGACGATGTCCTTTTTGCCATCGCCATCCACATCGGCGGCGGCGGCCGCGCGGATCTGGGAGCGGGCGGGACCGAAGGGCGAGGGCGGGCCGAAGTTGGCCTTGCCGTCGTTCCAGAAGACGAGACTTTGGCCACCGTCACGGTGGGGGATGAGGAGATCGTTGAAGCCATCGCCGTCGAGATCGGCGGCGACGATGATGGTGGCGGACTGGGTGGGGAGCGGGGTGCAGACGGGGAAGGCGCCCTTACCGTCGTTGAGGCAGAGCTGGCTGGGGCGAGGAAGTTCGGGCTTGGAGCTGCGGTTGGCGACGAGGATGTCGGGGCGCTTGTCGCCGTTCAAGTCGGCAACGGTGATGTAGCGGGTGGACCAGGCGGGGTCGCCAAAGGTGCTGGCCATTTTGAAGTGGCCTTTTCCGTCGTTGAGGTAGATGAGCTTTTTGTCGGGCTTGTCATTGCTGACGGCGATGTCGAGATCGCCGTCGCCGTCGAGGTCGGCAAGGGCGGCGGAGTAGGTGCGATCGGCTGTTTCACTGAGGGTTTCGGTGGTGAATTGGCCTTTGGCATCGTTGCGAAGAATGAGGTCGTGGAGGGGCCAGTGGCGGCCTTTGGCGAGGATGACATCAAGGTCGCCGTCGCGATCGATATCCCCGAGGCTGACACTGGCGGAGGTCTCGCCCTTGGTTTCCAGGAGGAGCAGGCGATCGAACTGGCGGATTTCGGCGCGGAGTGCCGGGAGGAGGGAGAACACAGGGAAAAAGAGGGCGAATAGGCGGAACATGAAAGTCCTTAGGCGCTTTACGGTAGAATCTTTGCAGAGTAACAGGTCCGCATTGTTTTGCCGACTTGGATTTTTTGCAGTTTCGGACCCCGTGACGTCCCTCGAAGGTAGCATGATGAGTTACCGGGATCGATGAAGGGGGACGGGGATGCATTTATCGAGAAGAGGGTTTTGGGGGCTGTGCGGCGCGATGGGTGCGTCGGCGGCGGACTGGCCGGCATTCCGCGGGCGCGAAGGCGTGGGGTTGGCCGAGGGATCGACTCTACCGGCGAAATGGAATGCGGATCCGGCGGAGGGACAGTTGGCGGGGGTACGGTGGAAAAGCGCGGTTCCGGGACTGGGCCATTCGAGCCCGATCATTGCCGGAGACCGGATTTACGTGTGTTCGGCGGTGCGGAAGGCGGCTGGGAAGGCGCCGTTGAAGCTGGCGGTGGGCGGGGAGCCCACGGCGGCGGAGGACAACGAAGAGCAGAACTGGGTGGTGCTTTGCTACGACGCCAAGACGGGGAAAGAGGTGTGGCAGAAGACCGCCAAGGCGGCCAAGCCAAGGGCCACGCGGCATGAGAAGGCGACGCACGCCAACACCACGCTGGCGACGGATGGGAAGCACCTGGTGGCGTTTTTCGGATCCGAAGGGCTGTACTGCTACAACCTGGACTGCAAGCTGCTGTGGAGCCGGGATCTGGGCGTGGTGAACATCAGCAAATATGGAATTGGCTGGGGGTACGCCAGCTCGCCGGCGGTTTACCAGAACCGGATCGCGCTGTTGTGCGACGACCCGTCGAACCCGTATCTGGTGGTGTTGAGCCTGGCCGACGGGAAAGAGATCTGGCGCGTTTCGCGGAAGGGGATTTGCGAGCGGAGTTGGGGGACGCCGTACATTCACGCCAGCGCGACCGGGGTGCAGGTGGTGACGAACGGGTGGCCGTGGAGTGTGTCCTACGACCTGGAAACGGGCAAGGAGTTGTGGCGGATTGGTAATGGCGGGGACAATCCGATTCCAACGCCGTTTGCGGCCAATGGGTGGATTTACCTGACGAATGCGCACGGGGGCAAGGCCCCGGTGTATGTCATCCGGCCCGATGCGAAGGGCGACCTGACGCCGCAGGCGGGCGGGAAGCCGAATGACGGATTGGTGTGGGCGACGATGGGCGCGGGGTCCTACATTTCGACGCCGTTGGTGTACGGGGACTATGTGTATCTGGGCAACACAAACGGGGTTGTGCGGTGCCTGAACGCCAAGACCGGGGAGAAGATGTACGAGCAGCGTCTATCGGCGGACGCGCAGATTTATGCGTCGGTGGTAGGGGCCGATGGGAAGATCTTCTTCCCATCGCTCGATGGCGCTGTTTATGTCGTGAAGGCGGGGCCAACGTATCAGTTACTTTCGCGGAACCAGATGGGGGAACCCTGTTTCGCGACGCCGGCCATCTTGGGCAATACGATTTATTTCCGGACCACTGACAGCCTTGTAGCGGTTGGATAGTTCGACCTCCAGGGAGACTCTCATGCATACCGTTCGGCGGACTGTCGTCCGTCTTGTTCTATTGGCGGCCATTGCGCTGCCGGGATTTACTCAGAATATTCGTTCGACCGTGATGGGGCGTGTGACCGACGGGACCAGCGCCTCGGTGCCGGGAGCGTCGATCACGATTACGAATCTGGACACGAACCAGAAGCGATCTGTTACGACGGCGGCGACGGGTGACTACGTCATTCCTCAACTGGAACCAGGACCGTACACGCTGGTGGCGGAGCGGGAAGGCTTTCGCCGCGAGATCACCAAGCGCATTGTGCTGGAGACCGGGCAGGACTTCCGCGTGGACATCAGCCTGAAGCTGGGCACGGTGAGCGAGACGATTGAAGTGGAGGCGACGGCGCCGCTTTTGAATGCGGACAACTCCAACATCGGCGGCGTGGTGGAGCAGCGGAAGATTGTGGAACTGCCGCTGAATGGGCGGAATTATCTGCAACTGGCGGTGTTGCAACCGAACGTGCTGCCGGCGGTGCAGGGTTCGGCGAACGCCAACCGCGGCGGCCTGAATATTGCCGGCGCTTCGGAGGTTTCGAACCTGTATGTGAAAGACGGGATCGACAACAACTCTGCCTCCGACGGAGCGAGCCACACACCGATTCTGGATACCGTGCGCGAATTCAAGGTGATGACGGGGACGTATTCCGCCGAGTACGGCAGGGCGTCCGGGGCACAGGTGATGGTGACGACGAAATCCGGCGGCAATGATTTGCATGGTTCGATGTGGGAGTTTCACCGGAACTCGGCGTTTGACGCGCGGAACTTCTTTGCCCCCAGTAAGCCGCCGTTCCGGCGGAACCAGTTCGGCGCAGTGGCCGGCGGACGACTGCGGCGCGACAAGACGTTCTTCTTTCTGGGCTATGAAGGGCAGTTGCGCGGGCAGCAGGATTCCAGCCGGGCGACGCTTCCGAACGCGGCATTACGGAGCGGAGACTTCAGCGGGTTGAGCGGCGCCATTCGCGATCCGCGGAACGGCAACACGCCATTTCCCGGCAATCGGATTCCGGCGGCCTCGCTGAGCCCGCAGGGCGTCGGACTGCTGTCGTTGTATCCGCTGCCCAATACGACGGGGACGCAGAACTTCAACGTTTCCGCGGCGACGAAGAATGAGGCGCACCAGTTCATGACGCGCGGCGATCACCGGTTCTCGGAAAAAGATAGCGCGTATCTGGTGTATGAATGGCAGGACAGCGGAGGGCTGTCGCCGCTGGCGGGCGTGGGCTTGCCGGGGTACGGCACGCTCGGCAGTTCGGGCACGCAACACGCGGTGGCGAACTGGACGCACATCTTTTCACCGCAACTGATTGCGGAAGTGAGGGCGGGTTACTCGCGACTGAAAGTATTGAACCTGCAGGAGGACTACAACGTTGACGTTGTGAGCAAACTGGGCATTCTGGGCCTGACGGACGTGGGCAAGACGCCGTTCAACAATGGCGCGCCGCGAGTGTCGCTGACCGGGTACGCCGGCATCGGCGGCGGGACCAGCCAACCGCAGGGGCGCGGCGAAAACACGTATCACTACGTGGCCACGATGACCTACATCCGCGGGACCCACACGTTCAAGATGGGCGGCGACTATTTCCGCTTCCTGTTCAATTCGTTCAACACGTCGACGGGGCGCGGCAGCTTCAATTTCGACGGGCGATATACGGGGAATTCGGTTGCCGATCTACTGCTGGGCTTTCCGTTTCAAGCCAGCCGGGCGCTGGGCGAGCCGTTCCACAACGCGGTGCTGACTTCGTCGGGAGCGTACTTCCAGGATGACTGGAAATTGAACGCGCGACTGACGTTGAACCTGGGTATCCGCTACGAGTTGTATCCGGCGCTGACGGAGCGGGTGAACAAGCTGTCGAGCTTCGACCCATCGACGAATACGCTGATTGTGGCCGGGGACCGGGAGGCGTTTTTGGGCCCGACCGGGGCGGTGCTGATGCGGGCGCGCGCGGGGATAGGCAGGCAGGTGTTCGATACCGACTACAACAACTTTGCCCCGCGCGTCGGGCTGGCCTACCGGCCGGCGAATGCGGGGAAAACGGTTATTCGCGCCGGGGCCGGCCTGTTCTATGACATTCAGATGGTGGGCAACGGCATCACGCCGCTCTCCCGCAGTTCCCCGTTCCGGGAGGCGCAGCAGGCAGGTCCGTTCTCTCCGCCTTTCCTGACGAATCTGCGGGACATGTTCAACCTGACGACGAGTACGCCGGTGGCGCCGGGGATTCAGAGGGACATCCGTACGGCCTATATCGGGCAGTACAGCTTTGGCGTGCAGCACGAGCTGGCGCGGAACCTGGTGTTGGATGTGACGTACATGGGATCGGCGGGGCGCAAACTGCCGGTTGGGTTGAACATCAATCAGGCTCTGCCGGGCACGGGCACGGTGGCGAACCGCCGGCCGTATCGGGGTTGGGGCGGGATCACTGGCGGCTACATCATGGCGATGGGAAACTCCAATTTCAATTCGATGGCGGTACGGCTGGAGCGGCGCTTGAGCGAGGGGTTGAGCTTCCTGACGAGCTATGCGTGGTCGAAGTCGTTGGACTACACGCCGGGGGTGGCGACCGACGACGCGGCGGCGCCGGCTTTCGCGCAGAATGCGCGTGATCTGCGGGCGGAACGCGGTGTTTCGACGTTCCATACGCCGCACCGGTTTGTGATGTCGACCGTCTATTCCCTGCCCTTCGGAAAGATGGTGAGTAACCGGTTTGCGAAGGCCGTTATTTCCGGCTGGCAGACGACCGGCATCTTCACGTGGCAGGCGGGCCGCCCGTTCACGATTACGTCGGGCCGCGACGAGAGCAACACGGACGGCGGCGCGGACCGGCCGAACGCGATCGGAGATTGGCGCGTGGCCGATCCAACGCCATCCCGCTGGTTCAATCCATGTACGTTGCTGGCCAACGGGACGCGGCGAAACTGCGCTCCGGGAGATACTCCGGCCTGGCAGGTGAATGCTGTTGGGACGTTTGGCAACGTTGGACGAACGACGATGCGCGGCGCGCAGGCCGTCAACGTCGACCTGGGCATCTACCGGCGCATCCCGATTACCGAACGCATTTCGGCGCAGTTCCGCGGCGAGGTTTTCAACGTCGCCAACCGGGCCACGTTCCTGCTGCCGATCGGGAGTTCCTCGGCGGCGGCTTTCGGGCAGATTACCGGAGCGGTTTCGAGCGGTGATTTCGGAGCTCAGCGCCAGTTCCAACTGGCGCTGAAGCTCGTGTTTTAGCAGTGGTTCGCGATGGCCGTCGCCGCTATTTGCAGGCGACGACGGCCGACGAGGGACCGGCCAGGTGAATGACGTCAAAGCGTTGGAAGCCAACCTCTGTGCACCAGCCGCGGAAGTCGGCGGCCGAGTCATCGAGGGCGTCGCCGAATTCGATCCGCATGTTGACGGACATCAATATGCCGAAGAGGTTCTCGCGGCTGGCGTCGTCGATGATGGCTTCAATCGTTACCAACGCGCCGCCGGGAGGCAGATCGAACGACGTAAAGGCAAGGTGCGGCCACTTCCTTGCGGAGCAGACTGCCGGCGCCACCTATGTCGCAAAGGGGTCGAAGAGACGGAGACGTTGATGCGGGAGAGACAGGTCATACCACCCATAGAGTTCCTCGAACATTCTCTTGCTGCCATGTTGGATACGCTCTGCGGCTTGCCGGTGCGTCGGGCTTCGGTAAGTTCGTGCCGAAACGTGAAGAGACGCTCGTTCAGCATGTTGAGTATGCAGGTGTTGTAGCGGGGCGGATTTCGATTTCAGCCCCGAGCCTGGTGAGCAAATCGAAGCCGCCGGCGGCGAGAAGAACTTCGGAAGTCCAGAAGGCAAATGCCGACTGGAGAATGGGACTGGGATCAATGGGCTTTGTCTTCGAATTTCGGGCCTGCATTGGGCGAAAGGCTGCATGATAGCCTAACCGTTACGGGAGCGGAGAGCACATGATCAGCAGAAGAGATGTACTGGCGGGCGTGCCGTTTGTGGCCTCGGCGACGGCGGCGACCGGACGGCCGAAGATCGCGGCGATTTGCACGATCTATTTCAAGTTTTCGCACTCGCAGCATATCGTGGACCGGTTCCTGATCGGCTACGGATGGGGCGGGACCCATCACAAGCCGCCGTTTGATCTGGTGTCCCTGTGGGTGGACCAGGTGGGGGGCAACGACTTGAGCCGGTCGCGGGAGAAAGAGTTCCCGTCGATGAAGATATACCCGTCGATCGCTGACGCACTGACGCTGGGGACGGGCAAACTGGCGGTGGACGGCGTGTTGCTGATCGGCGAACACGGCAAGTACGAGCGGAACGAAAAGCGGCAGACGAAGTATCCGCGGTATGAGTTTTTCAAGGAAATCACGAAGGTTTTCAAGGATTCCGGGCGCGCGGTGCCGGTGTTTAACGACAAGCATCTGTCGTGGAACTGGGACTGGGCGAAGGAGATGTACGACACCAGCCGGGAGATGCGGTTCCCGCTGATGGCCGGGTCGAGCCTGCCTGTGACGTGGCGGACGCCGAGCGTGGAAATGCCGGTGAACGCGAAGGTTCGCGAGGCGGTTTGCGTGGGGTATGGCGGCGTGGACAGCTACGACTTTCACGCGCTGGAGACGCTGCAGTGCATGGTGGAGCGGCGCAAGGGCGGGGAGAGCGGCGTGAAGTGGGTGCAAGCCTACCGCGGCGAAAAGTTCTGGCAGGCGATGAAGGACGGGGTTTGGTCGCGCGAGTTGATGGACGCGGCGCTGTGCCGGAGCCATACGTTGAAGCCGTCGCGACCGGGATTCAACAACGATTTCCCGACGCTCGAATCGATGCAGCGGATGGTGCGGCAACCGGTGGCGTACGTGTACGAACACAACGACGGATTGAAATCGTCGATGCTGCTGTTCGGCGGACTGGTGGAGGATTTCAATTTCGCCTGCACGATTGACGGACGAAAAGATCCGTTTTCGACGCAGATGTACCTGCCGATGCCACCGGGGCGGACGACGCTGGCGAACTTCTTTTCACCGCTGACGAATAACATCGAGAAGCTGTTTTTGAACAAGAAATCGCCGTATCCGCTGGAGCGGACGCTGCTGACGACGGGTTTGACGGCGGCGGGCGTCGACAGCCTGTTCCAAGGGGAAAAGCGGCTGGAGACGCCGCATTTATCCCAAGTGGCGTACGCTGCGCCGACCGATTCCACGTTCTGGAGAGGCTAATGCCGAAACGAGTTGCGATCCTCACGACCATCTACCGGTATCTGTCCCACGCCCAGCATATGGGCGACCGGTTGCTGATTGGCTATCCGCTGCACGGCAAGTGGCACAAGGGCGACATGCAAGTGGTGTCGTTGTATGTGGACCAGAAGCCGGAGGGCGACCAGAGCCAGGAGCGGGCGAAGGAGTTCGGCTTCAACGTCTATCCGACGATTGCCGAGACGTTGCGTTGCGGCGGCGATAAGCTGGCCGTGGACGCGGTGCTGATCATCGCCGAGCACGGCGACTACCCGAAGAACGATCTGGGCCAGGTGCTGTATCCGCGGCATGAGTTCTTCAAACAGTGCGTGGATGTTTTCGCCAAAGACGGGCGCAGCGTGCCGGTCTACAACGACAAGCATCTCTCCTACAGCTTTGAAAAGGCCAAGTGGATGGTGGACCAATCGAAGAAGATGGGTTTCCCGATGCTGGCCGGGTCGAGCCTGCCGGTGACGTGGCGGCTGCCGGATTTGGAGTTGCCGCTGGGTTGCGAGATCGAAGAGGCGCTGATGGTGGGCGTGGGCGGGAGCGACCCGATGGATTACCACGCGCTGGAGGCGATGCAATGCATGGTGGAACGCCGGAAGGGCGGCGAGACGGGCGTGAAGAGTGTCCAACTGGTGGACGGGAATGCGGTGTGGGAAGACAGGCGGTGGTCACGGGAGTTGCTGGTGTCGGCGCTCTCGCGCAGCGACACGCCGTTGGGATTGACGTTGGAGGATGCGCGCACGCAGGACCTGTGGGGGTCGGGCGAATTGAAGAAGCTGGTGGGAAAACCGGCGGCGTATTTCATTGAACGGAACGACGGGTTGCGGACGACGCTATTGATGCTGAACGGCGCGGTGCGCGACTATACCTTCGCGGCGAAGATCAAGGGGAAAGGGATTGCATCGACACAGTTCTTCCTGTCGCCGGTGCCGAATGTCACCTATTCGGCGTGTCTGGTGAGCAAGATTGAAGAGATGTTCGTGACAGGGAAAGCGCCGTATCCGGTGGAGCGGACGCTGATTGTGAGCGGGGCGCTGGAGAGTTGTCTGCAGTCCCGGAAGCAGGGCGGGAAGAGGCTGGAGACGCCGCATCTTTCGGTTCGTTATCAGGGGACGCGCACACCGCAGCACGCCAGGGAGTAGGACCGGGTGGGTGAGCGGCTACTATGAAAGAGAGCCGCACCTCCCCTCGCGGAGGCTGTGGCTGCCACGAAGAGGGTGACACATGCCGGGACCAGTGATTGATATTGAAGTGGATGGACAGGGCGGAGGCGGCGGGAGCCGTCAGCGTTTTGGGTGCGGGGGAATCGTCCTGGGGCTGTTCCTGCTGCTGGTTATGGCCAGGACGGTAACGACGGCCATTCTGGACTATCAGTGGTGGAACGAAGTGGGGCAGTTGGAGACGTGGTGGAAGCAGATGTATGTCCACACGGCGCCGATTATCTATGCCACGGCGTTCGGGTATGTGGTGTTGTGGATTGTCCACGCGCGGGCTTTGAAGGCGGCCGGGTCCAGTGTGACGCGGTATGCGTGGTACGCCCGGGTGTCGTCGCTGGCGCTTCTGCCATTGGCGTGGCTGCTGGCGGCGGCCCAGTTTTCTTCGTGGGACTTGGCGACGTGGCTGGGCAGCCGAAACCTGAACCCGACGAGCGATTGGCGGGATCCGGTGTTTGGCAATCCGTTGGAGTTCTATTTCTTCGACCTACCGGTGTATCGGAGCCTGAGCGGCTATCTGTTCTTCCTGCTTGCCGTTTGCGCGATCGGATATTGGATTGTGAGCCGGGTGTGGGCGCTGCGGAGCCGGTTCACGGGCGGAGAGATCATGATCGATTGGGCCGATATGACCGGCGGGGACCTGTCCGGAGCGCGGTATCTGGGCGCGGCGGCGCTATTGGCGCTGGCGGCGCGGGAGTGGCTGGGGCGGTATGGATCGCTCTATGACAGCCACTCGTTTCTGACCGGGGCGGATTACGTGGCGGTGAACGTGACGATTCCGCTGACGGTAGCGTGGGCCGCGCTGATTGTTGTAGCCGCGGGATTGGTGGCCGCCGGGCAGGGGCGGAAGGCGCTGTTGATTCTGTTGTTCCTGCCGGTGCGGGCGATTGTGCCGGGAGTCGTGAATTCGGTGCATGTGCGGCCGAATGAGATTACGCTGCAAAAACCCTTTATTGAACACCATTTGAAGGCGACCCGGGAGGCCTACGGGCTGGGAGCGAAGCTGAAAGAGGTACAGCACAAGGCGACACCGTCGGGCAAGATTGACGTGGCGGCGAACCAGGCGCTGTTGGAAAACGTACGGCTGTGGGACTGGCAGGCTTTCCACGACACGATTACACAGATCCAGCCGCTGCGTCCGTACACGTATGTGGACACCGACGTGGACCGGTACCGGATTGGCGGGAAGTTGCGGCAGGTGCTGCTGGCCCCGCGCGAGTTGGAGATTCAGCAGGTGGGTTCGGCGCGGAGCGGTTGGCCGAATGGGCATGTCATTTATACCCATGGCTACGGGGTAGTGGCGGCGGATGCGAACCGGATTACGCCGGATGGGCTGCCGCAACTGTTCATCCAGGACGCGCCGCCGAAGGTGACGGCGCAGGGACTGCAGTTAACCCGGCCGGAGATCTACTACGGCGAAGTGGCGCACGAACCCGTTTTCGTGCGGACGTCGCAGCCGGAGTTCAACTATCCGGAAGGGTCGTCAAACGTACACAATCACTACGATGGCACGGGCGGGTTCCCGATCCGGTCGTTTGCAATGCGGACGGCGGCGGCGATTGCCTACAGCGACTGGAATATTCTGTTGACGTCGTATCTGCAGGACGACAGCCGGATGATGATCCGGCGGAAGGTGCGGGATCGGGTGGAAACACTGGCGCCGTTCCTGCAATGGGACACCGATCCGTATCTGGTGATTCGAGCGGACGGGAAGTTGACGTGGATCATTGACGGCTTCAGCACCTCGGACCGGCACCCCTACGCGGAAGAGGTGGCGACGAAGGAGTCGGGCGGGATCAACTACGCGCGGAATTCCGTGAAGGCGACGGTGGACGCTTATACGGGGGAGACGCGGCTCTACGTGTTTGAGGCCGGCGACCCGCTGATTCGTGCCTATCGGAGTGTATTTCCGGCGCTGTTTCTGGACGAAGCGGCGATGCCGGCCGACTTGCGGGAACACGTACGGTACCCGGAGTGGCTGTTCCAGATCCAGGCGGAGATTCTACTGACGTACCACATGCGGGACGCCGATGCGTTTTACAACAAAGTGGACGTCTGGGATGTCGCGCGGCGCTCGACGGCGGGAAATGCGGGCGGCAAGAAGCCGATTGAAGCGAACTACGTAGTGGCGGTGTTGCCGAAGGAGGCCGGGGGAACCGGGGAACCCGAGTTCCTGCTGGTGCTGCCCTTTACGCCACGAGGGAAGGACAACCTGATTGGCCTGCTGCTGGCGAGATGTGATGGCAAGAATCTGGGCCAGATGTCGCTTCTAGAGCTGCCGAAACAGCAGTTGTTCTTTGGTCCGATGCAGATCGAGAGCCGGCTGAACCAGGACCAAACGATTTCCAAGGATCTGACGCTTTGGAATCAGCAGGGGTCGCAAGTGTTGCATGGCCAGATGGTCGTGTTGCCGGTAGGCGATACGTTCCTGTTCGTTGAACCAATTTATCTGCAGGCCTCGCAGGCGAGGATGCCGCAGTTGAAGAAGGTGGTTGTCGCCTACGGGAACGAACTGATCTATACGGACACCTATGAACAGGCGCTGGCGCAGCTGGCGGGAGCGGTGGGACAGCCGGCCCTGGTGACAAAGGAGTCCAAGCCAGGAGAACCGGCAGTCAGCCAGCCGGTGAGTTTGACGCCTGAAGGGGCTCGGCGGATTGAGACGCTTCGCCAGCACATGGACCGCTATCGAAAGGCGGCACAGCAGGGCCAATGGACGGAGGCCGGGAAGGCGCTGGAAGCACTGGAAGGGGAGCTGCGCCGGAAGCCCTAAAACAGAACCGGCCCGGACATCCGAGGGATGTCCGGGCCGGTTTTTTGCTTGTCAGTGTTAGCCGTTGACCACGCGACGGGGAGCGACCCTGTCAGCGCCGGGCAATTTCCGGGCACGGTTGGTTTGGTTCATTCGGTCACGAGCAGCGTCAAGCGCAGCACTCAGGGGTTCGGACTGCACATCGATCGCGCCCCACTTGAAGTTGACGTTTGCCAGGCCGAGGTGACGCAACTGGAAGTCCCAGAGTTTTTCGGAGATCATCCCCACGCGACGTTGGTTGAAACCGGCGACATCGTTGCTGTAGATGAAGACCCATTGGTTCTCGGAAATGTGAGTACCAAAGTCGCCTTCCCGGACGAAGCTTGCCATGAACTTGTCGATAGCCGGGGCGTTGTTCTCCGCCACGGCCGTGCCTTTGGGCTGGGGCAGGTTGGAGCGGTTCTCGCTGGGCTGCAGAGAGATGACGATGAGAATGCCCGTCATCGGGTTCGGCAACGACAACAAGCGTGTCCAAGTCGAGATGTCGTGCATTCCCGTGGGCAGGAGAAGGTCGGGAATCGAGGGCGGAGCCGGTGCGATCAGTTCCGGCTCGGGTTGCCGAAGCGCGGAGATGTCTATCGGCGCGGCCGGTACCAGACTCTGAATGGGTTCCGGCTCGGCCTGAAGTTCGGGAATCCAAAGCGGAGGCGGCTCTGCAATGGCGGCCAGGACTTCCGGTTCGGCGGAGACGGGCGCAACCGAGTCTTCCCAGGCGAGGTCTGCAAAAGCAGGGAGAAGTTCCGGAAGCTCCGAAGGTTCGTCAATGGATTCGATGGTGGATTCGGGCTCAATGAACGAGAGGGCCGGCTCAGCAACAAGCGGTAACCGGACCGCAGGAGGTTCGACGCCAGGGATAGATTGCAGATAGTCGACCATGGGGGAGATCCCCATGCCCGCGAGGCGGGACGGGCGAGGCCAGAAAGAGTAACAGTCGATGATTTCAGCCGCCGACACCGGGGCAACTTCCGCGACAACAGGCTCCGGTTCGGCAATCGGTTCCGGAATCGAGTCAGATTCGAATTCGAAGACGAACGGGGGAGGTTCAACGGCGACGGCCTCCGCAGCGTCAGAGTCTTGAGCCATTTCAAGAACCACGGGCAACTGCGGTTCAGTTTCCTGGAGTTCAACTGGTTCGACTACAGAATCGATCAGGTAAACAAACGGAGGCGGTTCGACCGCAGTATCGGAGGTGAGAGCTTCTGCGGCGACCGGACTCAACTCCGGAGAGACCTCGAGTTCGATCGGTTCGAACGGGACCGGCTGTAGCAACTCAGCGGGCAGGAAAGCCTCCACGAACTCCGGTTCTTCCGTTTGGGCAAGGAGTGGGAGAGCTTCGACCGGGGTTTCGGCCAATGGCGCTGTTACTTCGGCGACGGCGATCGACTCCAACTCCGGTTCAATGGCAAGTGGATCGCCAGTAGAAACAGGTTCTTCTTCCACGCCGGCAATTGTGGCGGCGGGCTCAGAGTGAAGCGCAAAGGCCTGGACCAGTTCCGGCACGGAATCTGATTGTTCATCAACCGTATCGGCCTGCGCGGACAGAGCGGTAACCGCTAATTCGACGGCGGGCGCTTCCGGCAGGCTTACTTCCGACTGATCGATTGAGACCGCGGCCGGTTCCCAGTATTCATGTTGGTCAAGAGCTGGGTCGACGGCGACCAATTCTGCGGCAACCGGTTCCGCGGGAGTAGACGACGGCTCCAGGGCGGCGATGACGACCGGCTCCGGAGCGGCATCTGATTGTTCGGTAACCGGCTCGGCCTGGGACGACACAACGGCAACCGCCATTTCGACGGCGAGGGCTTCCGGCAGAACTACTTCAGGCTGATCGATTGAAACCGCAGCCGGTTCCCAATATTCGTTTTGGTCAAGAGCGACATCGACTGTGACCAATTCCTCGACTACCGGCGCTGCGAGAAGCTCCACTTCGGCGATGCCGAGCGGCGCCTCCACGAGTAAATCACCGGTAGAAAAAGGGTCGTCATCCACGCTGGCAACGATGGCGGCCGGTTCGGCAAGAAGCGCAAGGGGCTCAACCAACTCCGGAGCGGAATCGGCTTGTTCCGAAGCCACGCCGGCCTCTGCGGACAGCGAAGCAACGGCGAATTCTACGGAGGGGGATTCCGGCAAACCTGCGTCAGGCTCACCGATATCGAAGGAGGAGCCGCCGCCGCTTGAACTCGCAGCGGGCTCCCAATACTCATTGTGGCCAAGAGCGACTTCGACTGTGGCCAATTCTTCGACAACCGGCTCTGTGGGAACAGACTCCAGCTCGGAGGCGGCAACGACGGGCGGCACATCAACCAATTCCACTACTTCCTGCGCCTCAGCAGCTGCAACCGTGTCCTCAGCGACGACCGGCACTGTGACAGGCTCGGCAACAAGGACTGGTTCCGGCGAGGCGACGAGCGGGGCCGCCGTGTGAGCCACGACTTCCCGGGTGCCACTGGCGGCAATCACTTCATCGAGCAGGGCGCTATTCCACGTAAACGCTGCCGGCGCGGCAGGCGGCGCGATCTCAGCGACACGTTGCAATTCGTCTTCCAGCTTGAGCGAAGGTACCGTCAGCGGACGGAGGATCGTCCCCGGAGCGGCTGTGACGGGACGACGTTCGAGCTGCGCAACACGCTCAATTTCTTTCTGGAGGATTACGGCCTCTTCCGGCGCGAGTTTCTCGGGAAGGGGGGCTTCCGGAGGAATCTGCGCCGCGGCAGCCACCGTCTCCTGGGGAGCGGCAGGTTCCGCCATCACGGCAACCGCCGCAGTCGTAACCTGAGCGGCAGCGGGGGCTTCGTCCGCCCGGGGTGTTGACCGTTTGGGTTGTTCGCGCCTCGTCCTGTCATTGCCAGGCAACTGCTGGCGAATGTCCCAGTTTTCGGGCGCATTCAGCGGCTCCGGCAGAGCCTCCTCGGGCAATGCATCCAGCTCTTCACGAATGTCGGAGGAGTAAGCCGCTGTGGCTTGTGCGCGGCGTGCGACCTTGGCAATGACTTCCGGGCGCACCCAGTCCGCGTAGTTCTCCGGTTCTTTTCGAACCTGGCGCGACGATTTGCGATTGCCGCGGTTGCGACCGGTCCGCCGTTGCGTCATCGGGGGCACATCGGCGGTCTCAAACGGTTCGTCACCGGCCCGGGCATGCAGCTTGGCGGCGCGATCATTGGCTTCCGCCAGCGCCTCCGGATCCGCGAAGGATTGCATGACCTCGTGCGGCGCCACGGCCCGGTTAACGGCCGACGGCTCCGCCGCGGTGACAGTTCGAGCAGCCGCCTGGCGTTGACCTGGCATCCACTGGCCCAGGAATCCGGCTGGATCGAGAAGCAATCGCCGCTCCTGTTCTTCCTTGCGGACGCGCAATTCAATATTGTGTTCGCGCAGTTGTTCGTTATTGCCTTTGAGGTAGTCACAGACGAGAGCCACGAAGGCGCCGCCCAGTACCACGGTCAGACTAACGAAAATCTGGAGTTCCAACGATCCTAAGTCCATAGCTCCACAAAGAGTGTATCGGCGGGAAGTACGCTGGAGAATAGTCCTTCCCTCTCAAAAAAATAGGTACTTCAGACCCGGTAATGCGTAGGGTCAAAAGTACCATCGTCGTACGGGGCAGATTCTGCCCGCCTCTAAGTGGAAAACCTTACGGAGTGCCCAATGCAGGCCGTTGGCCGGGGATTCCGACGCCGTTGGGGCGTTTTCGGACGGGGCCTTCCTCGGTAATTGCCGAGCGGCGTCCGGAGGGAGCGGCGCTAAAGTCGATGTCGTTCTCGGAAAATTCGAGCGTCCGGTCCAAAACCATTTCGACGACAGTACCACGCCCGAGGACCACATCCTGGCCACGGGAGAGGAGAACCCCCACCATGCCAGCAGCGGCACCGGCGGCGGCGCCCACGGCGGTTCCCATCATGGGGCGGCCGGCGGCGCTACCGGCGATCACGCCGACGGACGTTCCCGCGCCAGCCGCGGTGGCGACCTTCACGGCGTCCTGACCCTTGGTTCCTTCGCCCTTGATACGGCCTTCGGTCCTGTCGAACGTCTCGCTGGCACGGCCATCCAGGGCGCCCATGCGGGCCCGGAAATCGCGGGTGACACCATTCGGCAGGGTGAGTGAATCGAAACGAACGTAGAGCTCCGAGCGGCCCTTGACACGGCCCGCGCGTTTGGAGGACGTGATTGTACCGGCGACGTAGGAGCCCGTCGGAATCACGACACGGCCATCGGCCAGAATGGGGAAAGAGGTCTCCAGGTAGATACGATCGCCTTCGGCGGCGTGTTTGGTAGAAACACTGTTGATCATCACCAACGGGACCCGCGTGCCGGTGGGAACCGCGTAGGGATCCGTTTTAGCAGCCTGGGCGCACAGCGACAGGCCACTGAGACCGATCAAAACGAGCGTTGATGGCGACATAGGTGTTCCTCCTTCATTGTACGGCCGGCGAATGCAATCGCCATCCCTATTTTGAACGCGGCTGGGCAGGTTCAGGTTGCGGTCTGTTACCAAAAAGGTCCCCGGAAATCAGAAAGATACCAGTGACCACGAGAGGCCAGACATGCAGGAGAAGGCGCGGGAGCGAGGTATTCAACTGCCAGTCCAGATCCTGCGGGGTGGTGACATAGATGGCGAAGTACCCTGCCAACTGAATGGCCGCGGCGGTGAGGGGCAATAGCGAAGCGCCAGTGACCTTCGTACGGAACCGAACGAGCGCCAGCCAGACGGCGAACACGATGACTGGGGGCACGAGGACATTTCCAAAGGTGAGCAACTCCCCGATAAAGGCCCAAAACGTGACCCAGTAGCGATTAAAATCCGTCGCGCGGGCCATGGCGACGCCGGCTGTACCGGCATTAACAAGATCGTTCGCGGGGGCCATACGGAACTTGAAATGACCCGCGACCGCGAGTACGGCAAGGATGCCCGCCAACAGCGCGAAGAGCGTCGCCAGGCGGCGAAGCAGTTCCAACCGGTGAACGATGGAAAGCAGATGGGCGAGAACGATACTGACGCAGAAAAGCAGCCCTTCATTCTTCGTCCAGGCGGCGAGCCCGGCCGAAAGTCCGGCCAGGAGGACGACAGACTTCCCAACCGCCTCCACCTCCAGCGCATAAACGAGAAAGCAGACCGCCGTCACGATGTAGGCCGCCAGCGGGACATCGGCGTATTGGGACGCGCTGACGCGAATCAGACTGGTAGCGCCGAGGATGGCGAGCGTACCTAGCGCGGCCAGGGCGGGCCCTCGGAGCAGGCGGAGCGTGAAGAAGGGCACAGCAACGCTGCTGAGCAGGAAGCCGAAGCCGACGGCGGCGGCGATCGACTGGGACGCGACCCCACCGGCGTGCCAGAGGAGCGCGATGACACCGGGCACGAGCAACGGGTAATCGGGATGGGACCAGCCGATGACCGGAGAGAAGGGACTGACAAACTCCTGTGCCCGGAACAGGAAGCGCGCTCGCAGATTCCAAATGGACCAGGCGTCCCATTCCCCGTGAGGCGCGGCGCCGGTCAGCATGAGATAGGTAAAAAAGGCCATGGCGGCGCCCGCGCCAAACAGGAGCCACAGCCAAAACGGGATCTGCCCGTGGACAGCCGGAGCATCCGGCGCGGCCGACTGCGCGCTTCGCCAGGCGAACCAACCCAAACCCGCCGTGGCAACGCAAACAGCGGCGACGGCGATGGCGGGCGGTTGCTGGAGAACGATACGCAGTGCGAAGTATAGGCAACCGGCGATGCCAAAGCCGATGGCGGGCGCGGCGGCCAGGCGGAGCGGATCGGCGTCGGACCAGCGGGGAGGCGCGGGCCAGAGGGCGCGAATGGCGGCAAAGCCCAGGACGATGAGAATCAGGAATAAAAGCCAAGCGCCCATTAGCGTACCTTCTCGTTTTCGAGCAACACGATGCCGTTGCCAAACTCGCGGATCAGCTTAAAGCCGCGATCCCGCAGGCTGCCGGTCGTCACCGCCTGGTGGAAGTTGCCGACAACGAAGCGGTGGTCGGGCGAGTAGGCCACCAGTACAGGCGCGAGGGCGTACTGCGCCAGGTGATATTCCGCCTGCGCGTTGGTGTCATTTGGCGGCGTGCCCGGGTCGGTCATATAGCCGATGATGCCCTTGGGCGGGAGCATGGCGCGGAGGCCGGCGAACCGATTGTCGAAATCGGTGACTCCATCGGGCGAAGGCGCCTTGGGATAGAAGTCGGCAACCTGAAAGAAGAAGCGGCCGACCGATAGGAGAGACACGGCGGCGACACAGAGAACAGCACCTAATACTCGCGGGGACATGGCCAGCGCCTATTGTACCGAGGCGGAGGCCGGGCGCACAGCTAAATGCAGGCGCGGCGGGCTGGTTTGGCCCGGCAGGCGAAGGCGAATTTCCGGGTCGACGGGGGTATCGGCCGGCAGGCGGCAGTTGATCTGATAGAGGCCGGCAAAGCCGGGCGTGACGCCGGCGTAGAGGATATCGGCATCGGGGATGGGCGCATCGTTGAGCAGAACGGCGAATTGGGAGCGAGCCGAAATGGAGGCTGCGGCGGCCGGGATCGTGAGCCCAGTGACGGCCGGCGAGGTGGCGCCGAGGCCGGCGGCATAGAGGATGAGAATGTCGCCGGGCATGGCGGGGGACGCCGGCGAAATCAAGGAACCGTCGGCGCGAGTGGCAATGACGGCGTTTGCCTCCATTTGGAAGAGGCCGGGGGAGGAATCGCCGATGATGATTTCGACATCGGGGCCGGCCCGGCCGCTGACCAAGAGCCGGAGCTGGCGGCGTCCGGTGCGAATGTTTCCCGGAATCAGAAAGTTGACCTGGCCGGGGGACACGAAGAGGATCGGGACGACGATGTTGTCGATAGCGATGGTGACGCCAGTGCCGACGAGCGTTGTGGGGAGCTGGCCGTTTCGAACGTCGTCCAGCGAGATGGCGCGGGTGACGGTGGCCAGGTCTTTGCCGTATAGAGACACGAGTGCCAGCGGCGCCAGGGGGCCGGGCTCGTTGGTAGCGGCATTGACGATGCTGGCTGCGCTATAAACCGGGATCTGCCGGTTCGGTTCCGCTCCCTCTGCGATCAGGCAGAGGACGAGCGTGGCCGCGAGCCAGGCCACTGCGGGCATAAGCTACTCCTCTTATCTAGATAAATCCTACGACTCTCTGGCAGCGCGAGAAACCAAGATAATCCTGAGGAAACGGTTGTCTTACGGGGTAATCCGAGGTTTCGCGGCCAAGATGGCAGGAAGCGCCTCGGGGATCGCCAGCCGCTCCCCACGCCAGGCGTAGCGCATGACGCCACCGATCCCGGTCCAGGTGGTGTGGTAGCGGGTATAAATGTCGTCATTCTGGATCTCGCCCCAACTGCCGTCGGCGTTCTGGTGGGCGAGCAGATAGTCAATGCCCTTGCGGACTTGCGGGTCCTTATCGGTCATCCCGAATACCTGGAGGGAGTCGATAAACTCACCGAGCGTTTCGGCGTCCTTTTCGTCGATGGCCATTTGAGCGTGGGCTTTGAGAAAGGCGAACTCATGCGGCAGCCATTCGGGGCGAAGGCGGTACTGATCGTAGTCGTTCAATGTGTAAATTATGTGGGTGATGGTGTAGGTGACATTGGAATCGGCCGCAAGCGTGGAGGGGACGGGGTATGGTCGCAGCGACGGGATCCATCTGGCGACATCGGCATAATCGGAGCCAAGACGGACGCCGTAATGGTGGCCGGAGTAGGTGGTGACCAGGGCGTCGAAGAGAATGTCGTAGGGGCTGACCATAAGAAGCGGCTCGCCACATTTGCGGCAGTTTTTCGTCCCTCGGTGATTGGCGTGCTTGCAGCGGGAACAGGGGTGGGGAATGTCGGTGGGTGGTGGTTCGATCTTAGGATTGAATCGGAGCCAGTCGACGGGGGAGAAACGCCCGGCCTGGCGTGCCAGTTCGTGGCGCATGGGGTCATCGATCACGCCGAGATCGTCAGCCGTTTCGCTTCCGGCGATGTAGTCATAGATCTGATTGATTCCGGCATTTGGCGGGACCGCCGGGTGGGCATCGCGCCACTGGCGGGCGAGTTTGGCGCCGAAAGTCCGGGATTCCTGCTTAAACAGCGGGTCTGCGGAGGCTTCTGAAAGGGTGTAGAAAGCCCAGAGAAGATCGGGGCCGTAGTCTTTGAAGTGTTGGGGATGGGAGGCGATTTGCTCGAGAAAGCGGAGTCCCCGGAGGGCGGCAGTGTCACGGGCGGAATGGTCGAGTTGGCGAGGGGAGGGAGCGCAGGAGGCGAGCAGGAGCAGCGGGATCAGAACAATTACTCGCATAGGGCTAGTTTATTGTGCGCAGAAATGCGAAAAGCGGGGACAGAGCCCCGCTTTTCGCCTGTTTTGATTGGAATTTACTGAACCGGGATCATCGCGCCGGCCGTAGCCGTCGACACGCCGCCGACGGTGATGGTGATGGGCACATTGCCCACCGCCGCCGACTGCGGGATCCGGATGTTGAACTGCTGCAAGCCGGAGATGTTTCCGGGAGCCAGACCGGCGTAGAGAACATCGGCCGCGGCGAGCATTGTGCCGCCGACGGTGATGGTGACGCGGTCGCGGAGCGGGGTGGGGCCGGAGACGATTTCGCCAGCCTGGTAAACGGGCTCGCCGAGGCCGAAACCGGTACCGTAGACGATGACCACATCACCGCGCCGGGCTGCGACGCCACCGGGGACGACGGCGGGATCGGCGATGGTCTTGAAGTCGGAGGTCTGGGCGGCGATGGAGCGGCCGTTGAAAGTGAAGAAGGCCGGCGAGTGAGTGTTGACGGTCACGGTCGCGACGTCGCCCTTCACTTCGTTCTGGCGGCCCGGGTTAAGGATGAGGGTAACCGGAACGGAACCGGAGGGCGTACCGGCGGGAACCTGGAAGTTTACCTGGTCGGTCTGCACGTAGGTGATGGGTGCTCGACGGCCGGCCACTTCAACGGCCACGCAGGCGAGTTGCTGCGGGAAGGCGCCGTTGACGAAATCGCCCGTGCTGGCGGCGCGGGTGCGGCCGGCGACTTCGAAGTCGAGACCGAACACGCTGGCCATGGCGTTGGGGGAGATTTCCCGGGCGAAGGAGGCGGCGTTGCCGATGGTGCGAACGGTCGGCTTCTTGGTGAGGTTGCAGGCGCCTTCGGCTTTCAGCGTGATGCTGGTGGTGTAGATGCGGTCATCGGCGTTGTTGTTGCCGTTGTTGGCGGCGTTGCCGGCGACGTAGAGGGTAACGTCACCCACCTCATTTGCCGGCGGGGTCCAATCAAACTCCCATTCCACCCCAACGCGCGTTCCAGCGCGGGTGGAAGGCTGTGTGTGTGAGGCAAACTGGGGTTCCGGTTCGCCGGCGCAGGGAGGAACAGCGATGCTGAGTCCGCAACGAACCAGGATCGTGTCATTAGGTACAATAACTCCGGCACCCTTGGTCGTGTCGCTGGCGATGCGGGAGGTGAACTGGAAACCCCAGCGCTGTGCGTCGGGGTGTTCAATCTTGACCCGAATCTTCTTGGTGACACCGGGGGTGTAGGTGAGTTTATCCACCAAAATCTCCAACTTCCCCCGGCTATCAGAGTTTGCCGGAGCAAACGTCCGATGACAAGCGACGCAACTTGCGCCGTTATTGTCCGTCGGAACCCCGGCAACCGGCCCGCGGGGACCAGGTGAGAAGGCGAAAAGCGCGGGTGCCCCGATCAGGACACCTGTGAAGAGAAGTTGGAGAAGTTTGGTAGAGCGGATCATATGGCCTTTGTTCTTATCGTTGGACAGCGATGACGACGCCCGTAGGAATCGAAACGCTGTTGATGGACATTTCGACGGCATGCTCCCCGTTCGCAAGATTGGGAATGGTGACGTTGAACTGGTACAAGCCGGAACTGGAGAGCCCGGCGAAAGCGGGAGTGACAGAAATGCCGCCTATTCTCATGTTTACGCTGTCGACAAGCGGTGCGGCTCCACTGAAGACTTTCCCTGGCGTGACGGCCGGATTGGTGGGGCCGAAACCGGTTCCGAAGAAGAGAATCATTTCGCCCGGTTTGGCGGGGACGACACCGGGAACATTCGGCGGGCCGACAACGACGGCGTCGAGCCGAACCGCGGCCGGATAGGTCTTCCCGGCGAGGCTGTAGGTGAACAGGCCGGGCAACTCTTTGGCGGCGGTGGCGGAGTAGGCGGCCGACTCGCCGGCGGCGTTCTTCACGACGACGGCGACGGGGCCAGTCTTACCGGCAAGGTCCGGCGCCTGGATGTTCAGCTGGTTGGGAGAGGCGTAGTATATGAAAGCCGGTTTGCCGTCGATGGTGACGCTGACGCCGTCGAGAGACGTGGGGAAATTGCCGGCCGCGTCGATGGCGCCGCTCCAATCTCTGGTTGTCGCCGAAAGATTCGTCCCGAAAATCGTGGTCCACGACCCGCTGACGACACCGGGAGCAAACGAAGCGCCATTGGTGACGCCGTTCGTCGGGGTGATGGCGGGCGGGGTGCCAGTGGCGGCCTGCGGGGTCAACGTGAAATTGGCGGTGTAGATCTTGTCACCGGTATTTCGGCCATCGCTGTTGGCGGCGTTGCCCGCTACATAAAAACGAACGTTGCCGGCGGCGGTAGCAGGAGGGGTCCAATCGAACTCAATGGTGTTGGACGTGCTGGGGCGGGAATGTTCGAAGAACTCAAGGGGGTTGGCGGTGGGGCAGGTGCCAGAGGCGGCACGGGCGCGGCCGTCCTGGCAAAGGATCAACTGGTTGGTTCCGGCGGTGGAGAAAGTGCCGGCCTGGCCACGGGTCTCATTGCTGGCCAACCGGGCGGAAAGCTGGTAGCCGTAGTTGCGGGCGGAGGCGTCGGTAATGACGAGCTTAATACGCTGTTTCTGGCCTGGCGTGTAGGTGAGTCCACTCGGAAACTGTAGTTCCACCTTGCCGCCGCCAGCGTTGACGGCGGTGCCGGTATGGCAACCGGACTGGGCGCAGGCCGCCGCCGGTCCCCCGGGGCCACCTTCCGAATTCGGATCGGGACCCGAGTCATAGGCCCAGACGAGCATCGGGACTGCCACCAAAATGGTTAGCAGGCGTCCCTTATTCTTGAACGTCAGCTTTGTCTTCATCAATTCCCTAACACCGATTGAATTCAGCATACTCGATACCCCATGGATGTAATTATTACTTGAACAAGAGTTCACAACTGTTCAACTTTTCCCAATATGCACAAAAGCCTGGTGCACTAGGGCAAGACCTTCCCGCCGGCCAAGGCCTTCCGGGCTACCGTACTGAGAGGGAGGGCCGAAAGCTGCTCCAGAGGCACCCATTGGAGAGGTGGGTCCATCTGGCCCACACGTGCCGCTATCACATGGAAGTCATAGATGTGATTGGTGATTGCGTGTGAGAACTCGAAGAGAAGTTTAGCAGTTTTCACCTCTGGAAGCTGATGCGGTTCGGGAAGTTCGTAGAATCCCCCCAGCATGGCGGCATCTTGCTCGCGCTGCCAGAGGAGAATATTTCCGTTCCGTATGACCACCAGAAGCGTCCGCCGGACCCGGCGGATTTCGGCCCTCCGCAGTTTGATAGGCAATTCAGCGGCCAAACCGGAATAATGAGCGCGACAATCCTTCGAAACAGGGCAGAATTTACACTTTGGTTCCCTGGGAATACAAACGACAGCGCCTAACTCCATCATGGCCTGATTGTGATTACTAGGATTACCGACATCGAGTAAGTCCTGCGCCGACTGTTGGAGGCGCTGGCGGGTGCCGGACGACTGGATGTCGCCTTCTTCCTGCGTCAAACGGGCCAGTACGCGCATCACATTGCCATCGAGGACAGCGTGAGGTAAGCCGAAACAGATGCTGGCAACGGCGGCGGCGGTGTAGGGACCGATACCGGGCAGGGCGATGATGGCGTCGTAGGTGTCGGGAAAGGCGCCGTTGGCAACGATCATTTGCGCCGCGGCTCGCACATTACGGGCTCGGCTGTAGTAGCCGAGGCCAGCCCAAGCGTTGAGCAGGTCATCATCGGAAGCTACGGCGAGCGCGGCGACATCCGGGAAACGGGCGAGAAATCGTTCATAGTAGGGGATGGCGGCGGCAACGCGAGTCTGTTGCAGCATGATTTCGGAGATCCAGACCCGGTAGGGGTCCGAGGTACGCCGCCAGGGAAGATCCCGTTTGTTGGCCTGATACCAATCACCCAATGTTCGACGGATGGCCCGGACGCGAGAGGGCGTGAACTCCTTCATATAATTGGAAAGGACCTAAGCATTGGAAGATTCCATTTTCATTCGTGGTGCGCGGATGCACAACCTGAAGAACGTCTCGTTGACGCTTCCGCACAACCAATTGACTGTTGTTACCGGCGTATCGGGGTCAGGAAAATCGACCCTGGTGTTCGACACGGTGTACGCGGAGGGCCAGCGACGGTACGTGGAGTCGTTGTCGGCCTACGCGCGGCAGTTCCTGGATCGAATGGAAAAGCCGGAAGTGGACGAGATTCTGGGTCTGGCGCCACCGATTGCGATCCGGCAGAAGAACACGACGCGGAATCCGCGGTCGACGGTGGCGACGTCGACGGAGGTGTACGACTTCCTTCGCCTTCTGTTCGCGCGGGCGGGAACGACGTACTGCGCCTCGTGCGGGGATGTGGTCCGAAAGGACACGGTGGACGTGGTGGCCGAGACGATGTCGGCCGAGGCGGCCGGGTCCCGCTGGTACGCGCTGTTCCCCGTGCACTCCTCGGGCAAAGACGCCGGTGCGTTGCGGGATCACCTGTTCGAACTGCGGCGGAAGGGGTTCACCCGGCTATACCAGGGCGGAACTGTATTTGAGTTCTCGACGCCGGAGTCGCTGCTGGACATTGACTTCGCGAAGCCCGTGTTTGTGCTGGCGGACCGCGTGGCGATTACGAACTCGACCGATTTGCGTTCGCGGCTGGCGGACACGGTGGAGACCTGTTACCGGGAGAGCGGCGAAGTGCTGTTCGAACAGGCCGGTGTGCCGGACCCGCCATTGCGCAAATTCAACGAGAAATTCGCCTGCAAGAAGTGCAATATCGAGTACCAGACGCCGGAGCCGCAGCTGTTCAGCTTCAACAACCCGGTGGGGGCCTGCCCCCGGTGTCAGGGCTTCGGCAACGTCATCGATTACGACATGGATCTGGTGATCCCGGATTCGTCGTTGACCATCGCGACCGGCGCCGTTCAGCCGTGGACAAAGCCCGCCTATCACGTCTGGCAAGGCAAGTTCATGAAGCTGTACGCCAAGAGCGTGCCGTGCGATGTGCCGGTGTCGGACTTGAAGAGACCGGAGCGGGAACTGCTGCTGAACTACCTGCGCAACGTGTTCTTCTCGACGGTGGAAGAGAAGAAGTACAAGGTGCAGGTGCGGGTGTTTCTGAGCCGGTACCGCGGGTATGCCGAGTGTGGCGAGTGTCAGGGCTCCCGGCTGCGGAAAGAGGCCTTGAACGTGCGCGTGGGCGGGCTGACGATGTGCGAACTGGTGCGCATGAACATCGCCGAGGCGTACGCGTTCATCCAGGAATTGGCGCTGGGGCCCGAGCAGCAGGCGATCGCCGGGAAGGTGCTGGTGGAGATCCGGCAACGGCTGCAGTTCCTTAATGATGTGGGCTTGCAGTATCTGACGCTGGACCGGCTGTCGGCCACGCTTTCGGGCGGCGAAGCGCAACGGATTCAGTTGGCGACATGCCTGGGATCGCGGCTGGTTGGCGCCTGCTATGTGCTCGATGAGCCTTCAATTGGCCTGCACAGCCGGGATACGGCGCGGCTGATCAAGATCCTGCATGAGCTGCGGGATTTGGGGAATACGATTCTCACCGTAGAGCACGATCCGGATGTGATGCGGGCGGCGGATCACATTGTCGATCTGGGCCCGGGCGCGGGTGAAAATGGCGGGAAGATCGTTTTCGAAGGCTCCTATAAACAGCTGCTGGCGCCGAAGAACACGTCGTTGACCGGGCGATATCTGCGGAACGAGATGGAGACGTCGCCGAAAGTGGCGCGCCGCAAGGTGGTGGCGAAGAAGACGATCCGGATCACCGGCGCGCGGGCGAACAATCTGAAGAACGTTGAGGTGACGATTCCGCTGCACATGCTGGTGGCGGTGACGGGCGTCTCCGGATCGGGCAAATCGAGCCTGGTGCATGAGGTGATCTTCAAAGCGCTGGAACGGGAACTGGGCAAAGATGGGCGCCCGATGAAC
This sequence comes from Bryobacteraceae bacterium, assembly GCA_044358225.1. GTDB lineage: Bacteria > Acidobacteriota > Terriglobia > Bryobacterales > Bryobacteraceae. The sequence goes on along the minus strand of JBIKOG010000062.1, from coordinate 3,677 downwards.
GACGAGAGCGACGCGCCGGGAGCGGCGGAGAAGACGCTGTGGAAGACGCTGGAGCGGGCGCATCAGTTGAACCAGGTGGTGCTGGTAGACCAGAGTCCAATCGGCCGCACGCCGCGTTCGAATCCGGTGACGTATGTGAAAGCCTTCGACGTCATTCGCGACCTGTTTTCATCGACCGTCGAGGCCGACCGGCGCGGCTACACGCCGGGCCATTTCTCGTTCAATATCCCGGGTGGGCGCTGCGAGACCTGCCAGGGCGACGGTACGGTGACTGTCGAGATGCAGTTCCTGGCCGATGTAGAGTTGATTTGCGAGGACTGCAAGGGGACGCGATTCAAGCAGTCGATCCTGGACGTGAAGTACAAGGGCTTGAGCATTCATCAGGTGCTGCAGCTGACGATTGCCGAGGCACTGCGGTTTTTCCACGATACGCCGAAACTGGTGAATAAGTTGAAGGTGCTGCAGGAGGTGGGGCTGGGCTATTTGCGGCTGGGTCAATCGGCCACCACACTTTCCGGTGGCGAGGCGCAGCGCGTCAAACTGGCGGCTCATCTGGCGCAATCGACCTCCGAAGGCACGCTGTTCCTGTTCGACGAGCCGACCACGGGACTGCACTTCGACGATATCCGAAAGCTGTTGGACGCCTTCCAACGTTTGATCCACAACGGTGGGTCCATTCTGTTGATTGAGCACAACCTGGAAGTGATCCGCGCGGCGGACTGGGTGATTGACCTGGGGCCGGAGGGCGGCGGCGGCGGCGGCAGGATTGTGGGGGCGGGAACGCCGGAAGAGATTGCGAAGCTCGAAGATTCGCATACCGGGCGGTTCCTGCGAGAGATGTTGGGGAGCGCTTAGACTAAAGGCGTATGTTGCCGACACTTCTTCTCGCATTCTGGCTGCAGGCGGCCGACCCGGCCGCGGATGGCATGAAGGCATTGGAAGGCCAGAAGTACGACGAGGCCGTGAAGCTGTTCGGACAGGCATTGGAGAAGGACAAGGAAGACATCTCGGCGCAGTTTCATTTGGGACTTTCGCTGAGCCTTTTGAATCGGGATCCGGAAGCCATCGCGGCCTACAAAAAAGTTCTGGAGATGAAGCCGGGGCTGTTCGAGGCGCAGTTGAATCTGGGCGTGCTGCACCTGCGCCAGAAGCAGTATACGGAGGCGGCAGCGCTTCTGGAAGAGGCGCGGAAACAAAAGCCGGCTGAGTATCGTCCGAACTATTACATGGGCGAAGCATTGATTGGCCTGGGCAAATGGGAAGACGCGGAGGCCCCGTTGCGGGCGGCGCTGCTGGCCGATGCCAAACGGCCGGAGGCGATGCTGGCCATGGGCCGGACGCTGGCGCGGCAAGGGCGGGTGAAGGAGAGCGCCACCTGGTTCGCGGACGCGGCGGCGGCCGATGCGTCCTACCGCGACGCGCTGCTGGAACTGGCGTCGTACCACGAGCAGGCGAAGAACCGCGAGGCGGCGATTGCGATCTATAAGCAGTTTCCAGACAACGCCGGGGCGCGGGAGCGCATGGGCGTGTTGTTGTTGGAGAACGGACAGGCGGCCGACGCGGTGGCGGAGTTGGAAAATGCGGTGAAGACATCGCCCACGGCGGCGAACCGCTTCGCGCTGGCGACGGCGTACTTGAAGTCCAAGCAGAACGATAAGGCGCTGCCGCTGATTGCCGCGGCGGTGGAGCAGGAGCCGCGGAACGTGGAGTTGCGGCTGACGTTGGGACGTTTGCTGCGCGAGGCGAAGAATCTGCCCGGAGCCGCCAAAGAGTTCTACAACGCGGCGCAGGCGGATCCGAAATCGTTGACGGCATGGCGCGAGTTGTCCTCGACGCTGTTTCTGCTGGAGAACTATCAGGGTGCGCTGTTGGGCTTTGACAAGCTGCGCGCGCTGGGCGAAGAGACGACGGGAGAGCTCTACCTGCGGGCGCTCTGCTACGACCGGATGAAGCTCTACAAGGAGGCTCTGCCCGCCTATGAGAAGTTCCTGGCGGCGAGCGTCGGCAAGAGTCCGGAAGAAGAGTTTAAGGCGCGCCAGCGGGTGCGGGTAGTGAAGAAAGTGCTGGACAAGAAATGACACGTCGCTTCGCGGTGTTGCTATGTTCGGGACTGCTGGCGGGGGCCGATCTGGCGAGTGTAAAGGCGGAGCCGAATCTGGAAAAACGTTCGGAAAAGGCACTGGTTTTTGCGGGAGAGATCCTGACGGCGATGCGGGCGGAGTTGGACCGCAACGACGTGGAGAAGATTAAGGATCAGCTGAAGGAGTTCCAGGGCGCGGTGGACCTTTCGGTGGATTCGTTGAAGGCGACAGGTAAGAACGCGCGCCGGAATCCGAAGTATTTTAAGCGGGCGGAACTGCGGCTTCGGGATCTGTTGCGGCGGCTGGAGACGTTCAAACGCGACATGAGTTTCGACGACCGGCCGGTGCTGGACGGGGTGTTGGAACACGTCGGCAAAAAGATTGACGAGCTGGTGGAAGCCACCTTGCGGGGGTCACAGTGAAACAGATTCTGTTTGTTCTTCTTGCCGTAGCGCTGGCGGCGCAGGACAAGGATTTCCTGACCGGCGACGAGGTGGACCAGGTACGCCTGGTGCAGGAGCGCAACGAGCGACTGCAGCTCTACATGCACTTCGCCAAGCAGCGTGTGGACCAGGTGGAGAGCCTGTTGAAGCGGGACAAGGCGGGGCGTAGCCTGATGATCCACGACCTGCTGGAGCAGTACACGAAGATCATTGAAGCCGCCGATACGGTGACCGATGATGCGCTGAAGCGGAAGGTGGATGTGGTGCTGGGCGTGAAGGCCCTGGCAGATGCGGAGAAGGGGCTGCTGGCGCGGTTGGAAAAGGTGCGTGAGGCGCAGCCGAAGGACTTGGCGCGCTACGAACTGGTGTTAGAGACCGCGATCGAGACGACGAGGGATTCGGTGGAACTGGCGCAGGAGGATTTGAACGCGCGCGGGCAATCGGTAATCGACAAGGCGACACGCGAAAAGAAGGAGCGGGACGCGCTGTTGTCGACCAAGGAGCAGTCGGAGAAGAAGGTGAGCGAGAAGAAAGAAGCCGAGGCGCAGAGCAAGCGGAAAGCGCCCACTCTGCGCAAGAAGGGTGAGACGCCGCCTAAGTAAGCAGTTCGCGGTAGGCTTCCTCTTCGAAGCCGATCACCAGTTGCTTACCGACAAAGAACGCCGGCGCACGGAGGTTGCCGCTGGGGCCGATGATGAGCGCCTCGATGGCGGCGTCATCGGCGGCCTTCGGATTTGCAAGACGCTTCACGGTCTTGCCCTTAGCCGAGATGATCGCCTCCGCCGTGCGGGCCAGACGGATCGCCTCATCCCGGCCGATGGTGTTTTTCTTCGCGTCGACACGGGTGGCGACGTCGACCTTGTTTTTCGCAAGAAACTCTTGCGTTCGTCCGCAGGTGGTTCAACCTTGGCGGTGGTAGGACCAGGAAATGGATTTCATTTCTCGAAGCTACCACGGTATCCTTGGGTTTCATGGATAGCGTTTCTGGAGTCCTCCGCAAGACGCCGCTCAACGCGGTGCATCGTGCTTCTGGCGCGAAGATGGTTGATTTCGGCGGCTGGGACATGCCCGTGCAGTATTCGGGAATCCTGGACGAACACGCGACCGTGCGCAACCGCGTCGGCCTGTTCGATGTCTCCCATATGGGCGAGAT